>JASHOL010000263.1 GCA_030041135.1 Streptosporangiaceae bacterium | reverse complement strand
CTGCTCTCATCCCGCAGCCAGGTCGAGTAATCCCGGCGCTTGATCGCGCGCCTGGCCCGGACCCTGGCGACTACTGCGATGCCGAGGAAGATCGCCACTCGCGGGAGCATGCGCGTGTCGGTCCTGACGATCTGCAGCAGGTCTCCCGGCTTGGTGCGCGCCGTCCCGTCCTCATGGGCACCGTCTTCGAGCTGCGCGACCGAGACGGCGGCCCGTACTCGCCGCCGGATCAGGTCAGCGGTCGTGCGGGGCGGATGCACGAGAACCCTGGCCCGCTCCACGATGGCGCGCTCGGCGGGCTTGAACTCCAGCGACACGGCCAGGTCATCGGCCAGAGCGGGAGGAAGCTCGCGAATGCGACGGTGGCCGGCCGCATTGACGGCGATTACACCGCGACCGAACAAGCCGTTCCGGACCTCCGGAAGGCGGGTCCAGACGTCGTAATAGCAGCGGACTAGCAGCGGCCGGTCCGCCAGCGCCAGTTCCCGCTGCGGAGCGGCGGCTAGTACGCCCGGACGCCCGAGCGCATCGCGGAGGGCCCGGATGTCACTGCTGCCGAGCTCCACGTCGGCGTCGAGGTAGACGCGCGGGAACGACTGCGCGGCCTGGTCGCCGGCGTCGAGCGCTGCACGCTTGGAGGCGACTGGTATGGACAGCACGCGGACCTCCGGTCCGGCGGAGGCGGCTTGCTCCGCCGTGTCGTCTGTGCATCCATTCGCGATGACGATTACGTCGAATTCATCCGGATTCGCATCGGATATGAGCTGCTTTAGCAGGCGTCCGACTACTGCGGCCTCGTTGTGTGCCGGGATAACAATGCTGGTCACATCGGGTTATTATTTCCGCCCGGCGTGGCCCGTGCAACGAGTCTGCAGAACGATTCGCCCAGCTCGGACCGGCTGCCCTCAGCGAGCCGGCCCGGCCAAGGAGGCGTGGGACCGATACCGGATGTTCTTACACAGTGCCTCATTCCCGAGGCATAGATATTAGGTTCTGAAAGCCTAAATAGAGGGGGTAGGCGTATGCGAGCTCCGGGCGGAGCCGCTGCCGGTGGTGGTGTCACGCAAAGGACGCCGGAATCGCTACCGACCATTAACAACTTCGAAGGTCCGCGGCAGCGTGCCCGGGTGAAGCCTAACCGGGACGCGGCTAGCGTCAGCACCGCTAGATCTCACGAGAGGACGACCGAATGACGATGCGGAAAGACGGGTGCGTACTCGTCACAGGGGGGGTCGGTTTCATCGGCACGCACTTGTGCCGGGCCTTGCTTCGCGGCGGACGGCAGGTCATCGCGCTTGACGACATGTCGGCCGCCCAGTTGCCCGTGGCCAGCGACCTGATGGCTCATGACGACTTCACGCTGATGGAACACGACGTGATCGTTCCGTTCAGCATTCCCGCTCCGATAGCTGGAATTGTGCACCTAGCCGGGCAGATCGGTCCGGCGAACCCGCTCGAAGGGCTCCGCGCTTCCTCGGTAGGAACTTTCAACTGCCTTGAGCTTGCCAAGCAGCATGCGGCTCGGATAGTGCTGGCGTCGTCGGCGGACATTTACGGCGAGGCCACCGAGTATCCGCAGCGCGAGGACTACAGGGGAAACGTCGATCCCACCGGGCCACGGTCCGCGTACGAGGAAGCGCGCCGCTTCCTCGAGGCCGCTGCGACGGCGTACCGCCAGGTGCACGGGGTCAACACCGGCATCGTCCGCCCGTTCAACATCTACGGACCAGACGTGTACAGAACCAGGCGCGCGGTTCCGAACTTCATCTCCAGGGCGCTGGCCGGAGAGGAGCTCGTGCTGAACGGCGGCGGCCAGTCCCGGAGCCTGTGCTTCGTCGGCGACTTCGTCGAGGGCGTCCAGGCGATGCTGGACTCCGATGATCCCGGCCCGATCAACCTCGGGTCGAATGAAGTACTGACGATCCGCGAGCTTGCCGAGCTTGTGGTCGAGATCGCTGGATCGGGATCTATCACCGTCGTTCCGGCCGCCCCCTTCGACTCGGTGGCGCGCTGCCCGGACATCAGCAAGGCGGCCGCTGTCCTCGGCTGGCAGCCGAAGACATCGGTCAGGGATGGAATTACCGCCTCGATAGAGGCGATGAGGACACTCGAGGTGGCGGCAAAATGACCAGCGAGACACCCGTACAGATATCGGTTCCGTCCAACTGGAGCGCATTGGTACCCACCGAACTGCCGAAGCTGGAATGCCAGGCCCCGACGGTCCGGGCCGCATTGGACTGGCTGATAGCCGGTTACCCGCAGTTCTCTGTGCGACTGTTCAGTAACGGCAGGCTCGCGTCCTGGGTGAACGTCTACCTTGGCGAAGACGACATCCGCACTCTTGGCGGCCTGGACACCCCGATTGAGGGCCCGGCGAAGCTGACGGTCATCCAGGCCGTCGCCGGCGGATGAGCATGAGCGGCCATGGCCAGATGATCCGGCTGCCCGCGGGCAGCGTGCAGCTGGGCTCTTCTGAGCAGCACCTCGATGACGTGGCGGCAAGCCAGCACTACAAGCGGGAATGGTTCGAGGACGAGTCTCCGCAGCATTCCGACCCGGTGCAGAGCTTCTGGATCGACCGCTATCCGGTGACCAACGCGCAGTACGCCGAGTTCTGCGCGGCCACGGGCTACCGCACCGAAGCCGAGGTCCGAGGTTTCGGCCTGTTGTATGGCGCCACTTACTGGGACGAGGTGGACGGAGTTAGCTGGCGCAATCCAGGCGGCCTCGACGACTCCGCAAGCGACCGGCCGGATCACCCGGTCGTGCATATGGCCTACGCCGACGCGGCGGCCTACGCGGCCTGGGCGGGCAAGCGACTTCCCACGGAGGCGGAGTGGGAGTACGCCGCGCACGGGCCAGCCTGGCTCTGCTGGCCTTGGGGAGACGACTGGGTTCCGGCCAACGCGAACTCGGCCGAGTACTGGTACGGCGAGCCTATAAGCGATTTCAAGGCTTGGCACACCTGGTGGGCGCGGCACCGCGCGGCCAGCGGAGGCGTGCCGGCAACGACAGCCGTAGGCCGCTTCTCGCCGGTAGGCGATTCGCCCTTCGGCGTGTCAGACATGGCCGGGAACGTTTCCGAGTGGACCGGATCTACGTATTTGCTGTACGACGCGGCCCGGCGATATCACCCGACCTACGAGATGGCGGCGGGCCGGTTCAAGGTGCTGCGCGGCGGCTCGTGGATGAACTTCCGGTTCCAGATGCGGACGAGCGAGCGTTTTGCCTCGGATCCGGCCTACTCCAGCATCAGCATCGGGTTCAGGTGCGCCTCCGACCATGGCCCCGGTGAGTCCTGACGCCGGTGAGTGCACCCGACAGTCGCGCAGTGAGTTTGTCGGTGCTGGCAATGAAGACGAAGGCGCGCTGGCTGCGCCGGGCCAGGCCTCGCCCATTCGGATTCGCGCCCGGCGGCGCGCACCCCCTGCCCGAGCGGATAGGGGAAGCACACGGGCCGGGAACCACGTTGAGCGGCATCGCGACCGTACTCGGGCTGCGCACGCCGGTCCGGACTATGACCGTTATCTACGGCGACACCGTGGAACCTCCAGCACCGGCAGCCAGGATCATCTCGGACTTCCACCGCGATTATCAAGACCGCGACCTCGAGCAGGCGCTTCTGGATGCAGCGTTAGAGTGGCGCGGCCAAGTCGAGACAGCGGGCGGCGGAGCGCGGGCCACTAGCGATCAGGCCGAGCTCAGATCAGAGACGGTCGACATCTTCGTCTCGGGCACCAGGCGACCGGTATCCATGCTCGTGCTGACAGAGTTCAGCGCCTTCCAGGTCCGCGACGAGGGAGTGCTGGTCACGGTCCTCGCCAGGCACATGGGCAGGGCGTTCCCTGAGATTGTGCGCCTGACTGACCTGGAACCGATGCTGGTTGCGCTGGAGCACCCCGACCGGGAGGTGATCGCCGCGGCGTTCGCTGAAGTACGACGTCGGCGTGTCGAGCAGATGCGAGACCAGACCTGGGACCGACCCTGACTGGCGCCGCCGCGCAAGCCGGCACTCCCGCGCCGCACGTTTACGATCGGCTTCGGCACTAAAGCCGCCGAAGCATCAGCATCGCGTTCGGGCGCCTCTGGCCCGGTGACCGATCAGGCCGGGCCTGGCTGTCTGCTCGCTTCGGTCGTGCTCGCATCCGGCCGCATCACGCCGTCTCCCTGCCAGTCAGAGAAATAGCTCTCGGGGTTCACCAAGTAGCGGACGGTAGGCGTGCCGACATGCTTGACCGCGTGGCGGCGGCTCAGGCGCCAGACGATCTCCCAGTCACTTGGCGGCTTCAAGACGCCAAGCTGCATGCGGCTGAAGATCAGATGAGGGCACCGGCGGGCAACAATGGAGTTCGTGTCGATGTAGCCCGTGCGGGCGAGCATCCGGCGGTCGAAAGGGACCGACAGGATGTCGAGCGGAGTCCCGTCGGGGAAAACCCGGCGCAGCGCCGTATAGACCAGATCGGGACGCGGGTTTGCGGTCGGCTCCTCGAGCGCGTCCAGCGCTGCCCTGAGGTGATTGGGCTCCCACTCGTTGTCGTCGTCAAGGAACGCAACGTAGGCCGAGCGGCTGAGGCGTATGCCGATGTTGCGGACGACGCTCGGCCGCCGGGAGTTAGCGGAGAGAGAGTACCCTCGCACGCGCGGGTCCGCGGGCAGCCGGGGCAGACCGCCGCCGTCGTCCATCACGAGCACCACCTGGTCCGTGACAGACTGCGCCAGCGCGGACTCGACCGCGCGTAGCAGCGTCTTCGGGCGTCGGTAGGTGACAATGATCGTCGCGACGAGCGCCTCAGGCGGCGGATTCGCAGCGAGGCGGGCCACCTCGGCGTTCTCGAAGCGGCGCACGCCTGCGAGCCTGGGGCCGTAGACAGTCTTGTTGTAGTAGTTCCTCAGCTGCAGCCGCCAGGGCCCCAGCGCCTTGGCCACGAGCCGCCTGACGGCTGGCTGTGCGTCATCGGCGCCGGTCATGCCGCATCCGCCGGGCTCATCGCGACGACCGGTCCTGCCGACTTGGGCAGCAGCCTTCGCATGGGATAGACAACCGGGGCGTACACGGCCGCTCCCGCCACTGCGGCAACGCCGATGCCAAGCCATCCTCCGCCGAGATAGCGGATGGCGACTTCGCAAACTCCGGCCATCAGCGCCCCTCCCACTACCGGCCGCCAGCAGGCAAAGATGATAGTGCGAACTGTGGTGATGCCGCGGGTCAGTACCCAGAGGAAGGCGGGGCCGACTACGAAGAGGGCCACCACCACATGGCCCACGGCCACGCCGGTGATCCCGTCAAGTTTGGCCCCGGCGAGCAGCACGGGGACGAGGGCGGCAAGCCACAGCCCCTGCACGGCGAGCAGAGCTGGCCGCTTTCCCCCTGCTGCCAGGCAGTCGTAGACGATGCCGTACCCGACTCTCAGGAGCGCGAGAATGGCCAGCAACGTCAGCGCGGGCGCGGCCTTCAGCCAGCGGTCCCCGTAGACGGCGCCGATGAGCGGGGCGGCGAGCGTGGACAGCAGCACGCATGCCGGGACGGTAAGTGTCATGACGAGGCCGATGGCCCGGCCGAACGCGTCCGACAGCAATTCCTTCGACTCGGCTACACGCGAGAAGCCGGCGAACGATACCCGCTGCGCAGCCTGGAGAATGCTGTTAACGGGCCAGCTCGAGATGTTGAAGGCGATCTGGTACATGCCCAGCGCGGCCGGCCCCAGCGTCGCGCCCACGATGGCCGAATCGACGTTGAACACACCCAACGCCAGCAAGCTCGCGCCGGCCAGCGGCAGGCCGAACTTCAGCAGGCCGCGCGCGTACGAACGGTTCCAGCCGGGCAGGATGATGACGGGAGCAAGCAGGGTAGCCGCGATGAGTTCGACCGTGTTTCCTGCGGTAGCGCCCCAGGCGAAGCTGATTGCCCCCTTGCCGGCGAATGCGAGCCATAGCGTCAGCCCGGTACTGACGGCGAAGTTGAGTGAGTCGGCCACCATGCGGCGTGCCTGCAGGAATTCCCGGTTCAGCAGGGCCAGCGGAACGCAGGCCAGGCCGTCGATGACCACGCAGACGCACATCAGCCGGACCATCGCCGTCGCGCCGGGCGAGCCGAGCGTGCGGGCTATGTAAGGCGCCGAGACATAGAGCACCGCGTAGAGCACCGAGCTAGAGGCGACGCTCATCGTGACGACCGTGCGGCCGAAGGTCCGCACGTCTTCCTGCCACCGGACGATAGCCAGGCTGACACCGAGCTCGTTCGCGCTCAGGAACACCAGCAGGACGACCTGCGACACCGCGTAGAGGCCGAACGCCCGCGGCCCGAACACAAACCGGGCGAGGATCACCCCGGTCGCGAAGTTAGCGACCCTGAGCACGGCCGTGTTGATCACACTCCACCGGGCGCCAACGGTGACCCTGCGGGCAAGCCCGTCCGGCTGCGCCGCAGCTTGCTCGGTGGGCAGCCTTTGCTGGGGCAGCCCCTCTCGGGGCACCGGCACCTGCGGCAGCGGCATCTGGGGCAGCGGCATGGTCAGGTCGGACCGCGGGGGAGCCAGCATCGGCGATATCACCGGGTGCGGTGCGGTCTCGAAGAACGCCGGCGTCCACGGGACCATGGCGTCGGCCCACGCGGCCGATCGCGCCGACAGCCCGCTTCCGACCCGCCGGAAGGCGGAAACACTCGCGCGCATGCGGAAGACGAGCAGTGACATAGTGCTAGCCGCCGCCACAACGAGGGCAACGAGGTGCACCGTCTCGGTCTCGACCAACTCCCGGTGCATGGTGACGGCGAGCCAGGCGACTGCGGCCGCGACCAGAGCCCAGCCAGCCAGGCGGCTGACCACGCTTCTTGCCCGCAGGCCGGCCCGCCCCACCTCCCACAAGTAGAACGGACCGACGACCGCGATCAGCGCCAGCATCTGCGTGAAGCCGGCCCCGCCGATGCCGTGAGTCCTGGTGCCCAGAAGCAGTGCCGGAACCAGCATCACGAGCAGGATCGACTCGAGGAACAGGACCATGCGGATCGAGGCGCGAATGGTGGCGTAGCTGCACGCGAGCTCGAACAGGATGCGCAGGGCGGCGACGAGGACTACCCACCGGAGTGCCTGCGCGGCGGCCAGCCATTGCGGACCGAAGGCGAAGCCGATCAGGCTGCGGGCTGAGCTGCTGATCAGGAAGCTGAAGGGCAGGGTGATGCACAGCAACAGGTTGGTCAGTGACAGGTACGTCGAGCCGAGCACGCGCGGGGTCGCCCGGAACCGCGCCAGGGCGGCGGGCGCGATGGCCCGCAGGGGCTGGGTGAGGACGGCCAGCAGCCAACCTGCCACGGCCACGGCGAGCAGGTAGAAGCCGAGGTCGGTGGCGTGCAGCAGGACGCCGACGACAACCTGATCGACGTTGGTGACCGCGTACATCAGGAAGCCCGATGTGGCCAGTGGCAGCCCCGCGGCCAGCAATTCGCGCGCGTAGCGCGGCCTGAACCCGACCCGCAGCGACGCGGGGTCCAGCGCTACCAGGAGGATCGCCGCGGCGAGGCAACCGGTGAGCCTGCCCGCCGCGATGCTCGTGAGCCCGTGGCCCGCAGCCGCGAGCCCGATGGTCGAGGCGACCCCGATCCACGTGTCAGCCTGGTCGACCGCATCGGCTCTCGCCGGCGACTTGCGGCGCAGGGCTGCGACCGGAGCCGCCAAGACTCCGCTGACAAGGACGTTCAGCGCGAGCAGGCGGACGATCCTGGTGACATCCGGGGCGCCCATCGCGGCGGCGAACGCGTGGGCCCCGGCGAAAATCCCGGCGTAGACGGCAGCGTTGATGGTGGTCGACACGACGGTGGCCGTCGGCAGCATCGCGCCGACGTCACCCCGCCAGAGCGCGATCGTGCGGCCGACTCCGTACTGATCGAGGCCCCGTATGGCATACAGCGCGACGAGCGCGACGGCCGCCGCGCCGAATTCACGTGGGCTCATCATTGCGGCCAAGGTCAGGCAGATGACTAGCGACCCGGCCCGGTTCGCGAACAGGGCCGAGACAATGAGGCGTGCGGACCGCCCCGCGGCCCGCGCGGCGGGGAAGTCGGACTCGGCGCGGTGGGCCCGAGGCACGCCCGGCGCGAGGCGCTCCTGCGGATCCTCGCGGACCTCGGCCGGCTCCACTGCCTGGGCCAGCGCGAGAGCCCGCCGCCGAGCGACCGCGTGCGCCCGTTCGACGACCCGAGCCAGGTCATCGCGGCCCTGATCGGCATCGGGGCGGGCCTTATCAGTCCCGCCGGTACCTGGCTGCTCGGGGTCCATCACGGCCCCGAGCTGCGACATCCGGGCCCGACGGCATGGTCAGTCAGCATCGTGCCTCGGGCCCGACTGGTCAATGTGTGCAGGACGGGGTCAACATAACAGGGAGAAAGGGGTTTGGCGATACAGGTCGACCCCACTTCAGCAGGCACCGGTCGCGCCGGCCAGGGAGAGGTCCTGCCCGCCTCAGACCCCATGGCGCTCCCACGATCGCCACCACCACCAGTCCTGTGCCTTGCGGACGACGGCGGTGAGAATCAGGGGCTGAAGGTAGGGCATGGCCGCGGGTCCGATGCGCTGCCGCAGGCGGAGGCCGCGATAGGCTGCCATCTCCCCGGCCGCGGGCCAGCAGTCGAACGCGAAGGCAACCAGGTCATCAACGGGAGTCTGGCTGACGCGGCCCCGGTCATACGCCCGCGCGGCGAACCACAGAGCCTCCCAGGCGAGCTTGCGATGCACGGCGTCGGCCAGCCGGGCCGTGTCGGGCCACGTGCTCCCGTACCGCTCCAGGATCGCGTCGTAGGCGAGCTTACGCTGACTGAGGTCAACCGGCTTGGGCCGCTTTCTTGACAGATTATTCCCGTGAATACGGTAGAAGGCCTGGTCGACACCCCTCACATAACCAACATCCGCGTTAGCGGCAAGCCGCATCCACATCTCAATGTCGGAAGCATGAACTATTCTCCGGTCATAGCCGCCTACCCGTTTCTGCAACGAGGTGCGCACTACCACCTCGGGGCTGGTAATGCATCCGGTGGCCGCGCGAAACCTGCGCTCTATCCAAGCGCGGCCGGGATAGATGGACCATCCGCGCACCTTTGTTCTGGCCTCCGGTATCGGTGAGCCCTGCCGAAAGTGAATTGGGTGACCGTAGGCGAAACCGACGTTAGGATGGGCATCCATAAGGTCGGCGGCCCGGCGGAGCGCGCCGGGAGTCAGCTTGTCGTCAGCGGACAACACCATGCAGTAGTCGCCATCGGCCCACTCTATGAGACCGTCGTTGCACGTGACGGCGCCGCCGCGGTTTTCCGGGTGCACGATGACTTCGACGCGATCATCGTTCGCGGCGATGCGCTTCGCCACCTCCGCGCTGTCATCTGTCGAGCAATCATCGACGATTAGCACGCGGACATCGACGCCGTCCTGGCCGCTCAGCGCGCTATTGACGCTTTCCTCAAGGAAATGGCCATAGTTATAACAGGGAATCACGACGCTGACCGAACTCATTACACCTCGCTGATCTCTTGTGACGATGCGTCAGCGGTCTCCCTGCAACGTAGACGCGCGAGCGCGGCACGGCGATTACATCTAACGCCGGAAATCTGATAGACCGTCCGCTCCGGTTCGAGCCGCCTCGTCCCAGCGCGGCCGGCTGACCCGGCCCAGCCGCGGCGCGGCCTGGGCCAGGAGGGCCTGGTACCTGCGTGACCTGCGCTGCATGACGGTGTCCGTCCACATCGCCAACGAGATGGCCAGCGTTAGTCCGATGAGCGCGACGCCGATCAGTGCCTGGGCGGGACGCCCCAGGATCGGCAATGAAGCGTCAGGCACGATGACCTTATACGTAATGAAGTCTTGAGGCGATACCTTGGCATCGAATTGAATTGTGTACAGGATTCCCCCGAAACTATCGACGACGCCATCCGTCGTGTTCCCGGCGACGGCTGAGTTATAAGACGTAGAGCATACTGTCGTGAGCGGTTCACTAAACGCCGGGCTGGCGTCGGTACCGGTATTCAGCACTTCCGCGTCATACGAGGCAGTCATACCTTGGGCGGCGAGTTGCCGTTGCGTCGCAGCCGACATTACTTTCTCGGTCACGAGTCCGGTGGTCGCGACCAGGGACTCCTGCGTGTTGTCGTATACATTCGGGAAGTCAGGCGTTTTAGGAGCGATCAGCGCCACGCTCGCGCAAGCCTGATAATCGATGGGCCGCTTGTGCACGAGCGCGAGGGCCACCACTGTGCACATCAGCACCAGAGCCACGACCAGCCAGCGGCGCCGCAGCACCGCGATGAACCCCGAAACAGTCATGGCTCCCCCTTTGCCCGCTCGTTATGCCAGATCATCTCATCACCTTGCGCACCATGTCCAAGCCGTTATAAAAAGATATGCAGCAGACGGCTCGCGAACCAGTTATGGTAGATAGCGGCACGCCATCTGACGGCCAACACGGGGTCGACCGTGATAGGTGGGTTGGGCGGTACGGGAGGGCAATCGTGGACTTCGGGGCGTTGTTTCACGTGCTGCGCAGGCAGTGGATAGTGCTTGCGCTGGCGTTGCTGTTGACGGCTGGCGGCGCGTATGTGATGGCAAAAGACGGGCCGAACGAGTACCAGTCGCAGGTGCAGATGACCATGCTGAACGGGTCGAAGATCAACGCCCAGGCTGGCATCGACGGCAACCCGTACCTCGGCTACAACCAGACTCTGTCGATCGACGTCGACTTGCTAACCCGCAACCTGACGTCGCCGGACGCGCTGGCCGACCTCAAGGCTCTCGGCGTGACGGGCAGCGTGACCGCCGAGTTCGCGCCCAACGCCACCGGGCCGTTCATGGAACTGGCGATCACGGGCAAGACCCCGGCCCAGACCGCCCGCGAAATGAACACGCTCGTCACCTTTTCCGAGCAGCGCTGGCTCCAACTGCAGCAGCAGGTGAGTGCGCCAGCCGACAGCATCGTCGGTCTGCAGGTCATCGCGCCACCCGGCGCCCCGACGCTGGCTAAGAAGCAGAAGTTCGAGCTCGTCGGAGGCGTGACGATCGTCGGGCTGATCCTGTCGCTG
Organism: Streptosporangiaceae bacterium; assembly: GCA_030041135.1. Taxonomy (GTDB): domain Bacteria; phylum Actinomycetota; class Actinomycetes; order Streptosporangiales; family Streptosporangiaceae; genus JAJYUU01. The sequence goes on along the minus strand of JASHOL010000263.1, from coordinate 25,431 downwards.
CTGCTAACCGCGGCCGTCGACGCCATGCGGCGCCGGCGGTCCACCGCCGCCGCGCGGCGGCATCGCATTCTCCGCGAGGACCCGACCGATGAGTTCCCCGCCTTCTCCGAGCGGTGGCAAACCGGGCCGGGCGAGCCCAACGAGGTACTGGAGCCCCTGTCCGAAGCCGCGACCGTCACGACCGCCGCGGCCAAGGGCGACGATGCCGCAGCCGGGGCCGATCAGAACGCGGGCCGAGTCGCTTCGGCCGCGCAGACGAAGTGACGAGCACCCCCGTCCTTACCGCCGCTCCGGCGCTGGCGCCGCTCGACCGGGTCGTCGCCGGCCGTCGGAGTGCTGATGCCGTAACGCTGCTGACCTGGTACGCCGTAGTGCTCTTGCTCGTGCCGGCGACTCTCATCTTCACCCCACTGGGACAGGTCGGAACGCCAGCAATCGGGGCGGCGTGCCTGCTGCTCCTTTGCTTCCTCGCCTCGTGGATCTCCGGCAACACGATCCCGTCTGGCGCCGGGCGGCCCCTCCGGATCGCGATGGTCGTGTTCTCGGTGGCGATCCTGCTCAGCTTCGTGGCGGCGATGACGAGAGACATCACCCAAGAGGAGGTGCTGGCCGCGGACAGCGGGCTGATCTGGCTGGCAACCTCGATCGGGCTGTTCCTGCTCGCTTCGCAGTCAATCGTCGACTATCGCCGGCTCGATACGCTCCTGCGGCGGCTGGTCATCCTCGGCTGCGTGGTGGCGCTGATCGGAGTCGGCCAGTTCTTCGGGTACGACCTCACGAAGTACATGGTCATCCCCGGCTTGTCCGTCAACGCCGCCGCCGTGACCAACGTCCTGGTCCGGGGCGGGTTCACGCGGCCCTGGAGCACGACGACACAGCCCATCGAGTTCAGCGTGGTGCTGGCCATGCTGCTGCCCTTCGCCATCCAGCAGGCCCTGGACCCGGCGCGCACCGGTGTGTTCCGCAAGTGGGCTCCGGTGGCGATACTGGCCTTCTCGATACCGCTCACGGTCACCAGGTCGGGCGTGCTTGGGGCATTCGTGGCCGTTCTCTGCATGTTCTTCACCTGGAGCCCGCTGAGGCAGCGAGTCGCGCTGGTGTTCATGGTCTTCGGTCTCGGCGCGATGCACTTCGTCGCCGCCGGTCTCATCTCCACGTTGTACAGGTCGTTCATCGGCGTAGTCACCGGTCAGGACCAGAACGTTCAGGATCGGACTGCCGACTATGCCGGGGTCAGCCAGTACGTCGCGCAGCGTCCGATATTCGGCCGCGGGTTCTGGACGTTCATCCCGACGGTCTACCGCTACACCGACAACATGTACCTGCTGAGCCTCGTCGAGATCGGGGTCGTCGGGCTGCTCGCCATGATCATCTTGTTCCTGGCCGGGCTGTACTGCGCCAGGGCTGGCCGCAGGCTCACCCAGGTGCCAGCGCAGCGAGAACTGGGCCAGGCCCTGTTCGCCTCGATCGCGGCGGCGATCGTCACCAGCGCGACATTCGACTCGCTAACGTTCCCGGACTTCAGCGGGTTGTTCTTCATCATCCTGGGCTGCACCGGGGCGTATCTCGGCATCATGTCCGCCCAAGCGCGGGCGCCAGCAAGAACCGAGGGCTACACCGAAGAACCACCGACCGTCGTACTGGCATCGATCCGGCGGCACCCAGGCGGCCTGGATTTAGCTGAGCTGCCCTGGGCAGAGAGCGAGGGGGGACACATGACGGACGGCGGCGTAGAAGAGGCGCAGGTCGTACCGCTGGTCGACGTGAAGGCCGGCCATGCGGATGTGGCGGAGGAGATTCGGCTCGGGTTCGACCGGGTGCTCGAGAGCGGGGCCTTCATCAAAGGCGCCGAGGTGGCGGCGTTCGAGCGAGAGTATGCGGAGTTCACTGGCGTGGCCCACTGCATCGGCGTGGCGAACGGCACGGACGCGCTGGAGCTTGCGCTACGGGCAATCGACATCCCTGAGGGCGCCGAGGTGGTGCTGCCGGCCAACACGTTCATCGCGACCGCAGAAGCAGTTGTGCGGGCCGGCGCGCGGCCGGTGTTCGCTGATGTCGACGGCGAGTACCTGCTGGCCGACCCTGGCTGCGTGAAGTCTGCCGTCGGCGACTCGACGAGGGCTGTTGTCCCGGTCCACCTGTACGGTCAGATGGCTCCCATGTCCGAGATCGTGGCCGTCGCCGCGGCGCACAACATCCCGGTTGTCGAGGACGCGGCGCAGGCCCACGGCGCACGTCAGGATGGCTACCCGGTGGGCTCGTTCGGCTTGCTCGCCGGAGTCAGCTTCTATCCAGGGAAGAACCTCGGTGCGTACGGGGACGCGGGCGCGGTCCTGACCCACTCGGCCGAGCTCGCCGACCAGGTCCGGCTGCTCGGCGACCACGGAAGCAGGCGCCGCTACGAGCACGTGGCGATCGGGTTTAACTCGCGCCTCGACGAGCTGCAGGCCGTCGTCCTGCGGGCCAAGCTCAGGAGGCTGGCCGCTTGGAACGAGGCCCGCAGAACGGCTGCGCAGCGCTACGACGAGCTCCTCGCGGACTTCGAGGAGGTCACCCTCCCGCAGACCATGCCGGGCAACGAGCATGTGTGGCATCTTTACGTGATCCGGGTACCGCGCCGTGACCACGTGGCCCGGTGGCTGGTCGACGCGGGAGTGCAGGCGGCCATCCACTATCCGCATCCGGTGCACCTCCAGCCGCCGTTCCGCAGCCTCGGCTACGGCCCTGGCGACTTTCCGGTCGCTGAGTCGGCTGCGCAGGAGATACTGTCGCTGCCCTTGTACCCGCAGATAACCCCCGGCCAGCAGCGGTACGTCGTTAGGTCGCTACGCCGCGCGCTCTCATCGCCGGTCTCGCCATCCGACGCGGCTGGCCGACGTTAGCGGAGCGTCATGTCCGACACTCATCCGGCTTCGTCGTCGCTAACCATGCCGAACGCAGAGGTGCCGCGGCGTGAGCGTGCGGCCGGGACGTGCGACGTGGCCGTCATCGTGGTCACCCATAACAGCGCGCACGTTGTCGGCCAGCTGCTTGACTCGATTCCGGCCGCACTGGCCGGGGTGAGCGCCGATGTCGTGATCGTGGACAGCGGCTCAACCGATGAGACACTGGACCTGCTGGCCTCCAGGGGCGAGGGTAAGGTCGTCGCCTCCCGCAATGTGGGCTACGCGGGCGGGATCAACATCGGAGTGCGGCACGCCGAGCCAGCCGAAGCGATCTTGGTTCTCAATCCGGATGTCATACTCGATCCGGGGTCAATTCCGCCGTTGCTGGCCGCACTGCGGCTCCCTGGCGTGGGCATCGCCGCCCCGCAGATGCGGTCGGCAGACGGCTCGCTGTTCTACTCGCTTCGCCGCGAGCCCACGATGTTGCGGGCGGCCGGCCTGAACTGGACCGGCATCCCGCTGCTGACCGAGAAGGTCACGAACCCGTCGGTGTACTCGTCCGGATGCGACGCCGACTGGGCTACCGGCGCGGTCCTGCTGGTGTCGCGCGAGTGCCACCGGGCACTGGGCGGCTGGGACGAAAGCTTCTTCCTGTACTCCGAGGAAACTCAGCTCTGCCTGGAGGCTCGGAGCCGGGGCTGGCGCACTCGCTACGTGCCAGAGGCCGGCGTCACGCACCTGGGCGGGCAGTCGGGCACGAGCAAGGTCATCCACGCGATGATGGTGGTCAACCGCGTGCGCTTGTACCGCCGCCGTCATCGCTTCGTGCCTGGCCTGTGCTATTTCTGCCTGTCGGTCGCGAGCGAACTCAGCTGGCTCGCGCGCGGGCACGCGGAGTCGTGGCATGCGGTCGTCTGCTTGCTGCGGCCGGGGCGCAGGCCGGCGGAACTCGGCTGCTCCAGCAGCCTGCTGCCCTCATGACCGGACAGCTTGCCGAACCAGCCCGGCTGTCAGCAAGAGGCTCACATGCCTAGGATCACCCGCCGGGCGCGGAGCCGGCGCGGCGGGCGGCAGAAAGTCGTGCTGGCCGGGGCTGCCGTCCTGATCCTGGCCGTCGTTGGGGCCGTCATCGCGGCCGTCATCGCGGAGAAGACGCCCGCCACGGCCAGCCACGGCGGCCGGGTCGTCGCGCCGCACTCAGACTCGCCGGGAAACGCGGGCGCTGCCTGCCGCGGACCAGACTTCACGGCGGGCAGCCGGAGCTGGCCCGATTGCGCCGACACCGGCGTCCCGGCCGGGGCCGCGCTCAAGCCAGTGACATCGCCGGCGCCGACGGGGGACGGCAACCGCTACGTCACGGAGATCCATGCCAACGGAACTGTCATCGACGGCGTAGACCTGACCGGCAGCTTCGACGTCTGGGCCAACAACGTCACCATCGAGAACTCGCGGATCACGACCACGAACTGGTGGGGCATCAACCTCCGGCACGGCTATAGCGGTCTCAGGGTGCTCCACGACACCATCATCGGCGTGCGGGGGCGCGGTATCGATAACGGCGGGGAGGACTACGGAGTCTCGTCGTCAGGAGGAAGCGTCGAAGTCGGGTGGACGAATATTTCCGAGGTCGGCGAGGGGCTGTCGATGGACTCCGGCTATATCCACGACGACTATGTCCACGACCTTCAGGCATTCGTGCCGCAGGGGGCCTCAGACTATGAGCACACCGATGACATAATCTCGGGCGGCGGTTCTGGGCTCACGATTGAGCACAATACGCTTCTCAATCAATTGCCCGCCAATCTGGGCGCCTCTGCCAGCGTGGGGCTTTACGCCGACACCGGGCCGCCATCCGACGACGTGGTCAAGGACAACTTCATGGCGGGGGGTGCGTACGCGATCTACCCCGGTGGCCCGTCAGGGACCAGCGGCATCATCGTCGAGGACAACGTGTTCTCGACGATGTACTGGTCGGGCGGCGGCATCTACGGGCCCGTCGCTGGTGGCTACTGGGACGAAGGCCGAGGGAACCTCTGGGCCGGCAACGTCTGGGCGGCCGGATCCACGCCGGGCCAAGAAGTCGAGCCGTAGGCACATCAGTGCCCGGCGTCCCCGGCCCGGTCAGACGCCAGTCGCAGGTCGAGTTCGTAATAGTCCTGAACCAGCCCGCCGGCTCCGAACGCGATCTTGAATTCGTAAAGCTGGTCATCGAGCCCCCGGTCGCCGGAAAGCATGCTGACCCCGAAGTCGAAATACCGGAGTCCGCGCTCGACGGCCAGGCCGATCCCGCGCTCCATGACCATGTCGGTGGCCGACAGTTCTCTGCCAGCCTCGGTGGTTGCCGAATATTGCATATGCAGCACGCATCGCGATCTGAAGAAGACAGCGCCGCCGATCAGATTGCCCTGATGCTCGGCGGTAATCAGCATGATTTCATCGGGAAAGCGGCTGTGCAGCAGCTCAATCTCGGCCAGTGAATGCACGGGCGCCACGCCATGGCGGCGGTCAAGGTTGGACGTCAGGATCTGCCAGTATTCGCCTGCATCCGCCCAGCTGTCGCGGAGCTTGACGCCCGCTCGCTCGGCCTTGAGCCGGGAGCGCCGTCGCCGTTGGCTAACCTTGCCCCGATTCGCCAGGTCGACGGTGGCAGACAGGTCGCGACGGTACAGGACAGCCCCCAGGCGGAAGAGAGCGTAAGTGTCGTCGTCCGCCGGCTCGGCGTGGTAGATCGCGGGGATCGACTTGTACCTGAGGGTCGTGAACCCGAGGTCGAGGTAGCGCGCGGCGAGGGCGCTGACCGTCGTGATCATGGAGTCGCCGCGGAGGGAGCCATCGTGGACGAGGCCACCATAACTGAGTCCGGGGTGACTGGTCAGAGTCTGACGCGCGGCCGGATCTTCGGCCGCCGGGAAGACGCCGGCCATGTGCCCGCCGTCGTTGACAACCACCATCGAGCGATCGGTGAACCGGTCGCCGTGGTAGTCGATGAAGCGGCGCGTATGCAGCATCGTCCCGTTGCAGGACCGGCTGATCAGCTCGTCCCAGGCGGGCGCCAGCGTCGGATCGAAGGGAAGAAGATGGTAAGTCAGTTCGATGCTCCCTTATCTACCGTAATCGCTGGACTCAAAGCCCGGCGCCACGCTAATCGCCGGCCCGGCGGCGCCGCGGGTACCGGCCGAGGCCCAGATATTAACCGGGCCGCTCCGTCGGCCAGCTATACATGGTGAGTGAGCATATATCAATGTTACTAACTGCCAACCAATGCCGTTTAGTAAGCGTCTATCTATAGTCGGCTAGATGCTCTGTGCGGGCTTTGCCGTGACCACCTGCGCGTGACATCTGCATGGCGTGTGGCCTGGATATTCCGAGACAGATGACGTGGAGCAGCGCGTGTCGCCTATCGGTATCGGTGTGATCGGCATTGGCTACTGGGGACCTAACCTCCTGCGCACGGTTATGTCGACCCCTGCGCTCCGGCTCCGCTGGGCTTGCGATCTCGATTCTGACCGGGCCAGGACCGCGCTCGGCCCCTATGCCGCGGTGCAGCTGACTGACTCGTTCGAGGAAGTGCTCGACGACCCGCTGGTTGAGGGCGTGGCGATCGCCACGCCCGCAGGTACGCACTCAGAACTTGTCCGCGCCGCGCTGGAAGCGGGCAAGCACGTGCTCGTCGAAAAGCCGCTGACCGACTCGGTCGCCGAGGGCCGGAAACTGGCCGAGATCGCCGAGTCCAACGGCCGTGTCCTCATGTGCGATCACACGTACTGCTATACACCGGCGGTCCGGCGGATTCGCGAGCTGGTCAGGGGCGGGGACATCGGCGAGATCCAGTTCGTTGACTCGGTTCGCATCAATCTCGGCCTGGTGCAGCCCGACGTCGACGTCCTGTGGGACCTTGCGCCCCACGACCTGTCGATTCTGGACTTCGTGCTGCCGGAGGACGTGGTGCCGGTGGCGGTTTCGGCTCATACCGCCGATCCGATCGGTGCCGGCCGGGCCTGCCTGGCGTACCTCTCGGTGTGGCTGTCGACCGGCGCGCTCGCCCACATTCACGTCAACTGGCTGAGCCCGACGAAGATCCGGACGACCGTGTTCGGCGGTACGCGCCGGACCATCGTCTGGGACGACGTCAACCCGGCCGCGCGCCTGTCGGTCCACGACCGCGGAGTTGATCGGCTGTCCGCGAGCTCACTGGCGCCAGATGCGCGTCGGCAGGCCTTGATCTCCTACCGCGTCGGCGACGTCCTGGTGCCTGCCCTGCCTGAGCGCGAGGCGCTGATGGCGGTCATGGCGGAGTTCGCAGGTGCCATAACCGAGCAGCGGTTGCCGTTGACCGACGCGCGGGCGGCGCTGCGGGTCCTGGCCCTGCTGGAGGCAGCGACCGAGAGCGCGGAGCACGACGGCGCCAAGATCGCCGTGGCCGCCGACCTGGTCAGCAGATGAGCCTGCTCGAGCGCGGCTGGGCTGGTCGCGGTTTCACGGCTGCCGTCTAAGGGTCTCCACCATGACGGCCTTAATCGTGTGCAGTCTATTTTCGGCCTGGTCGAACACCACGGATGCGGAGGACTCAAAGACATCATTGGTTACTTCCAATGCGTCTAGTCCGTATCGCTGGTAAATCTGGCGGCCGATATCAGTCTGCGTATCATGCAGTGATGGCAGAGGGTGCATGAATTTCACGTTCCGGTTCCCGGTAGCGCACATCACATCGGCGTTCACCGTATAGGAACGAAGCTGGCTGACCCGCTCGTCCCATACCTCAGGCGGCGCGGTCGTCCTCAGCCAGATGTCGGTGTAGACAAAGTCGGCACCAGCCGCCGCGATGGCAATGTCAGTGGTCACGGTCAGCCTTGCGCCTGACCTGCCCGCGAGGGTCTGCGCCATGGCCTCAACTCCTGGCGACGGCGGCAGCGTGCCTGGAGCGCAGATCCGCAAGTCAAAACCGAGTAGTGCCGCGGTGACGAGCAGTGAGCTGGCATCGGCACCATCCCCGAGGTAGCAGCAGGAGACCTGCCCGAGCGGCTTGCTTGAGTGATCGCGCATCGTCAGCACATCGGCGAGCATCTGGGTCGGATGCCATGCATCAGTAAGGCCGTTCCATACCGGCACGCCGGCATTAGCACCGAGGATCTCGACGGCATCCTGCGACGATCCGCGGTATTCGATCCCATCGAACATGCGGCCAAGGACCCGTGCCGTGTCCCTGATCGACTCCTTCCGGCCAAGATGAGCATCGCCGGGGCCCAGGTAAGTGACGTGCGCGCCCTCGTCGTGCGCGGCAACCTCGAACGCTGAACGGGTGCGGGTAGAAGACTTCTCAAAGATGAGTGCGACGTTCAGCCCAGAAAGTCGATTTTGTCGGTGGCCGGCTCGCTTTTCCTCGCGAAGGAGCGCCGCGACATCCACGAGATGCAGGAACTCATCCCGAGTTAGGTCGGTCACGCGCAGTAGGTTGCGCCCGCGCAGGTCCATTAGGTGCTCCTCGCTCGGTCAGATAAGCGGGCCGGAAGAGAGAGAGCCGGTCTTCGCGCTCTTCGCCTGCCCGGGGATTGCGCCGGCGTCGGCGATGCATGTGCCGTCTGGCTGGTAACGCGCGACGGCGATCTTGTTGGCGCCGGAAAGGAAACGGGTCATGTCGTCGTCGGGGTGCGGTCAGGGCTCCCGGCCAGGATGGCATCGGCAATTCGGCCCGCGGCCTTGCCGTCCCACAGGGCCGGCGCCCGGCGCGGTGGCGGCGACTCGAGCACGCTGATCGCCTCGGCGAGCATCTTCGCCGGGTCACGGCCGACCAAACGGTTCGTGCCCTCGGTGATGGTGATCGGACGCTCGGTGTTGTCGCGCATGGTCAGGCACGGCGTGCCCAGGATCGTGGTCTCCTCCTGGACGCCGCCGGAGTCAGTCAGCACCAGCGCCGCGCCAGCCTGGAGAGCCACGAAATCCAGGTACCCCGCTGGCGGAATGATCGTGACCCGCGGCGACAGGCCGGCCGCACGCAACTGCGGCGCCGCGCGCGGGTGAGCCGGGAGCACGAGCGGGCAGAGTTGCGCGATCTTGTCGAGTCCGATCAGCAGCTCGGCGAAGGTAGCGGGGTCGTCGACATTCGCCGGCCGGTGGAGCGTGACCACGCCGTACTGGCCAGCCGTGAGCCCCAGGCCCGAGAGCGTATCGCGCGCCAGCGCCCGGTCGAGGTTGGCCAGCAGCGTATCGACCATGACGTTCCCGACGAGCCTGACCTGGTCGGCGCCGTGCCCTTCGGCCAGCAGGTTCGCGACCGCGTCCGGCGAGGAGGCGAGCAGGCAGTTGCTGACTCGGTCGGTTACCACCCTGTTCACTTCTTCTGGCATCGACCAGTCTCTGCTCCGCAGGCCCGCCTCCACATGCGCGAGCAGCGACTCGCTCTTGGCTGTCACCAGGGCGCACGCCATCGTGGAGTTCACGTCGCCGACCACAACCACGACATGCGGCCTGAGGTCAGCCACGAGTGGCTCGAAGGCAGTCATCACCGCGGCGGTCTGAGCCGCGTGGCTGCCCGAGCCCGCCCGCAGGTAGTGATCGGGCTCGCGGATGCCGAGTTCGGCGAAGAACACGTCGTTCATGGCGGCGTCATAATGCTGGCCCGTGTGCACGAGGATGACGTCGGCGCCCCGGTCCTCAAGCGCGTCCATGACCGGCTTGACCTTCATGTAGTTTGGCCGGGCGCCGGCGACGCAGACGATGCGCATCGGCTCTACAGGGACTCGACGTTGTGACCGGCAATGCTGTGACGGCAGTCGAACAGGTACCTGGCGTTCCTTGCCACCGCGTCGACGTCAAAGGCGTCATGATCGGCGAGCATGACGACGGCATCGGCCGCCGCCACCTCCTCGTCCGTCGGCTCCACCCTCGTGATCAGGCTATCGACCGGGGTCGGCTCGACGACGTGCGGATCGGCCGCCCTCACTTGCGCGCCGAGGGCCGTCAGCAGTTCGGCGATCCGGACGGCCGGGGACTCCCGCGCGTCGCCTGTGTTCTTCTTGTACGCGAGGCCGAGCAGCAGTATGCGGGTGCCCCGGACGGCCTGACCGCGGGCATTGAACGCCATCACCAGCCGGCTCACGACGTAGTCGGGCATGTGGCTGTTGATGTCGTCGGCCAGCTCCACGAACCTGAACGTCTTCCCGAGCGCCCGCTCGACCCGCCATGACAGGTAGGACGGGTCGATCGGCAGGCAGTGACCGCCTACCCCAGGCCCTGGGGTGAAGGGCATGAAGCCGAACGGCTTCGTCGAGGCGGCGCGGATGGCCTCCCAGATGTCGATCCCGAGATCATGGGCGAACATCGCGAGTTCGTTGACGAGCGCGATGTTCACGTGACGGAACGTGTTCTCGATCAGCTTGGCCAGCTCCGCCTCGCGCGGCGAGGCCACGGGCACGGTCCGGTCGACGATTGTCTCGTAGAAGCTCTTGACGGCGGTGAGCGAGCCCTCGTCGATGCCCGACACGACCTTCGGGGTGGTCGTGAGCGTCCAGGTGACGTTGCCCGGGTCGATCCGCTCGGGGCTATAGCCGAGGTAGAAGTCCCGGCCCGCGACCAGGCCCGACCCCTGCTCAAGCATCGGCTGGACGTACTCCTGCGTAGTTCCGGGGTAGGAGGTCGACTCCAGCACGACGGTGGCGCCTGCGCGCAGGTACCGAGCCAGGGTCCTGGCCGCCGCGTCGATGTAGCTCAGGTCGGGCAGGCCGTCCCGCAGCGGCGTCGGGGTGGCGATGACGGCGACGTTGAACCCGGCGCACGCGCCGGCGTCGGTGGTCGGCCGGAAGCTGCCAGATGCGAGCGCCTTGGCCAGCTGCTCGGCCGGTACATCTTCTATATAGGAGTCACCGGCTGCGAGGCGGCCGACCCGGCTGGCATCTGTGTCGTAACCGATGACCTCGTGCCCGGCTTCCGCGGCTCGCATCGCGAGCGGCAGGCCGACGTAGCCGAGGCCGACAACGACCGTGATCAAGAGCTCACCCCCGTGGTCGATTCCCGCCCGATCCCGGCTGACCTGGCTGCGCGCCTAGTTCCCCCCGCTGACCGTGGCGGCGCGTTGCCAGCACCTCGCGCGCCACCATGAGCATGAAGGCAAAGTTGGTCCTCAGGTAGCGGCGGCCGAGACGCAGCGGCTCCTGACGGGCCCGGTAGAACCACTCGAGCCCGTGCCGCTGGTACCAGAGCGGCGCCCGCTTGGTCAGCCCGGCGAGCACGTCGAACGATCCGCCGACGCCGTGGACGACACGCGCGCCGCTCGAGGCTCCGTGCTGGCTCAGGAACAGTTCCTTCTTCGGCGACGGCATCCCGAGGAACAGCAGCGACGCCGCGGAGGCCCGGATGTCCCTGGCAACATCGGCCTCCTCACCCGGGCCGAAGTAGCCGTCCCTGGCCCCGGCGATGCGAAGGTCGGGGAATCTCGACCTGACCTCGCCGAGCATGCGGTCGAGGATCTCGGGCCGGGCTCCCAGGAAGTAGACGCTGTACCCGAGCCTCGCCGCTTCGGCCAGCAGCTCGGTGAACAGGTCGATCCCGGCCACGCGCTCGGGCAGTGGTGTCCCCAGCATCCTGCTGGCCCAGACCACGGCCTGGCCATCCGCGAGAATCATGTCGCACTCGGTCACGGCCCGCTTGAGCTCGCGGTCCCGGCGCATCGTCACGACCTTGGCCGCGTTGATGACCCCGATCTGCAGGTAGGCCTCTGTCTCGAGGGCGGCCGCGCACCGCTGCACGGCCTGCGCCATCGTGAGCGCGTCGAACCGGAGTCCGAGCATCTGACACGAGCGCGGGCCCTCGATGTTGCTGCGGTCGGAGGTGGCGGTCGTCATGTCAACCAGGCCGCCAGCAGCCAGCCGAGCTCGTAAGGCCGGCATTCGTGATCGACTGTGCCCGGCGGGAAGCGCCGGTCCAGAGCTCGCAGCCGGACCCGCGGCGCCATGCGAGTACCCGCGGCACGCAACCCGCGGACCAGCTTGCCGTGGTCGTTCCTGGCGACCTTGCGCCAGGTGATCGGCAGATCGCGGGGAACTAGGGGTTCATCGGCCTCGGTCGGCTCAGCTAGCCAGCGCAGACCCCGGCAGATCGCGTCCAGGTGGTCTGGCCCGTTCGCGTCCGCCAGGTCAAGCAGCGCCATCGGAGCCATTGCATGCTGGTGCACTGCGTAGACGGGATAGCCCTCGACGACTGCGCCGGTGCGGGCGTCATAGTGCCACCACCACTGACCGGACTCGCCCTGCGTGGCGCACAGGGCGGCTGCGACCTGAGCCGCGACGCGGAGCGCCTCGGGGTCCGGGGAGCTTCGGTGCAGGCGCGCCAGTGCCTGCACGGGATAGATCTGGTCGGCGAACGATCCGACATGAGCCCGGTACCACGGCGAGCCCTGGGTTGCATGCGGGTACAACCGCATGCCCCGAGCGCCGAGCAAGCGGCCGCGGGCAGCACTCAGTGGCTCCTCGACGTCGGCATACGGACGCGCCGCGACGAGGGCAGAGACGAGCCAGGCCGTGTCGACGACGTAGCCGCGGCCGGGTGAGGCGCCGATCTCGAGCAGGCGGTCTAGCACCCGCGGCAGGGCCGCATGCCCGCACTCCGCGGCCGCCCAGCACAGCACGGCTACGTCGCCGAGGCTCGTCAGCTGGTCGGCCTGGCCCGCCAGACGGGAGATCAGGTCGTCGCACGTTCCGCCAGCCAGCAGCAGCCGCTGGTCGGCGGCCGCCAGCCGGCCCAGGCCCAGCGCAGCGATCGCGGTGTAACGCGGGCTGGTGCCCGAGGTTGCGAGCCGCCATGCGCCGTCCGCTCCGCGCGCGCCGTCCATCCTGAAGACGAAGACCCCGTCGTCGAGCATCTGCGGGAGCGCGCTGGCGGCCACGTCAAGCAAGCGGTCGACGAGCGCGGCGGCGGTGGAGTCGGCCGACCGCGCCCGCTTGAGCCGCTCTGAGTCCTCGCCGAGGCCAGGATGAGCCATACCAGCCCGCGCCCGGCGGCCGAGGCTGCCGGCGGTATCCGGATGACCCATGTCTGTTCCTTCACGCCGCTAACTTAGACACCATGAAAATGGGCACTCTAAATGCCTAGGTAAATTTAGTTGAATCTTAAATTATCACTGGAGTTTTGACACGCCGATATGCAGTTCAACTGCTGTATTTGGACGCATGACGCCACCGCAGGGTTTACAAGTGCCCGGGCGGTTGGACGCTGCTATGGCATCCCACTACCGCCCGGCCAGCACCGACGCAGCCAACGCGCCAGTGCAGAGCCGGCTCGCGCGGGCGCGCCATCGGGACCGGTCCGCACGGCGGTAGGCCGCGCCGTCCGGCGGGCCATCGGGCTGACCGCCTCCGCCTCCGCTGGAGCCGGCCTGGGGCGGGCACCACCAGCACCTTGGCGGGTCGGCTAGGCCCGCATCGCCGCAGGCCATGTCCCAGCGGCTGGAACGCGCCGGTGTCGGTCCTGAGCTGCCAATCGGGCTCCGCGGGCCGAGAAGCCAGCCGGGTATGATGTCGTGGCGCGCGGGCACCGCATGTCGCGGCGTGGCCAGCTTGCGCGCACTACCGAGTCGGCCCTGTGCGGCCCTCTCCGGGATGGAGCGTGCGTGGTCTTGCTCAGCGACGACTTGGTGGCCCGTGACCTGGCTGCCGGCGCCGGCGAGTTGCTCATCGGCCTCAGGGAGGCTGCGGGTGCCATGTCGCCGGAGGCCGTGATTGAGCCGCAGGCCGCGGACGCGCTACGGCGGCAGGGCGACCTCCAGTCCCATCAGTTCCTGGCGTCCCGGCTCGGTCTGCTCCGAGCGGACGATGCAGTCCTGTCGGAAGAGGCCGCCGACAGTCCGTCTCGGCTGTCGGCTGACCGGGTATGGATCATCGATCCGCTCGATGGGACGAGGGAGTTTGGTGAGCCAGGCCGGAAGGACTGGGCCGTGCACGTGGCTCTCTGGGAGCAAGGGCGGCTGACGGCCGGCGCTGTGGGCCTGCCCGCGCTGGGCGCCGTCCTGACCACCGCGGAGCCGCCGCGGCGGCAGCCCCGGGCGGCAGGGACCAGGCTGAGGCTCGTCGTCAGCCGCTCACGGCCTCCAGGTTTCGTCCACCACATCGCCGCCGAACTGGGGGCTGAGCTGGTCGAAATGGGATCCGCAGGCGCGAAGGCGGCGGCGGTCATCACCGGCGAAGCCGATGCTTATATACATGCCGGCGGGCAGTACGAGTGGGACTCGGCGGCGCCGGTAGCCGTGGCTCTCGCGACCGGACTGCACGCCTCCCGGCTGGACGGCTCGGAGCTGCGCTACAACCAGCCCGACCCTTCGCTGCCTGATATCCTCATTTGTCCGGCAGAGTGTGCCAGTCGGCTGCTACAGGCAGTTCGCGACGCGGCGGCACAGGGCGCCGGGTGTGGTGGGCCGCCGTGAGCTCATACGGCCGGCCTGCCCGCCGGCGACCAGCAAAGGCCGAGCAATAGAAGAGATTTGTCCCAGGAATCCGGAGCTCTTTCATGGCGCCGAGCCGCACCGACTACTTGATGTCCCAGCTTGACGTGCTTGAGGCCGAGTCGATTCACATCCTCCGTGAAGTGGCGGCCGAGTTCGAGCGGCCGGTCCTGCTGTTCTCTGGCGGCAAGGACTCCATAGTCATGCTCGCGCTGGCCGAGCGGGCGTTCTGGCCGGCCCGCATCCCCTTCCCGGTCATGCACGTCGACACCGGCCACAACTTCTCTGAGGTGCTCGAATTCCGCGACCGCCGGGTATCAGAGCTGGCGGCCAGGCTGGTTGTGGCCTCGGTCCAGGAGTCGATTGACGCCGGCCGAGTCGTGGAGGAGACCGGCCGGTTCGCGAGCCGTAACCGGCTGCAGACGATCACGCTGCTCGACGCGATCGCCGACAACCGGTTCGACGCGGTGTTCGGCGGGGCGCGCCGGGACGAGGAGAAGGCACGGGCCAAGGAGCGGGTGTTCTCGTTCAGGGACGAGTTCGGCCAGTGGGATCCCAAGAACCAGCGGCCCGAGCTGTGGAACATCTATAACACCAAGATCAGGCGCGGCGAGCACATCAGGGTCTTCCCGCTGTCGAATTGGACCGAGCTCGACGTCTGGCACTACATCGCCAGGGAAGAGCTGGAGATACCGTCGATCTACTTCTCGCACTCCAGGACGGTGTTCGAGCGCGACGGGATCCTGCTGGCCGACAACGAGTTCGTGACCAGGGGCGAGGAGGAGCCGCTGTTCGAAGCGCGAGTCAGGTACCGGACGGTCGGCGACATGACCTGTACCGGCGCGGTGGAGTCGACCGCGGCCACGGTCGAGACCGTGATCGCCGAAATCTCCGCGACCAGGGTCACCGAGCGCGGCCAGACCCGCGCCGACGATCGGACCAGCGATTCTGCGATGGAAGACCGCAAGCGGGAGGGCTACTTCTGATGACGGGCACGCACCCGGACTCGGCTAACCCGTCGGAGGTCGGCCGGCACATGGATATCCTGCGGCTCGCCACGGCCGGCTCGGTGGATGACGGCAAGAGCACGCTGATCGGGCGGCTGCTGTACGACTCCAAGGCGATCTTTGAGGATCAGCTGGCCGCGGTGGAGCGTACCAGTAAGGAACGAGGCGAGGAGTACACGAACCTCGCGCTGCTGACCGACGGCCTGCGGGCCGAGCGTGAGCAAGGCATCACGATCGATGTCGCCTACCGCTATTTCGCCACTCCGCGGCGCAAGTTCATCATCGCCGATACCCCAGGCCACATCCAGTACACCAGGAACATGGTGACCGGCGCCTCGACGGCCGACCTGGCCATCGTGCTCGTGGACGCCAGGAACGGGCTGACCGAGCAGAGCCGCAGGCACGCGTTCCTGGCCACGCTGCTCCGAGTTCCGCACCTAATCCTGGCGGTCAACAAGATGGACCTGGTCGACTACGGCCAGGAGGTGTTCGACGAGATCGCCGAGGAGTTCACCGCGTTCGCGGCCAAGCTCGAGATCGGCGACCTGACCTTCATCCCGATCTCGGCCCTGCACGGCGACAACGTGGTCCAGCGGTCGGCCAACATGCCCTGGTACGACGGACCGTCGCTGCTGCACCACCTCGAGCACGTGCACATCGCCTCGGACCGCAACCTCATCGACGTCAGGTTCCCGGTCCAGTACGTCATCCGCCCACATCAGGCCACCGACCCGCAGTTGCACGACTACCGCGGCTATGCGGGCCAGGTGGCCGGCGGCGTCCTCAAGCCGGGCGATGAGATCATGCACCTGCCGTCCGGCCTGACCACGACGATCAAGCGGATCGACACGGCTAGGGGAGCGGTACCCGAGGCGTTTCCGCCGATGTCGGTCACCCTCCTGCTCGACGACGACCTGGACGTGTCCCGCGGGGACATGTTCTGCCGGCCGCACAACCAGCCTGCCTCGACCCAGGACATCGAGGCCATGCTGTGCTGGATGACCGACACCCGGTCGCTGGCACCAGGCAACCGCCTGGTCGTGAAGCACACCACCAGGACGGTCAAGGCCATCGTGCGGGACCTGCACTACCGGCTGGATGTCAACACGCTGCACCGGGACGAGGCCGCGACGGAACTCAGGCTGAACGAGATCGGCCGGGTCACGCTCCGGGTTACCCAGCCCCTGTTTTGCGACCCGTACGCCCGCAACCGGCTGACCGGCGGCCTGATCGTGATCGACGAGGCGACCAGCGCCACGGTCGGCGCGGCGATGATCACCGATAACTAGTCCGTCAACTTCAGCACTCGGACGAACCGCCTGGCAGCTGCGCTCGGCCAGATGCGGTGATCGGCCCCGGTCAGTACCTCCCAGCTGACGGTCTTTAGCGGGTGGAAAGATTCGGCGATCCAGGCGTTAACGCCTAACTCGGTATAAGTTTAGGGCTTCGGTTATCTGGGGCCTGGCTAGCCTCGCCCGCGGCAGTGGGCGGCCGCGAGGTGTCGCTGCCAGTTACGCATGTGGGTTAGGTACAGCTTGGGGGTGTTGTGGCGTCGTGTCCTGACATCATCTCGGCGATCAGCGCAGCGGTGCCGGCGGGGCGGCCGGCCATCGGTGAGCGCGAGCGCGCCGAACTACAGGACCTGACCAGGGCGCTGAAGGCGGCAATGCCCGCTGCTGTCGACGAGGTCCGGCGCTTCGACGGCATACGTCAGCGGCGGGTGCGAGTTGACGACGCGGAACTGAGCGCCTGGCTGGCCGGCAAAACCGTTCTGGTCACCGGTGGTACCGGGTGCGTCGGCTCGGTGCTCCTCGGCCAGATCGCGAGCCGTCGCCCGGCTCGGCTGGTATCGGTCAGCCGCGGCCAGACCGACCGCTGGCCCAGGCAGGACGCTGCCGAATACCTGACCGCTGACGTCGGCGACCTGGCGGGCCTGGCATCGATCTTCAGCTCGGTGCGGCCCGACCTGGTATTCCACGTCGCGGCCCAGCGCAACCCTGGCCTGGCCGAGCGCCAGGTGTGCCAGACGGTCAGCACGAACGTGCTGGGCACCAGGAACGTGATCGAGGCA
This sequence comes from Streptosporangiaceae bacterium, assembly GCA_030041135.1. GTDB lineage: Bacteria > Actinomycetota > Actinomycetes > Streptosporangiales > Streptosporangiaceae > JAJYUU01. The sequence goes on along the minus strand of JASHOL010000263.1, from coordinate 8,040 downwards.
TCCGCCGAGTTCGGTGTGGCCGAACTCGTGGCCGCGAGCAGCGGCAAGGCGCTCCGGCCGTACTCGCGCGAGGTCTACACGGCAGGCAAGAGGGCGGCGGAGTGGCTTCTGGCCAGGGCAGCGGACAGGACCGGCATGCTGGTGTCGGCGAGCAGGTTCACGCACGTCGTCGACAACTCGATCGTCCGCGACCGGCTGCTGCGCTGGGCCGGGGACGGAGTGGTGCGGCTGCACGACCCGCACACGCTGTTCTACGCTCAGTCGGCCCTTGAATCGGCTCAGCTCATGATGTGTGCCGGCCTGCGGGCGCGGGCCGGTGCGGCGCGGGTGTCAGCGATCAACGACCTGGGCTGGCCGGTCAGCCTGCTCGGCCTGGCCGTCGGCACGCTACTCGAGGCAGACTCCGCGAGTCCGGTGTATTTCAGCGGCCACGACCCCGGCTATGAAAGCGTGCCGTTTCCCGGCCTTTACGACCCGGCCACGGCCGGGCAGGTCAGCCCCCTGCTCAGCGCGTTCGAGGCGGCCGGGGCGGCGCACGACCAGGATCTGGGCATCGACGCCTTCACGATCATGCTCGATCTCGGCAAGCTGCCTGAGCTGCCCGTCAGCCTGAGCCGGGCATGCCGCCAGGGCGACCCCGGCCGGGCTCGCGCCGCCCTGGATGAGCTGTCCTGGCAGTTGTTCGACGCGACGCTGGCGGCGCTGCCGCGGGACACGCTCAGCCGGGCGGCGGCCCGCACCGAGCTGTACCCCGGCGAGCTCAGCTGTGACCATGCCAGGATGCTGGCCGGCATCCGGGCGTATGCCGGATCGGGCCAGCCCGAGATGGCAGGACCGGGAGCAATTCACTGATGACGACCTTTAATGATCTCCACGAATACGCCTGGGCGCCCAGGGTCGGCTCGCTGCGGCTTTCACCCGATGGCAGCTGGCTGGCTCTCGTCGTGCAGACCGTGGGCGATACGCCGGCCAAGTACCTGACGAGCATCTGGCGCGTCGGCACCGAGCCAGGAAGCCGGCCGGTTCGGCTCACCCGCGGCGCCGAGGGTGAGGGCGGGCCCGAGTTCCTGCCGGACGGATCGCTCGTCTTCGTGTCCAGGCGTCCAGACGCCGCCGCGGCGGCCGGGCCCGATACACCAGCCGCGAAGGACTCCAAGACCGCGCTGTGGCTGTTGCCCGCGGGTGGCGGCGAGGCCAGGCGGATCGCCGCGCCTGGCGGTGGCGTCGAGGCCGTGGCCGTCGCTCGCGACGCGGGGACGCTCGTCTACTCGGCCCCGACATTCCGCGGCACGGCCGTGGGCGACGAGGACGCGGCGATGCGCAAGGCCCGCAAAGACGCCGGCGTGTCGGCGATCCTGCACGAGTCGGGCAGGCTCAGGTACTGGGATCACGACCTGAGCCCTGAGCAGCTGCGGCTGCTGGCTGCCGACGTGCCCGCGCCGGCTGGCCCGGGCGAGGAGGCCGATGCCGGCCTGGCCAAGCCGCGGGACCTGACGTCCGATCCCGGCCGGGCGCTTGACGAGCAGAGCTTCGACCTGACGCCCGACGGGCATGCGGTCGTAACCGGCTGGGTGGTGCCGGAGGCGAGCGCGGAGGAACGCTCTGAGGTCGTGGTAATCGACGTGGCCACGGGCGATCGCCGCGCGCTGCTATCCGAAGCCGGCCTTGACTATGGCGACGCGCGGGTCTCGCCCGATGGCCGCCTCGTGGTTGCCGCGCGCACCACGCACGAGACCTACGACCGGCCGTCTGACGTGACGCTCGTCGTGACGCCGCTGGCAGCCAGCGAGCCGCGCGACCTGCTGACCGGGTTCGACCGGTATCCGAGTGAGGCAGTCTGGGCGCACGACTGCGGCTCGGTGTTCTTTACCGCCGACGACGAGGGCCGCAGGCCGGTGTTCCGGGTTGACCTGGCATCGGGAGAGGTGACCAGGCTGACCGAGGACCACGGCGCGTACGAGAGCCTGTGTCCCGCGCCCGATGGACGCAGCCTGTACGCGCTGCGCTCGGCGATCGACGAAGCTCCCGCGCCCATCCGCATCGACCTAGGGGACGCCGCCGCCGACCCCGTCCGGCTGGCCAGCCCTGGCGCCAGCTTCGACATTCCCGGCCGCCTGGAGGAGGTATCAACGCAGGCCGCAGACGGCACGACGATCCGCGCCTGGCTGGCGCTGCCCGCCGAGGCAACGCCGGACGCGCCCGCCCCGCTCGTGCTGTGGGTCCACGGCGGCCCGGTCTCGAGCTGGAATGACTGGAACTGGCGCTGGAACCCCTGGCTGCTCGCCGCCCGCGGCTACGCGGTGCTGCTGCCCGACCCGGCCCTGTCTACGGGTTACGGCCAGCACATGATCGAGCGCGGCTACACCAACTGGGGCGGGACACCGTTCACCGACGTGATGGCCATCACCGATGCGGTGGTGGCGCGAGCCGATATCGACTCGACCAGGACGGCGATGATGGGCGGCTCGTACGGCGGCTACATGGCCAACTGGATCGCCGGCCACACCGACCGGTTCCTGGCCATCGTCAGCCATGCGAGCGTGTGGGCACTCGAGCAGATGTTCGGCACCACCGACGGTCCTGCGTTCTGGCGCCGAAGCTTCGGTGACTTCGCCACCCGGCCGGAGCGTTACCTGGAGAACTCCCCGCACCTGCACGCCGACGAGATTGTCACGCCGATGCTGATCATTCACGGCGACAAGGACTACCGGGTGCCGGTCGGTGAGGCGCTGCGCCTGTGGTGGGACCTGACCAGCCGGTCCAAGCAGGTCAAGTTGCTGTACTTCCCCGATGAGAACCACTGGGTGCTCAAGCCAGGCGACGTCGAGGTCTGGTATGCAACGGTCCTGGCGTTCCTGGCCGAGCACGTCCGCGGCGAGGCCTGGCGGCAGCCCGAATTGCTGTCCTGAGCCTCGGCTAGCGCATATTCCTACGGTGCCGATAGTGCCTGAAGGCCCGAAGAGCCTTTAGCTCGATTCCTGGCGCTCGTACCTACAGGCAAATAGCTCGCGTACGGCGCGCGCAACTCACGGACGTGAGTGTCGTAGGCTATCCGCGCCGAACAGATAGTAGCTAGGGCTGCACAGCTAGTTACTTTCCGCTCGTCGTTCTGGTGCCTCGCCCATATGTGCGCAGAAATCACTCACGCGCGGCTAACGCCAGTCAACCAGAGCATTTGGCCGTGCGTCTTTTTTACGTCTGAGCAAGACGCACCGGCAGCAGCAAGGTGAGCGCGGCGCGCGCGTGGGTGAGGGAGACACTCACGGGTCAACGCCAGGCTTCGAGGGGAGCTGTGAGTTGGCTAGTGACTCGGTTGCCTCCGAGCGGTGGGCGTCGGAGAGCACATCGGCACGTGTTGTCGGTCAGACCAGGTCAGAATGGGCGACCAGCTATCAGCGAAAGGCCATGGCCCTCGATGGCCTGTGCGCGCTGATGGCCGGCATGCTTGGCTATTGCGTCCGGCTCGACGACCTCCATTCGCCCGCGCTTTACCTGGCCGCGAGCTGTCTGCTCCCGGTGGGCTGGCTCGCCGTTGTCGCGATCGTGGACGGGTATGACCAGCGGATTATCGGTGTCGGTTCTGACGAGTTCCGCCGGGTCCTGAATGCCGGATTGCTGGTAATGGCCAGCATCGCCATCGTCTCCTATGCGGCCAAGGCCGAACTGGCCCGCGGCTACGTGCTAGTGGTGTTCCCGACGCTCACGGTGCTCGACCTGGTCGCCAGGTACGTCCTGCGCCGGCGGTTGCACCGGCAGCGCGAGCAGGGCGCGTGCATGTCGAAGGTCGTCGTCGTCGGCTACCCGGACGTCGTCTGCGACATGGCGATGCAGCTCAGCCGGGAGGCATACCACGGTCTCACCGTGGTGGCCGCCTGCCTGGCCGGTCCAGAGGGCGGGGACGAGATCGCCGGGATTCCCGCGGTGCACGGGCTGAACGACGTGCACCAGATCGCGCTGCGATTCGGCGCCGACACGGTAGCCGTCCTGTCGTGCCCCGAGCTCAGCGGCATGCGGCTGCGCGAGCTGGCATGGGAGCTGGAGAAGACAGGAACGACCCTGTGCGTGGCTCCGGCCGTCCTGGACATCGCGGGCCCGCGCACGACGATCAGGCCGGCGGCCGGGCTGCCGCTCGTGTATATGGACCACCCGGAGTTCACCGGCATCCCGCGCCTGCTTAAGAACTGCTTCGACCGGGCATTCGCTGTCACCGCGCTAGTCCTGCTCAGCCCGCTGCTGGCGGCCATCGCCCTCATGATCAAGATCAATGACCGCGGGCCCGTACTGTTCTCGCAGGTCCGCGTCGGTGTCGACGGGAGGCCGTTCCGGATCTACAAGTTCCGCACCATGGTCGCCGACGCCGAGGTCCTGAAGGCCAGGCTGGTCGAGCAGAACGAGACAGGGGGCGTGCTGTTCAAGATCCGCGAGGACCCGCGGATCACCGTCGTGGGGTCGTGGCTGCGGCGCTGGTCGCTTGATGAGCTTCCGCAGCTGTTCAACGTGCTGATCGGCGACATGTCGCTGGTCGGGCCGCGGCCGGCGCTGCCAGAGGAGGCCGAGCGCTACCACACCCACGTCCGCCGCCGCCTGGCCGTCAAGCCGGGCATCACCGGGTTGTGGCAGGTAAATGGCCGGTCCGACTTGCCCTGGGAGGAAGCGGTCCGGCTCGACCTGCGGTACGTGGAGAACTGGTCATTCATGCTTGACTTGCAGATCCTGTGGAAGACCTGGTGGGCCATCGGCACCGGCACGGGCGCCTACTGACACTGGGCGCGGACGCCCGCCGGCACGGCTACTAGCCTGAGTTCGCGACGGGCGGCAGGGCCGGAGCGGCCTGCCCCTGTACCCTTTACCCGCATAGTTCCGGCAAGCATGAGGCGCGGCCACCACGTCAGTCGGGGGCGGCGGCGCCGATATTCCGTTCACGGGTTAAGTCAGGTGGTCACCGCATGAGGATTCTGGTAACCGGGGGCGCCGGATTCATCGGCTCGCATTACGTCCGCACGCTGGTGACCGACGGCTACGCCGAGTTCGCCGGGGCACGCGTGACCGTGCTCGACAAGCTGACGTACTCGGGGAACATGGCCAACCTCGACCCGGTGATCGACAGCCCCAGGCTGACATTCGTGCGCGGGGACATCTGCGACCCGCAGTTGCTCGCCAGCCTGGTGCCCGGCCACGACGTGGTACTCAACTTCGCCGCCGAGACTCACGTAGACCGGTCGATCACCGGCGCGGCGCCGTTCGTGGCCACCAACGTGGCCGGGGTGCAGGCGCTGATGCAGGCCTGCCTCGACGCCAGCGTGCCGCGGGTGGTCCAGGTGTCCACCGACGAGGTCTACGGATCCATTCCGGCCGGCTCCTGGAGCGAGTCCTCGCCGCTTGATCCGAACTCGCCGTACTCCGCGGCCAAGGCCGGCGGCGACATGATCGCCCAGGCCTACCACCGCACGCACGGCCTGAACGTCGTTACCACCAGGTGCTGCAACAACTACGGCCCCTACCAGTACCCGGAGAAGGTCATCCCGCTGTTCGTCACCCGCCTGGCCGAGGGCCACCAGGTCCCGCTGTACGGCGACGGGCTGAACGTCCGCGGGTGGGTGCACGTCGACGACCACTGCCGCGGCGTGCAGCTCGTCCTTGAGGAGGGCCAGCCCGGCGCCGTCTACCACATCAACGGCGACACCGAGCTCACCAACCGCGAGCTGACCGCCGCCATCCTCGACGCGTGCGGCGCCACCTGGGAGATGGTCGTCCCCGTGACCGACCGGCCTGGTCACGACCGGCGGTACTGCCTCGACGACTCCCTGCTGCGCTCCATGGGATACGCGCCCCGCATCGCGTTCCCCGGCGGACTCAGGGCCACCATCGACTGGTACGCGGCCAACCGCGGCTGGTGGGAGCCCCTGCAGCGGCCTGCACCGCCCCCGCCGCTGCGCCCGGCCGGCGCCCCCCGGTGACCCGCTGGCTGGTCACCGGCGCGGCGGGGATGCTGGGCCGCGACCTGACGTCCCTGCTGGCGAGCGAGGGCGAGCACGTCACCGCCCTGGACCGGGCCGGCCTGGAGATCACCGACCCGGTGGCGGTCCCGGCGGCCCTGGACAGGCACCGGCCGGACGTCGTCGTCAACTGCGCCGCCTGGACCGCGGTCGACGACGCAGAAGCGCACGAGGACGCGGCGCTCGAGGTCAACGGCCGCGCCGTCGCGCGGCTGGCCGCCGCGTGCGCCAGCAGGCAGATCACCCTGGTCCAGCTGTCCACGGATTACGTCTTCGACGGCGCCGCCAGCCGGCCGTACAGGGAAAGTCACCCGGCGGCGCCGCGCACCGCCTACGGCCGCAGCAAGCTGGCCGGCGAGCGCGCCGTGCTCGCCGCGCTCCCCGATGACGGTTACGTGGTGCGGACGGCCTGGCTGTACGGCGCCCACGGGGCAAGCTTTGTCGCCACCATGCTCGTCCGCGCCCGCGCGGCCAGCCCCGTCAGCGTCGTCGACGACCAGCGCGGCCAGCCCACCTGGACCGCCGACCTCGCCGCCCAGATCCGCGCCCTGATCACCGCCCGTGCCCGCGCCGGGATCTACCATGGGACGAGCTCGGGTGAGGTCACGTGGTTCGGGCTGGCCCGCGAGGTCTACGCGCTGGCTGGCGCGGACCCGGCGCTGGTGTCGCCCACCTCAAGCGCCGCCTACCCGCGCCCGGCACCGCGGCCGGCTTACAGCGTCCTCGGCCACGATGCGTGGGCGGCCGCCGGCATCAGCCCGATCGGGAACTGGCGGGACGCGCTTGACCGGATTTTACCCGCGCCGCGTCCCGCCGCACGGCGGCTGCCAGCAGCGACGTGACTAAAGCATTCCTGAAGATTCGCGGCGGCCCGGCCGCCGCGCTTCGAAGATACGGCAATCGCCCTATCCGCAAGTCCATATACTGCGTTCGTGATAAATTCCCGCCGGATAAGCGTCGTGCTACCCGCCTATAACGCGGAGGCGACCCTTTCGCGCACGGTGGCGGAGCTTGACCGCGACCTCATTGACGAGGTGGTGCTCGTCGACGACGCGAGCAGCGACCGGACTGTCGCGCTCGCCCATGAACTCGGCCTGGTCCCGATCTGCCACGAGCGCAACAAGGGGTACGGGGGGAACCAGAAGACGTGCTACCGGCGGGCACTCGAACTCGGCGCCGACGTCGTCGTCATGGTGCACCCCGACTACCAGTACTCGCCACGGCTCGTTCCCGCGATGGCCTCGATGATCGCCTACGGCGAGTACGACATGGTGCTGGGATCCCGCATCCTCGCGCAGAACTCCGTCGCCCGCGGCATGCCCCGCTACAAGTACGTCTCGAACAGGTGCCTGACGTTCGTGGAGAACATCGCGCTTCGCCAGAAGCTGTCGGAGTACCACACCGGCCTGCGCGCCTTCAGCGCCCCGCTGCTCGCCAGCCTGCCGATCGAGCGCAACTCCGACGATTTCGTCTTCGACAACCAGATCATCGCCCAGGCCGTCACGGCCGGAGCCCGGATCGGCGAGGTCTCGTGCCCGACCCGCTACGCGACCGACTCGTCGTCGATCAACCTGACCAGGAGCATCCGCTACGGCCTCGGCGTGCTGCGAACCTGCGTAGACTACCGGCTCAGCCAGCACGGCCTCCGGCGCCGCGACTACCTCGACTTCGAGGTGGAACAACTGCCTGCCCTGGTGGCCCGCGGGCAGGCGGCGGACCCAGGTCGGCGGGCGACCCCGTAAGTTAGCTGCTGGGACCTCGGCCCTGGAGGGGAGTGACGGCGAATGCCGAAGTCACTTGACCTGGAAGCCCGGGTCGCTCCGGAACATCCGGGAAGGAGGCATCGGTTGACCGCAGGAAGCCTGCTGCTCGTGCTGTTCGCCGTGATCGCCGCGGCCAGCGGGCAGCTCATGCTCAAGCACGGCATGCAACTCGCCACCGCCCGGGCGCGCGGATCGGGCGGGTCGCTCGTGGTGGCCGCGGCCACCACGCCCTGGGTACTGCTCGGGCTCGTGGTGTTCGCGGTCTCCGCCGTCGCGTGGCT
>JASHOL010000262.1 GCA_030041135.1 Streptosporangiaceae bacterium | reverse complement strand
GCGCTGGCAGTCCTGGGTGCTGGCCGTCATCGTCGCGCTGCTGCTGGCCGCCGGCGCGGGCCGGCTGGTTCAGATCGTGACCGCGCCGCTGCTCCAGGCGGTGGGCGGCGACGCCTGGGTCTACGCCAGGGACTATGACCGGGAGGTGGACACGCAGGCGGATGGCGCGGACCAGACGACGGTTCCGATCCGCTCCGGTCAGCTCCAGGGCCTGGTCATCAACGTCCGTAACCCGAGCGACTTCACCGAGACAGTGCTGGGACTGGCGCCGGCCAGCAACCCGTTCGGGAAGGCCACAGTTGGCGTCTCCGAGCCGAATCCCGTGATCGCTGAAGGCGCAATGATAAGGAGTGCCAGGTACACGCTCCCCGAGGACGTGCCGCCCGGTCAGATCCGGCTGGTGGAGGTGCTCTGGCGCTCCAGCCTCTGCCTGGGCAGGGGAGCGCAGGCGGGCATCCAGCAGATCCAGCTGCGTGTGCGAGTCGGCTGGCTGGTCAGCACCGACACGATCCCGCTCGGGCAGGGCTTTTACCTCTCCGGGCCAAGCCAGGGCCCGTGCAGGAGCCGGCCATGAGCAGCAGCAGCCTCGACCATCCGCTGGTCCGCGACTACCTGGCCGAGCTGGAGACCGTCCTTGCCGCGCTGCCGCCGGAGCAGGCGGCGGAGCTCAGAGAGCAGATCTCGGCGCACCTGGACGACGGCCTATCGCCTGATGCCAACGACGAGACGGTCGCCGATGTGCTGGCCCGGCTGGGTCCGCCGGGCGAGCTTGCAGCCGCGGCCGCCGGCCCCACCGCGGCAGACCTGACCGCGCGGCGCGGCCGGCGGAGAAAGATTCGTAATACCTGGATCGTCGTCGGCATCGTCGCCCTTGTCGTCGCGGCGTTGCCCAGCTACGTGGCGGTCATGCACGGCGTTGCCGGGCTCCAGGCCAGAGGGGCATACGCCTGGTGGTACCCGGAGGACGCGTCCCGGCAGGTCAGGACGGAGGCTGACGGGATCGTCCAGCTCACGGTGCCGATCCGGTCCAGCCAGCGGCAGGGTTTTGTGGTCGATGTGTACAACCCGAGCAGCTGGACCCAGACGGTGGTGGGACCGTCGAGCGAATTCAGCCCGGGCAATCCGGACGGTCAGCTGGCGGTGTCAACGCGGGCGGTGCTCGGGGGTGCCAACGCACTGCGTGCTGCCACGTACGCGCTGCCGGGAGTGATCCCGCCGCATCAGAGCCGGGCGATCCGGCTGATGTGGGTGTCGGTCATGTGCGATGAGGCCGGCGGCGGCACGATCACGGACGGTTTGGTCCTGCAGGTGCGTGTCGGGTGGGTCACCCGGACGGAGACTGTCAACCTGAACCCGACATGGGCCGCGTACGGGCCAAGCACGGGCCAGTACGCTCTCACCGCACCCGCCTGCCAGTGAGCCCCTGGGGCTAGTACCCTGCCTCCGGGTCGATGATGCCCTCCAGCGGCTCGCCCGCGGCGAACCTCGCGACGTTGTCGCGGATCCGGGCAGCCAGCATGGCCTGGATCATCTCCCGCGTGTCCGCGGTATGCGGGGTGATGATGCAGTTGGGCCGGCCCCACAGCGGGTGACCGTCGGGGAGCGGCTCGGGCTCGGTCACATCGAGCGCAGCCCCGCCGATAGCGCCGGCGTCGAGCGCCGCCACCAGCGCGCCCGTGTCCACGTGCCGCCCGCGGGCGATGTTGACCAGCCAGCTGTCCGGCCGCATCGCGGCGAGCTCACCGGATCCTATGATCCCGGTCGTCTCCGGCGTCAGCGCGAGCGCGACGAACACAACCCTGGCATCGGCCAGCGCCTCGTGCAGGCTGGCGGTAGGCAGCGTCCGTTCGGCCCCGGTCACGGGCTCGGGACCGCGCCGCACCACGGTCGCGCGCACCCGGAACGGCGCCATCAGCTCAAGCAGCTTGGCCGCGATCCCGCCACCGCCGAGGATCGTCACCGGCTCGTCGTACAGGCTGATCCCGGCCGGCTTGCCCCAGGAACGGGCGGCGACCCGCTCGGGCAGGCCGCGCAGCCCGGCCAGCGCGAGCATGAGGGCGTGCTCGGCGACGGGCTCGGCGTACGCGCCCTTGGCGCACGTCCACGTCCACGCCGGATCGAAGACTCCGGCAGCGGCCAGGTCCTCGACGCCGGCGAACGGCAACTGGATCCAGCGGACGGCGCTGTCGGCGGCGAGCTTGCGGCGGAGTCCGTCGGTATCGCGAGGGCGGAGCCAGACCAGCGCGTCGGCCTGGTCGTCCAGGCCGACGACGGTGCCGCCGCCGTCGCGCACGGCCTGACTGACCGACTCGCTGCTGATGGGCCCGACGGCAACGCGCGGTGAGGTCACATTCAGAACTTAGCGGACGCCGACCCGGCGCTAGCTGGCCGGCATTGCCGGCGAGGACCACGGGCCGGCCGAGGACGGCCGCCTTCACGTTCTGACGGCCAGGTCCTCGCTGGCACGGCGCGCCGCCCTGGTCACCTGCCGTTCGTCGACGGTCACCAGCTCATCTCGCTCGACCACGGGCTGTCCGTTGACCAGGAGCAGCTCGAGCGGGGCGGGCGCGCCGAGGACGAGCGCGGCGACGGGGTCGGCGATGCTCGCGTGCGGCAGCGTGTCGAGCCTCCACAGCGCGATGTCCGCGAGCTTGCCCGGCTCGAGCGAGCCGATCTCATCGGCGCGGCCGAGCAGCCGCGCCCCGCCGATCGTCGCCAGCTCCAGTGCCTGCCTGACCGTCATCGCCCGCGGTCCCCCGGCTGTCCTGGCCGTCAGCACCGCCTGCCTGACCTCGCCGAGCAGCGACGTCGCCTCGCTCGACGCGGCGCCATCGACGCCTAGGCCGACGTGAACCCCGGCGTCCAGCAGCGCCCGCGTCCGGCAGGCGCCCGACCCGAGCCGGCCATTGGAGGACGGGCAGTGGGCCACCCCTGTGCCGGTCGCGGCGAGCCTGGCGACGGCCTTGTCGTCCAGGTGCACGGCGTGCGCTAGCCACACGTCATCACCCAGCCAGCCGAGCGATTCGGCGTACTCCACCGGCGAGCAGCCGAATCGGTCCGCGCAGTAGGCCGCCTCGTCGGCGGTCTCGGCCAGGTGCGTGTGCATCCGGACCCCGGCCGCTCGCGCCAGTTGCGCCGTCTGGGCCAGCAGGTCGCCGGTCACCGAGAACGGCGAACACGGCGCGACACCGACCCGTAGCATCGACCCGGCCGACGGATCGTGGTACTTCTCGATCGCGGCCTGCGTTGCGGCCAGGATCTCGCCCAGGCTCTCGACCACGTCGTCGGGCGGCAGGCCGCCGGAGCTCTGGCCGAGGTCCATCGACCCCCTGGTCGGATGGAAGCGCAGGCCGACGTCCCCGGCCGCCTCGACCGTCGCGCCAAGCACGTCACCGCCCTGCCTGGGGAAGACATAGTGATGGTCGGTCGTCGTGCTGCAGCCCGACCTGGCCAGCCAGGCGAGCCCGGCGGTTGCGGCGGCGCCGACGATGCCGGCGTCCATGGCCGCCCACACCGGGTACAGCGCCGTCAGCCACTCGAACAGCGTGGAGTCGGCCGCGAGCCCCTGGGTGACCCACTGATACAGATGATGGTGGGTGTTGACCAGGCCTGGAGTGGCCAGGCAGCCGCTGGCGTCGACTCGCCTGACCTGACCGTCGGCCTCCGCCACGGCAGGAGCGGCGCCCTCGCCCACGGCGGAGATCAGGTTCCCGGTGACGACAACGTGCCCGCCAGCGTGCTCAGCCCGGCGCCCGTCCAGCGTCGCGATCGCGCAGCCTTCCAGCACCAGCGTGCTCACCGGCCATCTCCCGTCAGCTCCGCGGCGGCGAGCCGGACGGCAGCGAGGATCTTCTCGTAGCCGGTGCACCGGCACAGGTTGCCCGCGAGCGCCTCGCGGATCTCCAGGTCGCTTGGACGGGGCACCCGGCGCAGCAGGTCGTGCGCCGCGACGATGAGGCCAGGGGTGCAGAACCCGCACTGCACGGCACCCGCCCGGATGAACGCCTCCTGGACCGGGTGCAGGTCGCCGCCGCTGGCCAGACCCTCCACGGTGACGACCTCGCGGCCCTGGGCCTGGCCCGCCGCGACCAGGCACGCGCAGACCGCAACGCCGTCCAGGTACACCGTGCAGGAGCCGCACTCGCCCTGCTCACAGGCGTTCTTGGAGCCGGGCAGGCCCAGTCGCTCGCGCAGGACGTACAGCAGGCTCTCGCCTTCCCACACGTCGTCGGCGTGCATGAGCTCGCCATTGATGGTCGCGGTCACGCGCATCGCAGTCAGCCTCCGTCGCCATGTACCGCGCCAGTGCGGTAATCCTGCCACGCCCACGCCAGCGCCCGCCTGGCCATGACGGCCAGGGCATGCAGGCGGTAGGCCGCGCTGCCGCGTACGTCGTCAATCGGGTCGGCGGCGGCGCGCACCAGCTCGCCAAACTGCGCGGTGATCGCGACCGGCAGCTCGGCCCTGGACTCCCACAGGCCCGCGTCGGTCAGCGCAGCCGCCAGGAATTGCTCGGCCGCCGCCGCGGGCCTTGGCGTCGGCGCCGCCGAGCCGATCCCGGTGCCGACCGCCTGCCGGTCGGGATGCAGGGCAAGGCCGAACGCGGCAACGGCGATCACCATGGCGTTCCTCGTGCCGATCTTGCTGAACTGCTCGGGGCCCGACGGCAGCGCTACGTGAACGGCCGCGATCAGCTCATCGGGCTCCGTCGCGTTGCGCTTCACGCCGGTGAAGAACTCGCGTACGCCGATCAGCCTGGTGCCGCGCACGGAGGCGACCTCGACCTCGGCTCCGGCCGCGAGCAGCGGCGGATGCGCGTCCCCGGCAGGCGATGCGGTGCCGAGATTGCCGCCCACCGTGCCGCGGTTGCGAATCTGGGGCGACCCGACGGTTCTCGCGGCCATGGCCAGTCCTGGGAGCGTGCGGCCGAGTTCCTCGATGATCCGCGTGTAGCTGACCCCGGCTCCGAGGCGCACCCGTCCGTCCGAGATGTCCCATTGCTGGAGTTCGTCGATCCTGGTGAGGTCGATCAGAGTGTCCGGGCGGCGCGCGTCGAAGTTCATCTCGACCATCAGGTCGGTCCCGCCGGCGACCGGCACGGCCGACGGCCGCTCGGCCTTGACCGCCAGGGCGTCGGCCCAGCTCGACGGCTGGATGAAATCCACGCTGCACCCTCCCCTGCGCCGCTCGCGACCCGGAGATGGCTGACGGCTCGGCCTGGACCAGGCTTGGCCGTCTCAGCGCAGGGTTATCACGTTAGCCGTGATCAGCTCCGCCGCGTCAGATGCCAGATAGGCGATCACGTCGGCGACCTGCGCCGGGCTCGCAACGTGCAGGTGGGTGAGACTCGACGCCACGAACTCGCGGACCGGGTCCGTGACCCAGCCGGTGTCGGTGACGGGCGGGTACACCATGTTGGCGGTAACGCCGTATTCGCCCAGTTCAAGCGCCGCCGACATGGTGTAGTTGACCTGCGCTGCCTTCGCCGCGCCGTAGGACACTTCCTCGGGGAAACCAAGATCGCCACCCGAGGTCAGCCCGACTATCCGGCCCCAGGTCGCGCCGCGGGCGATGTGCCGCCGGGCGAACTCGCTGATCATCAGGGCTGCGGCCATCGCGTCGACCGCGAATTGCCCACTCCAGGTAGCCGCCGTGACCGGCTGCAGGGATCGGCCGTTCCGGTCGATCCTGGCCGACCGGAACGTGTCCGCTACCCAGCCGGTGGCGTTGTTGACCAGGATGTCGACCGGGCCCAGTTGGCCCTCGGCCGCGTCGAACAACGCAGCCGGTGTCGCCGGGTCGGACAGGTCGGCCTCGATCGCCACCGCCCGGCCGCCCGCGGCGTCGATCTCGGCGATGACGGCATCCGCCGGCCCGGCCCGGTGATCGCGGTAGGCCTGCGGCATACCCGGGTCGAACTGGTCCTCGATTCTGAGGTAGGTGCACAGGACCGAGCAGCCTTGCCGGGCCAGCGCGACCGCGGTGGCCGCGCCGATCCCGTGATTCGCGCCGGTGACGATCGCGGTGCGGCCGCCTGGCATGCGCGCCACGCTCCTCTCTACCTCACGAGCCCGGGCGAGCCGGGCTAAACACGGCTCAGGCGAAACAGGCCGGCGGTTCCCAGGACGGGCCGGCCGGCGGGGCACCTTCGCGCTCGACGGCGCACTGGATCAGCCCGTACGGTCGGTCGTCGGCGTGGAACACCTCGCCTGGGTTCTCCAGCCCGAACGGCGCCAGGTCGACGAGGAAGTGATGCCTGTTCGGCGCCGAGAGCCGGATCTCGGCGACCTCCTCATGCGCCTCGAGTACCGCCCGGCCCATCTCCCAGAGGGTCTGCTGCAGGGCCAGGCTGTGCACGGCCGCGAACCGCTCGACCAGCAGCCGGCGCACGTCCGCGTAGGTGGCGTCAAAGTCCACGCCGTCGGGCCGGACATACCGCCAGCGCGCGGTCAGGGAAGTGGCGAGGACCCGGTCGTGGGTCTCCGCGAGCGTCGTGTAACGGTCTTTCAGGAAGCCGGCGAACTCCGACCCCGTGGACTTCAGCAGTACCAGGTCGCGCAGGCCCGCAAGGACCCACACGACCACCGAACCGCCTCCGCCCTTGACGATGGCCGACGCAGTCCTGATCTCCCGCCCGGAGCGCACGAACGCGTGCGGGTGCGGCTGGCCGCCGACCGCGGCCCGCTCCCATAGGTATTCGTCCACGTCGACCCGCGCCGCCCGGACGGGCTCGATCTCATCGACGAAGTGCAGCGCCAGCGCGAGCGCGTAGCCCTCGATCTCGTCGACGCCCTGCTCCCTGGCGTAGGCGTAGGCGGTGTTCTTCTGCGTGTCGGTCGGCAGCACCCGTTCCTGGTCGCCGCGCAGGTGCGCGTCGTCGAAGTCGCCGCGCAGCGCCGTCGAGACGTTCAGGTCGCGGATCTGGTGTTCGGGCCCGTCGCGGTAGATCCGGACGATGCGTGTCTCCGCTTTGCCGTACTGGGTCGGCCCGAGGATGATCTCCATCGTCAGCTCCCGCGGTACGTGCTGTATCCGTAAAAACTCAGAAGCAGGGGAACGTGGTAGTTCCGCGCCTGGTCATGCACCGTAAACGTAACGGTTACTTCGGGAAAGAACGGCCGATTATCCGGATGCTGCGTGAGGAAATAGGCGGCGGTGTCGAAGACGAGCCGGTAGGTGCCCGGCTGGACGTCGTCCGGGCCCAGGTGGCGGACCCGGCCGTCGTCGTCGGTCCTGGCCCGGCCGATCTCGGTAGCGGCCGTCGCGTCCACGCGCTGCAGCCCGACCGGCATCCCGGCGGCCGGCCGCCCGAGCGCGACGTCCAGCACGTGCGTCGTGATGACGCTCATGGCGTCCCGGCGAGGAGGGCGCGCAGCCTGATCTCGATGATCTTCTGCAGCTCGGTCCGCACAACCTGCCATTCTGTCGCCGGTGAATTGTGCAGCCTCGACCGTAGCAGCGTCAGCAACTGCGGGCCGGTCCGGCCGACGGCGCTGACCAGGTAAATGTGGCCGAAACGCTGCTCGTACTCGACGTTGGACTCGGCCAGCTCGCGAGCGGTCTGCTCGTCGGATTCTGACACGCCTGACTGCTCCTCGCGCGACCAGGCTGCCGACCTGCCCGATCCCGGGCCTTCCCCGTCGGCCTGCTCGCCGATCCGCGGGTGACCGGCCAGCGCAGCCTTGAGATCGGCTTCGGTCAGGCGCGCCACGATTGCGCTCGACTGGCGGACCGCGTCTTTGGCCGACGAGTATGGCCGGCCAGAGAGCATCCGGTCGGCCCAGGCCGGCGAGCTGCAGCAGTCAAGCAGTGCCGTCCGGGCGGCCGCGGCCGGCAAATTGTTGAACCGGGCCAACTCGTCGGCGCTCATACCACTGCGAGCCGTCGGGACGCTTCCAGGCGGCGCCTTCCCTCGTCGCTCGTACCGTGTTTCCCGCTCGCCGCCTGGGCCGCCTTCAGGCGGAGCCTTCCCTCGTCGCTCGTACCGTGTTTCCCGCTCGCCGCCTGGGCCGCCTTCAGGCGGAGCCTTCCCTCGTCGCTCGTACCGTGTTTCCCGCTCGCCGCCTGGGCCGCCTTCAGGCGGAGCCTTCCCTCGTCGCTCGTACCTCGCTCCTCAGTCCAGGCACCACCGCGGCCCATCGGCTCGCTCATGCGAGGCTCCTCAGTCCAGGCACCACCGCGGCCCATCGGCTCGCTCATGCGAGGCTCCTCAGTCCAGGCATCACCGCGCCCCGCCGTCTCGCTCATGCCGTCAGACTCTCGTGCCGGCAGCCGAGCGGCAAGCAACGCGCCCATGACGGCTAGGCACAGCCGCCGTAAACTCTGGAAAACTGTCGATCCCTCGTAACCGTCTATCCGAAGTCAGGCCAACGCCTCCGGAGGTACTGCATGCCGCCACGCCGGGGAACGCCCCACATTCTCGCCGTCGCCCGTGGCGACGAGCCGGCCGACCTCCTGCTCGCCGGCGGCCGCATCTTCTCGCCAGGGACACGCGAATGGCTGCGCGAGGATCTCGCCATCGCCGACGGCGTCGTGGCGGGCTGGGGTTTCCGCGAGGCGCGCGAAGTCGTCGACGTCGCCGGCGCGGCCCTGACACCCGGCTTCATCGACGCCCACATGCACCTGGAGTCGACCAAGCTCTGGGTGGACGAATTCGTCCGGGCGGTCCTGCCGCGCGGGACGACCGCGGTGGCGGCAGACCCGCACGAGCTGGCCAACGTGTTCGGCGTCCGCGGAGTCGGCGCGCTCGTCCGGGCCGCAGCCGGGCTGCCGTTCACCTTCGGCGTGTGCGCGTCAAGCTGCGTGCCGGCCTCGCCGTTCGAGAGCCCCGGCGCCGAGGTGCACGCGGCCGAGGTCCGCGAGTTGCTGGCCGAGCACGGCGCGATCGGCGTGGCCGAGGTGATGAACTTCCCCGGCGTCGTGGCCGGCGATGCGGAGCTGCTAGCCAAGATCGCCGCTGCGGGCGACCTGCGGGTGGACGGTCACGCGCCGGGCCTGACTGGTCCGGCCCTGGACGCCTACCTGGCCGCGGGAGTCGAGTCCGACCATGAGTGCACAATGCTCTCCGAGGCGGAGGAGAAGCGGCGCAAGGGCATGTGGATCTTCGTGCGGCAGGGCTCGGCCAGCAAGAACCTGGCCGACCTGATTCCCACCGTGCTGGCGCACGGCACCGAGCGCGTCGCGCTGTGCAGCGACGACCGCGAGCCGGACACGATCCTGGCCGACGGCCACGTCAACGACTGCGTACGGCTGGCGATCGCCTGCGGCTTGCCGGCCGAGGACGCGCTCGTGCTGGCGACGGCCAATCCGGCGCAGTACCACAACTTCGACCACCTCGGCTGGCTCGCGCCCGGCTACCAGGCGGACGTGCTCTGCTTCGACTCGCTCGACCGGGTCGAGCCGGCCAGGGTGTACCAGGCGGGCCGGCTCGTCGCAGTCGACGGGGAGGTCGTGCCGGGTGCCGTTCCCGACGCGCCGGCCCCGGACTGGATGCGCGGCTCGGTGCACCTGGCGCAGTTGCCGGGTCCCGACGCGTTCGCCCTTGAGCCGCCCGCCGGCGGCCGGGCCAGGGTCATCGGGATCGCCGCGGACACGCTGACCACCAGGCACCTGGTGCTGGACGTGACCGACCCGGCGTCCGCGGTGGCCAGGATCGCCGTGGCCGAACGGCACCTCGGGACCGGCCGGATCGGGCTCGGCTACGTGCGCGGGTTCGGCCTGAACCGCGGCGCGATCGCCTCGACGGTTGCCCACGACGCGCACAACTGCATGGTCGTGGGCGAGGCGGGACCGGCCGGGCCGGCCGAGATGGCGGTCGCGATCGCCCGCCTGGCCGAGCTCGGCGGCGGCCAGGTGGCCGTGCTGAACGGCAGGGTCATCGCCGAAGTGGCGCTGCCCATCGGCGGGCTCATGAGCGACAGGCCCGCCGCGGCCGTCGCGGCCGTCGTCGAGCACCTGGAGCACGTCGCGGCGGCCGAACTCGGGGTGACCATCGGAGCGCCGTTCATGCACCTGAGCTTCCTCGGCCTATCGGTGATCCCGGAACTGCGCATCACCGACCGCGGCCTCGTCGATGTCGACCGGTTCGAGCTAACCGCCGTCGCGCCCGGCTGATCTGGCCGGGCCCCCGCGCCAGGCCGGCAGCGCGCGCTTCCCGGTGGCGACCTCGAAGGCAGCGCGCGCGAGCAGCCTGGTCGAGTCCAGCACGGGCAGCGGCCAGGCGTCGGGCGGCATCAGCAGCGGGATCTCCGTGCAGACCAGGGCGGCCGCGTCACAGCCGCGGGCCTTGAGCGCGTCGGTTATCCGTATGACCTCCTGGCGGGATCGGTCAGTAAAGATGCCGTTCGTCAGTTCGGTCGTGATCACTTCGTGCAGCAACGCGCGGTCAGCGGCGCCCGGCACATCGACTCTTATCCCCTTGGCGGCGAGGGCGTCTGGGTATACCGCCGCTTCCAGCGTGTACCTGGTGCCGAGCATGCCGACGCGGAGGCGGCCGTCGCGCACGGCCTGCTCGGCCACCACCCGGGCAATGTGCAGGCCAGGCAGGGCAAGGTCTGGACCCGGCTGCTCCAGCGCGATGTGAGAGGTGTTATCGGGGCACGCGAAGAACCGCGCGCCCGCGGCGGCCAGCCTGGCGACGCTGATGGCCAGGTTCTCCCGCACGGCCAGGTAGTCCGACCGGTCCCAGGCCGGCAGGTTCCTGGCCAGCGCGATGCAGCCCACCGTGACGTCGGGGTGGTCATGCGGGCCGAGGCTGGCGAAGCCTTCCTGGCAGAACGCGCGGAAGCAGAGCGCGGCTCCCTCGGAAGTCGTGCCCAGGATGCCCGCATGGAGCATTCCCGGCGCCCGCGGCTACCTCACGCCTCAACCGCCGCGGCCGGAGCGACGGTTGCCTCACCCTCGGCCCGCACGGTCCGGCTGGCCAGCACGTAGTAGATGACTCCGCCGACGAACAGGCCGATGAAGACGCTGAAGTCCGAGCCGAACGGGCCGCCGTTCCGGCTCGCGAAGTACCCGACGTAAGGCGAGTAGGCGTTCAGCCACAAGGCCGCGCAGCCCATGCCCACGACCTGCGCGATGATCGCCGGCCAGTACACGCCGCCATGCCGGAAGTACCGGCTGCCCCGGCTCTCGTCCAGCAGCGCGTCGTGGTCATAACGGTTGCGGCGCAGGAAGCTGTCGACCAGGAAGATCGCGCACCACGGGCCGAGCCACAAGATGATGAACAGCAGGAAGTCGGTCAGCAGCGTGAAGAAATGCGACGAGAAGACGGCGTACGCCGCGATCGCCCCGGCCACGACCGTGTCGATGGCCACGCAGTGCAGGCGCTTCAGCTGCGGGATCAGGCTCTGCAGGGTGACCCCGGACGAGTAGAGGTCGAGCGTGTTGATCGCGAACAGCTGGACGATCGCGAAGATCGCGAAGGGCCAGATGAACCAGCCCGCGTACCCGGTGAGCAGGCCTGGCACCGTCGTGGCGGTCGGCACGCCGGTGGCGACGGCCGCGCCGAGGATCTCGAGCAGCGCCGACGGGATCGCGCCGCCGAGCGCGACGGCAGTCACGATGCTCTTCTTGTCCGCACCGCGCGGCAGGTAGCGCGAGTAGTCGTTGCCGTTCTCGGTCCACCCGAGCCCGCCGGCCGAGATCACCAGGGCCAGGAAGATCGTGAGCGCTCCCCAGCTGGCCCCGTGCACCGGGACATGCAGGTTGACCTTCGAGACCGTGAGGCCGGCCATGACCGCGAACAGGACCACGAACGGCAGCGCCAGCCAGCGCAGTACCTTCAGCACGGCCGTATGCCCGAGCCAGGGCAGCACCGCCTGGATCGCGACCGCGGCGATGATAAAGATGATCTTCGCGGGATCGCCGGCTTTGAAGCCCGCCTTGTCGAGCAGCACGATCGCGGCAAAGACGACCAGGGCTATGCCCTCGATCTCGAAACCGACCTGGGTCACCCAGTTGAAGAACGACGGCAGCTTGTTGCCCCGCGGCCCGAACGGGGCCCGGCTGATCGCGAATACCGTGGTACCCGCCTCCGGCCCCTGCAGGCTGGCCAGGCCGGTAAGCACGTAGAACAGGTTGCCGATGACGATGATGACGACCGCCTGAGCGAAGTCGAGGCCAAAGGCCACGACGCCAAGCACGCCGTAGACCACGAACTCGACGTTCCACACCGCACCCGCCCACATCCAGAACAGGCCGCTCGGCTTGCCCCATCTGTCGCCATGCGGGACGTGCTCGATGCCGCGCCGCTCGACGGCCGTCACCGAGGGATCGCTACCGCTCAGAACTTCCGAAGCATCGTTAATCGCCACTAGCGGGCCTCTCTGCCGTCGCGGACAAAGCTTCCGGTGCGCAGCCATGGCGGGGGCCGTGCGCCGGCATCACGTGGCCGCCAGCCCGCCGGAAAGTCGCAGGCACCGGCCCCGCGCACACGCAACGCAAACGGAGCGCGAACGGAGACTACTACGAAGGTCCTGAGGCAGGAAAGATCCGTTGTCCTGCGGGTCAGGCAAGCTGCGCGGAGGGGCCGGGGCGGTTTGGTTAACCAAGCGTTACCGGTCCGCCACGCGCGGTCGGATCCGGAGCGTCGTCCCCCGGAGGGCGGCACCGTGCTCGGCCTTGACGTGAACCCGCTGCCGACTGCGCAGCAGGCCAGCCGGAACGCGCCAGCCGAGTATCGCGCCGCGGCGGACGGCGGGCGGGCCGAAGAACCTGATCAGGTAGCGGCCGAGGTGCGAGTCGCTGCTGGCGGCGGCGACCACGGCGGCGGGCCGCCATGCGGCGACCGCGGAGGCCATCGCGGCGCGGGAGGGTCCTGACTGGCTGAGTCGGCCCGTCGCCAGCCAGTTAATGCGGACCAGTGTGGCGTGCTGGGCAGCGTCGAGCACCTGGCGCCCGTCGCACATGACGGCATGCCCGCCAGGCGCCCGCACGACGCAGTATCCCCCGACCAGCGAAACCGGGACGTTGGTCGTCGCCTGCCACTCCATTGGCAGCGCGCGGTTGGCTAGCACCGGCGAGATCGGCAGGACCAATACCGATGCGCCCGGCCGCAACCGCAGCGCGGCCAGAGCGGTCTTCCAGCCGGTCGGCGGCGGCAGCACGTCGCCGGCCGAGACAGGCCGCGGGATGATCGGCAGCAGCGCCAGCGCCGCGGCCAGCGCAACTACCGGTCGGCCCCAGCCCGGTCGCGGCACGCTGGAGGCGAGGGCCCGATCCAGCGCGAACGCCAGCGCGGCCGCGGCAGCGCCGTCGGCGAGGATCGGGAAGCGGTTGGGCAATACCTGGCTAAAGGCGCGCACGCTCTCAAACCAGTGCCCTGGCAGCAGGACGTCGGACACGTGCCACCCCGCGATCGTCACGCCGTTGCTGCCCAGGCCAACCCACTCGAGCGCGGCGAAGATCACCCCGGCGACCCTGACCCGAATGTCCCGCCAGCACGCGACGACACCCGCGGCTACCGCGGCAAGCATTGGCCAGCCGAGGTAAGCAAACGTCTCAGTCGGCTGCTGGCTGGTCTTTCGCAGGAATTGCCCGTACCGCCCGTGGAGCAGAACAGCGCCCG
The DNA here is from genome assembly GCA_030041135.1 of Streptosporangiaceae bacterium. Classification (GTDB taxonomy): domain Bacteria; phylum Actinomycetota; class Actinomycetes; order Streptosporangiales; family Streptosporangiaceae; genus JAJYUU01. The sequence goes on along the minus strand of JASHOL010000262.1, from coordinate 12,938 downwards.
GCGCGGTCACCAGGTCAGCCGGATGGGTTCCGTAGCGGGTGACGGGCCATGGACTCCCCGTCTCGGCGAGCGGCCCGCGGAACTGCACCAAGAGCGCATGACCGCAGATAACCAGCGCGACGACGAGCGCGACGCCGGCTCCGGCCGCAGTCGCGGCCAGCTTGCCAGCCGCCGCCGACGGCCGGCTGGCGATGAGCACGATCAGAGCGAGCGCGGTGACGATGGCGGTATCAGCCAGCAGTTCCTCGGCGGTGAAGAGCTGGGCCGCGACCAGCAGCCCAAGCCAGGCGCCGGTGCGCAGCGGCCTGTCCCGGCCGGTGGCCAGGCGCAGCACAGCGTCGACGATCAGCGGCGGCAGCACCGCGAACTGGAGGTGATAGTGATCCTCGGCCGCAACCATCAGCGCCGGGGAAAAGCCGTAGATCGCGCCGCCGATCGCTGCCGCCCCGATGCTCGCGTCCCAGCGCCGCAGCACGAGGTAAAGGGCAGCGGCCGACCCCGCGAACCCCACGGTTTGCAGGATGGCCAGGCTGACTGTCGGGCCGGCCAGCAGCGTGACCGGCGCCAGCAGCACGCCCGGCAGCAGCAACGACGTGTTCCACATCAGGTTGATCCCGACCGGCGAGTTCACCGCCGTTGTAATCAGCGCAGGCAGGCGACCATGGGCCACGGCCGTGGCGGCGTACCGCATGAACCAGACATTGAGGTATATGTCCGACTCGATCCGGCTGCTGGTGGCGGGCACACGCACCGCGGGGTCGGCCCATACCTGGCTCATTAGCGCAACCGCCACCACCAGGTAGCAGCAAGGGACCAGCAATTCGGCCCGTCGCCACTTGCCGGCGGACCGTCGCCAGTTGCCGGCCACTCGCCCTTCTGCGCGCCGCTGGTTGTCAGCGACTCGCCGTTCGCCGGGCCCGGCCAGCGACAAGCGACCCACCCGCCCCCCGATGTCTGCTGCCCGGGCTTATACCCGCCCGCGCCCCGTCCGAGCGGGCTGCTCCGGTCGATGAGTGTGAAGTTAGTACTGCTGGAGTGCCCCTGCAGCAGTACCTACGTCACATCCATCCGCGCTCGACCAGCCGCATCTATACCCACGTATGCTGCTGTTACTTGCTTTCTTAGCTGATAGCGCGATCATCCTTGTAGATGTGGCAAATGGGATAGGGCTGCGAATTGGAGCTGATCGCGTGACCGTCGCCGACCGCCCCGTACGGTTGCCGCTTACCGAGCAGCCGTCCATCGATCAGTCCGCTCCGATGTTCCACGAGTACGTGCAAGACCGGCCAGTGGTGCAGGCCGAGCTACCCGACGGAAGGCTCGTATGGCTGATCGCGGGCTTCGACGAAGTCCGTCAGATCCTGGTCGATCAGCGTTTCTCCCGTGCATTAGCGGTCGCCCCCGGCCGGCCGCTGCAGGGCACGGAAGTGTTCGCAGCCGGCTCCATCCTCGGGCTTGACCCGCCGGAGCACACCAGGCTGCGCAAGCTCGTGGCCAGCGCGTTCACCGCCAGGCGGGTGGAGGCACATCGACCGCGGGTCGTGAGCATCGTCAACGAGCTCATCGACGGGCTGCTTGAACGGCCGCAGCCGGCCGACCTGATGAGCGGGTTCTCGCTGCCGCTGCCGGTAAAGGTGATCTGCGAATTGCTTGGCGTGCCGGCCGAGGACCTGCCGCGGTTCCACGTCTGGTCTGACACCATCCTGGGCGACTGGCAGCGTGACTCGGACCAGATCATGTCCGCGCTGCTCGAGCTCTATAACTACTTCACCGGCCTGATCGAGGTTAAGCGAGCCGAGCCCGCCGACGACTTGATGACCGCGCTCATCGACGCCAGGGACTCACGCGACCGCCTGTCCGAGGAGGAGCTCACGACGATGGGCTGCGCTCTGCTGCTCGGGGGGCACGAGACCACCGCCAACCAGATCAACATTTCCCTGCTCGCGCTGCTTGATCACGCGGACGAGCTAGCCAAACTCCGCGCCGACCCCGATCTGATCCCGGGCGCGGTCGAGGAACTCATGCGCTACGTCCGCATGGGGGACGGCCTGCCGCCGGCCAGGGTCACGACCGAGGACGTGACGCTCGGCGACGTCACCATCCCGGCCGGCGACGCCGTCCTGCCGCTGTACGCCACGGCGAACCGCGACCCTCGAGCATTCAGCGATCCCAACACGCTCGACGTCGGCCGCCCGCCCGCCAACCACCTCGGCTTCGGCGCCGGCGCCCACCACTGCCTGGGCGCTCAGCTCGCCCGGCTGGAGCTCCAGGAGGCGTTCCGCGGCCTGATCGGGCGGATGCCAGGACTGCGGCTGGCCGTGCCGACCGACCAGCTGAGGTTCAAGCCGGGTATGGCGGTTTACAGCCTGGCCGAGCTGCCTGTCAGGTGGAGCCCGCCGTGACCGCCTGGCGTCTGGCCGTTCCGAGCGAGCTGGACTGACTGACTTAGCGCCGGCGCAAGCCGGCCGGGCGGGTCAGCCGGGACGCGCCTCGTTCCCTCCTAATTGACCTGGCGCTCGAAGCCGACCCAGAACGGCTCCCGCAGCTTGAACTTCTGCAGCTTGCCGGTAGCCGTCCGCGGCAGCACGTTCCTGAGTTCGACCGAGGTCGGGCACTTGAAGTGCGCAAGCCGCGCGCGGCAGTGCTCGATCAGGTCGGCCTCGTTCGCCGTGCTGCCCGCTCGCAGCACCACGAGCGCCTTCACCGTCTCGCCCCACCGGGCGTCGGGCACGCCGATGACCGCCGCCTCGGCGACGGCGGCATGCTGGTACAGGCAGTCTTCGACCTCCAGCGAGCTGACGTTCTCGCCACCGGAGATGATGACGTCCTTCTTCCGGTCCGAGATCACCAGGTAGTCGCCCGCCTCGATGTGCCCCTTGTCGCCGGTGTGGAACCAGCCGCCGGCCAGCGCCCGCGCCGATTCCTCCGGCTGTTCCCAGTAGCCGTCGAAGACGTGGTTGGACCGGGCCAGCACCTCGCCCTCGTCGTCGGTCTCGATCTCGACTCCGATGGCGGGCACGCCCGCGCGCGACTGCAGGCGCGCGCGCTCGGCCGGCGGCAGGTCGTCCCATTCGGCCGGCGCACGGTTGATGGTCAGCAGCGGTGCGGTCTCGGTCAGGCCGTAGATCTGGATGAACTCCCAGCCCAGCTCCATTTCGACGCGCTCGATCGTCTTGGACGGCGGCGGCGCGCCCGCCACCACGATCCGCACGATGCCCGCTCCCGGTACCTCGCGGCCCGCCGCACGCCGCTCGGCCGCGGCGGTGAGGATCGCGGCCACCACCGCCGGGGCGCCGCACATCAGCGTTACCCCGTGGGCCTCGATCCGGTTGAGGATCTCCTCGCCGTCGATCTTCCGCACGACGACCTGCGGCACGCCCATCCCCGTGACCGCGTACGGCATGCCCCAGCCGTTGCAGTGGAACATCGGCAGCGTGTGCAGGAACACGTCCCGGTCGGTGACCGCAGTATGCCAGCCGAAGGTAGCCGCGTTCAGCCAGCAGTTCCTGTGGGTCAGCTGCACGCCCTTCGGCCTGGCCGTGGTGCCGCTGGTGTAGTTGATGCTGGCCGTCGCGTCCTCGTCGGCCGCCCAGGTCGCCGGCATGGCTCCGGCGGCCGCGGGCGCGAACAGGGCTGCGTCGGCCATCCCGTCCAGCACGATCTTGTGCTTTGCGGAGATGTCGCGCAGGCTGTCCTCCGACTCTGGGTCGACCAGCAGTACCGACGACCCCGAGTGACCGACGATGTAGCCGATCTCGTCGGAATTCAGCCGGTAGTTGATCGGCACCAGGATCCGGCCGTAGCCGCTGACCCCGAAGTAGGAGATGAGGAACCGGGCGGCGTTCGGGCTGACGATCGAGACTCGTTCACCATGCGACACGCCCATCTCGTCCAGCGCCAGCGCCATCCCGCGGGCGCGGCTCTCCAGCTCGGCGTAGCTGAGGCGGCCCAGCGATCCGACGGTGCCCGGCTCATCGAGGACAGCCGTGCGGTCCCCGTACACGTCCGAGCCGCGGCGCAGATAGTCGCCGATCGTCAGCGGAACCTTCATGGCCGACTCCTTCCTGGTCGGGAGCACGCCGCCCGCGGGACGCTCCGACCGCCACCCTGGTCTCTTCATATCAGCACGTTTGCCCTTGGCAACCTGTATCCGTCCGAGCGAGCCGGAGCGGCGGCGCGTCAGCGCGCCGCGACGGCTGAGCGGGAAGCGGTTCCGAGCGAGCCGGAGCGGCGCGGCGTCGCCTGGACTGAGGAGCGGGAACGAGCGAGCCGGCGGGGGCGCGGCGGGGCCTGGACTGAGGAGCGGGTTTTGCGACGAGGGAAGGCGCCGCCTAAGGCGCTCCCGCCGGCTGAGCGGGAAGCACCGCGACGAGGGAAGGCGGCGCGTCAGCGCGCCGCGACGGCTGAGCGGGAAGCAGGGCCCAGGGTCCGCAGGGCGAGCGCGGCGTACACGGCGGCCCCGTCGGCCAGCACGGCGTCGTCGAATACCGCTTCCGCGCTGTGATTGGCGGGGGCACCGTCGGGGTCTGACCCCCGCGGGCACGCGCCGAGGCTGACGAACGCCCCGGGTACCTGCTCGAGGACGAAGGAGAAATCCTCCGAGCCGAGGTCGGGGTTCTGCTGCGCGACATACCGGTCCGCGCCGAGCGTGGCCGCGATGACCTCTTCGGCGACGGCGACCTGCGCGGGGTTGTTGACGGTAACCGGGTAGCCCTCAACGAACTCGGCGACGGCGGACAGGCCGTGCGCTTCGGCGACCTTGTGAATCAGCTCGACGGCCGCCTCCCTGACGATGGCCCGGTTGCCCGCGGACAGCGTGCGGACGGTCCCTGAGAAGCGCGCGTCGTCCGGGATCACGTTCCTGGCCGTCCCGCCGTGAAGGCTGCCGACAGTGATCACGACCGGATCGAACACGTCGAATCGCCGGGTCACCATCGTCTGCAACGCGGTGACGATCTCGCAGACTGCGGGAATCGGGTCGGCCGCCTTGGAGGGCTGCGAGCCGTGCCCGCCCCGGCCGTGCACGGTGACCTCCAGCGCGTCGGAGGCAGCCAGGACGGGCCCGCCCCGGCTGGAGAAGGTCCCGCCGGCGTCGTTGGACCCGACGTGGAGCGCGAAGGCAGCCGCAGGGCGCTCGCCGGCGGCGTCCAGCACGCCTTCCTCGATCATCAGGCGGGCCCCGCCGCAGCCCTCCTCGCCTGGCTGGAACATGAAGATCACGTTGCCGGCCAGCTCGGCCCGCCGCGCGGCCAGCAGCTTCGCCGCCCCGGCCAGCATCGCGACGTGCGTGTCATGCCCGCACGCGTGCATGACGCCGGGTACCTCCGAGGCGTAAGGGACTCCGCTGCGCTCGGTGACCGGCAGCGCGTCCATGTCGCCGCGCAGCAGGACTGTTTTGCCTGGCCGGCCGCCCCGCAGCACGGCTGTGACCGAAGTGAGGGCCTGGCCGCGGGATACATCGAGCGGGAGGCCGTCCAGAGCCGATAGCACCTTCCGCTGGGTATTCGGCAGGTCCAGGCCGATCTCGGGCTCGCGGTGAATGGCGTGCCGTAGCCCGGTTATCTCCTCAGCCAGCCTGTGAGCGTCGTCTCGCAGTGATCCCATGGGCCCATCCTGGCCGGGCGAACCGCATATTTCCACCCGAGGCAAGGTCGCTCAGACCCGATATGACACGATCCCGGGATGGCCAAGACCGTAGAGCTGCGGCGCGGCAGCGCGGCCGACCTGCCGTTGCTCGAGCCACTGTGGGTGAGCGTCCATCACCGGCACCTGGAGTCGATGCCCGAGCTGGCACCGTACGTCGATGACCGCGAGACGTGGGGGGCGCGCAGCGCTCTGTACGCCGAATTGCTGGCCAAGCCGGACACGATCCTGATCCTGGCCGTCGAGGAGGATCACGCGATTGGATACGGCCTGGCCCACGTGATGGCCGCTACCGACACCTGGATTGCCGACACGTGGCGCACCGCCGGCCGGATCGGCGAGATCGAGTCGCTGGCCGTGCTGCCCTCGCACCGGGGCCAGGGCATCGGCAGCAGGCTGCTCGATGCGCTCGAGCGCGAGCTGTCGAGCATCGGGATCCGCGACCTGATCCTCGGCGTGCTGGCCGGCAACGAGGACGCGATCCGGCTCTACCGGCGGCGCGGCTACCGCCCGACATGGGTGTACCTGTCACAGTTCGAGGGCAGGTAGACCTGGCTGTCCCGGGCCCCCGCTGACGAGCCCGGCCCATGACCAGCGCGGAATGCGCAGGCCATCAGGGATCTTGTCTTTGGCGCCCTGGTAACGGGTCATGCTGGTCGTAGTGGCCCACGCGAAGTAGTCACGCAGGACCTGCCGCACCGGATCGATCAGCCCGACACTGTCGAGCGCCTCCTCGAAGCAGTCAACCGCCCGCTGGTCCATCTCCTCATGGGGTCCATCGCAGCAGTGCAGGCGTACAACGAACGTCTCGTCGCCGTATCGCTCCGAATAGGTCGCGGGGCCGCCGAGCGCTTCGGCCCAGTAGGCGGCAAGACGCTCGGTATGATCTGGCCGGACGCCGTGGCCGAACGGATGGCTCACCACCTCGTCGGCCAATACTCGTTCGTGCCACGCTGCGGCTAGGCGAATGAGGCCGGCGGTGCCGCCCGCGGCTTCGTAGACGGTTTGCACGTCATCAATCATGCCGTGCCCTCGGGCATCGTCGATTGGCGAAAAAGGACACCGGTAACGTGGGATCGTGCGTCCGCAGTTGGTCCCGTTCATCAAGTCGATCCGGTTCGGAACCGGTAACCGGCCGGAGACAATCCGCGAATGCCTGCTGCCGAACGGGTCGACCAGCCTGTGGGTGATCCTCAACCGGGACGAGTTCCGCTCCGGCAGGGGGACCGTTCCAGGCGGGTTCGTGTACGGGCCGGACGACCATGCGTCGGTCATCGAGATCGAGTCAGGGCGAGCCCACGTCTCGGTGGAGTTCAGGGCCGCTGGCGCGGCAGCGTTTCTTCCCGTCGCGCTGGCCGAACTGCGCGGTGGCGTGGTCGGTCTGCAGGACGTATGGGGGTCAGACGGCGCCCAGCTGCGGCAACGCGTCCTTGAGGCTCACGACAAAATGCGCGTCGTCGAAGACATGCTGCTGGGCCACCTGACCGGTCAACCCGATCCCGCGATGTGCTGCGCCGTTGACTGGATCGAGACCGGAGCATCGCTGGCAAGCGTGACCGAACGGCTTGGCCTGCTGCCACGGACGTTCCGCCGCCGGTTCGTGTCCCAGGTGGGCATCACGCCGAAGCGGTACGCCCGCGTCCGACGGTTGCAACGAGTCGTACACGCCATCGACGGATGCGCCGAACCCGAGTGGGCGCTCGTCGCGGCGCAACACGGGTACTGCGACCAGGCGCACCTCATCGACGAGTTCCGCGACCTCGTCGGCGTAACGCCAGCACAGTACGTTGCGAGGCGAGTCGACGGCCCCAATCATCTGCGCTCCGACTGACGCTGGCGCGCCTCGGCAATGCCGCAGCAGCCTCGGCTCCGCCCGCACCGGCGGCAGAAGGCGGCGTCATCGGGGCCGGTCAGGACTCGGTACACGGGGAGGTCATCCGGGGGCGCACTCATGCGGCCAGCATCTCAGGCAGTCCTGGGCACGGCCAGTTAGCCCGCTGGCCAGCGTCCGACCGCGCGGAGTATCCGTAGTGCGTTGAGCGTGATCATCTCATTTGGCCCGGATGTTCCCCAGTCGACGACCTCGGCGTTCCATGCCTTCAGGCCGCGGGCGCCGTCCCGGCCGGAACCAGGTGGCTTCCACCACGATCCGCCCGCAGACCAAGTACCGTCCGCGGACCGCAAGCTCTCCAGAACATCGACCGCGTCCTCGAGCCGCGGGTCGGCGGCATGTCCGAGCCGGACCAGGATCAGCAGGCCGTGCAGGACGTCGTAATGCCAGTACGGCGGGTAGTGCAGGCGCAGCCACTCCCCCGCGATGGGCTCACCCGTCGAAGGCGACCGGAAGAGCCGATGCGAGAGGAACAGCTCCGCTGCCCGGCCCGCCGCTGCCTCGGCCTCCTCGCAGCCCGTCGCCCTGGCGTACTCGTGCAGCCCCCAGGCCGGGGCCAGCGACTCGTGGAACGAGGACCGCCGTGCGGTCGCGCTCAGGTCGCAGTTCCAGCCGCCGTCCGGCCATTGCCAGCTGATCAGCGACGACGCGAGCAACCGCACCCGCTCGTCAGCCGCGAGCCCAAGTCCGCAGCAGACCGCCAGGGCGTTCCCTTCCTGCGAGGCGCACCGCCGTGCCAGCCCGGCGACAACCGGCATCTGGCCTATCCTTTCCGGCCTGGCCAGCCACCCGAGCACCTGACCAGCCGCCAGCCTGGCCCGTTCTTCGCGTGCCGGAACCGCGAGCTCCACCAGCGACACCAGCCGCCAGTGAGCGCCGGTCCAATTGCGGTAGGGGTGGACCCCAAAGCCGAACTCGGCCATCGGTAGGCTGCGCCATCCAGGGCCGGACCTGAACTCTCCTGGCCGCTGGCCGGTGAGTAACGCGGACACCTTCGCACCGGACAGAATCACGCCGGGATCTTCGCAGCTCTGCTCGCCGAGTAGGTCCCTACGTGCCAGGTACCTGATCGCTGGCTCCTTCGAGCCAAGCAGGAGCCGAACCGCCGCGTCCGCGGACGCCGCTGCCGCGTTTGCCACGACTCAAGTGTCCCCCTTCAAGCTCAGCCAGGCAGGTAGAGCCGCCGGGCTCTGATCGGCCATGATGGTGGAATGGATCTTCCCGTCATGCCGCCGGTAGCGCCCATGCTCTCCAAGCCGGTCAAGGACATACCCGGCGGCGAGCTGAGCTACGAGCCCAAGTGGGACGGGTTCCGCTCGATTATCTTCCGCGACCGCGACGAGGTGGAGATCGGCAGCCGGAACGAGCGGCCGATGACGCGCTATTTCCCCGAACTCGTCGCAGCCGTGCTGGCCAGCATGCCGGAGCGGTCCGTAATCGACGGCGAGATCGTGATACCCGACGCTGAGAACCGGAAGCTGGACTTCGAGGCGCTGCTGCAGCGGATCCACCCGGCCGACAGCAGGGTGCGGTTGCTGGCCAGCCAGACGCCGGCCTCGTTCGTCGCCTTCGACCTGCTCGCGCTGGGCGACGATGACTGCATGAGCCTGCCGTTCGAACGGCGCCGGGGGATGCTCGAGGACGCGCTGGCCGCGGCCGAGCCGCCCATCTACCTGACGCCAACGACCCGAGACCGCGGCACGGCCGTCCAGTGGTTCAGCCAGTTCGAGGGCGCAGGGCTTGACGGCGTCGTGGCCAAGCCGCTGAGCAGCGATTACCAGCCCGACAAACGGGTTATGTTCAAGATCAAGCACGAGCGTACGGCGGACTGCGTCGTGGCCGGATACCGGGTGCACAAGAGCGGCCCCGACGCAATCGGATCGCTGCTGCTCGGCCTCTACGACGACAACGGCAACCTGGCCAGCGTGGGCGTGGTCGGCGCTTTCCCGATGGCGATGCGCCGGCAGCTGTTCAAGGAAGTCCAGCCGCTGGTCACCGCGTTCGAGGGGCATCCGTGGAACTGGGGCGGCCAGGACCAAAGCGTCCGGCACCCGCGCGAGGCCGAGGGCAGCAGGTGGAACGCCGGCAAGGACCTCTCGTTCGTGCCGCTGCGGCCCGAGCGCGTAGCCGAAGTCAGGTACGAGCACATGGAGGGCACCAGGTTCCGCCACACGGCCCAGTGGATCCGGTGGCGAGACGACCGCGATCCGCGCTCGTGCGGATTCGACCAGCTAGAGGAGCCGGTGAACTTCGACCTGTCGAAGATCCTGCCGCGTTAGCGGGAGACCCAGACCTCGCGCGCGGCGGGTGCGGGCTCGGCCGTCAGGAACCAGACTCCGGCCTCTGCCGCCCCGTCCGCCAGCGCGCCACAGATCGCCTCCTTCGCGGCCGCGCGGCGGTCGGCTGGCAGCAGCACGAGCACACAGCCGCCGAACCCGCCGCCGGTCATCCGCGCCCCGAGGGCGCCGGCCGACAGCGCCGCCTCCACCGCTCTGTCCGCGGCCGGCCAGGACACCTCGAAGTCGTCGCGGAGGGAGGCGTGCGAGGCGCTCAGCAAGCCGCCGCAGTCGGCCAGCCGTCCCGCGCGCAGCAGCCTGGCGGCCTGCGCGACCCGACTGGACTCGGTGACGACATGGCGGGCGCGGCGCAGCAGCACCGGATCGGGCAGAACGGTCAGCGCGCTCACGTCGGTGACCTCGCGCAGCACCGCGACGCCGAGCAACTCGGCCGCCTGCTGGCATTGCTCCCGCCTGGCCGCGTACTGCCCGTCTGCGAGCACGTGCGGGACTCCGGTAGAGGCCATCACGACCTGCAGCCCGACGGCGGCCGGATCGATCGGCACGAGGGATGACTTGCCGCTGCCGCAGTCAAGCAGCAGGGCATGGCCCGCCTCGCACAGCATCGACGCCGATTGATCCATGATCCCGCACGGCATGCCGACATAGTCGGCCTCCGCGCTGCGGGCCATGGCCGCGATCTCGGTCCTCGACGGCATCCGGGCGCCCGCCCGTGCCGCCAGAGCGGCCAGAACGCTCACGATCGCGCAGCACAGCGCGGCGGACGAGGATAGCCCGGCCCCGATCGGCAGGTCCGAATCGACGGCAATGCTCGTACCGGGGACCTCGTAGCCGGCGGTCCGCAGCGCCCAGGCGGCACCGGCCGCGTAACCGGCCCAGCCCGTGACGCTGCCGGGCTGGAGCCGGTCCAGCCGGACCGAGGCCGCCTCGCGCGGTGCCTGCCGTGAGCGGACCTCGAGCAGCCCATCCCCGCGGCCGGCGACCGCGGCCAGGACTCCGCGAGCCAGCGCGAACGGCAGGACGAGGCCGCCGTTGTAGTCGGTGTGCTCGCCGATCAGGTTGACCCGGCCGGGAGCGTGCCAGATCAGGTCGGGTTCCCGGCCGTAGCACTCGCCGAACCAGCGGGCCAGCCCCGACGGCGTCGGCGAGCCCTCGGCCGCCGGCGTGCCGCCAGGCGAGGCCATCAGCCGGCCTCCCTGAGCGCGCGGGCGGCGGCCTCTGGCAGGACGTCGTTCGACCACACTCCGGCGCCGGACTCGGTGCTGGCCATGAACTTGAGCTTCCCTGGCGCCCGGCGCACGGACATGACCTGCAGGTGCACGGCGAGTTCCGCGTGCGCGGCCGGGTCGCCCGACGGCGCCTGCTGCCACGCCGCCATGTACGGCATCGGCATACCGAACAGCCGGTCAAGACGGCCAAGGACGTCCAGGTACACCTCGGGGAAGGCGCTCATCGTGGCGTCGTCGAGCGCCGCCAGGTCAGGCACCCGGCGGACCGGGAATACCAGCACCTCGAACGGCCAGTGTGCGGCCTCGGGCACGAATGCGACCCAGTGATCGTTGCGCGCCACGATCCTCCGGCCGTCGGCCACCGCCGCTTCCAGCAGCCAGTCGAACAGGTTATGCCCTGTACGGGACCGGTGTGCCTGTGCGCTGGCCAGGTAACGCCGGGTTCTGGGCGGCACGAACGGCAGCGCGTAGACCTGACCGTGCGGGTGGTGCAGGGTGACGCCAACCTCCTCGCCCCGGTTCTCGAAGCAGTACACGTGCTCGATGCCGTCGGCGCCGCCCAGCACGGCTGTGCGGTCGGCCCAGGCGGCCAGCACCGTCGCGGCCCGCCGGGGACTGAGGGTGGCGAAGGACGCGTGGTGATCGGAGGTGAAGCACACCACCTCGCACCGGCCGCTGCCGGTTGGCAGCGCGGGAAACCGGTTCTCGAAGACCGCCACGTCGTAGCCGGCGGCCGGGATCTCGGTGCTGTGCCCTGGCCGCGAGGGGCACAGCGGGCAGTCGCCGGCCGAGGGCAGGAAGATGCGGGCCTGCCGGTGTTCGGCAAACGCCACCCATTCCCCGAGCAGCGGGTCCCAGCGCAGTTCCCCCGCACGCACGTCCCCCGCCAGCACAGGCTCGCGCGTGTCGGCGACCTCCGCACGACCTGACCCTGGTGCCTCGTCGAAGTAAATGATCTCGCGGCCGTCCGCAAGCCTGGTCGCGGTCTTCCAGACCTGCGCAGCGATCGTCATCTGGCAACTCGGTTCCCGCGCGGCCGCCGGGCCGCGAAGTCAGCTTCGGCGCTCGTCACGACTACCTATCATGGCCGCCGCGGTCAGCGCAGGTTCGGAGCATGTGGGCTAGTCAACCAGGCAGCCCTGCCTGCTCGGCTCTCCGGCCAGCGGGCTGACCACCGGTCCGGTCCGCGGGAACGCGTAGGCGAGCGCGGTCGCGATCAGGTTCGAGCGGGCCGCGTATCCCGCCGAGGTGTAGTGGATACCGTCTGAGATGAACCACTGCGGCCGCGCGAACGCGGCCCAGTTGAACACCTTCATGTTCGGGTAACGAGAGCACGCCCGCAGTAGGGCGGCGTTCCACAGCTGCATGTTGTGCTCGGAGTACGGTCCGTCGGCCAGCAGCGACTTCACGTTGACCCACATGACCGGCTCGTCACCGATGACGGACATCATCCGCTGGATCCTGGCCGTGAGGCCGACGTTCGAGCCGACATACACGTCGGCCGTGTCGTTCGTGCCGAGGGCGAGTACCCAGCACCCGCGGTACCCGGCCCGGACGAGCTGCTGGGCAACGGAGTATGCGTTTGGCTGGCCGAGCAGCGTCTCGACGATGGAGCGGCCGCCGGACACCTCCATGATCGTTCTTTTGACGCCGATCATCGCGTACTGCGCCGTGATCCTCTGCCGAGGGTCGGGCAGGTAGTCGGGCGAGGTCAGGCCCTCCGACGTGGAATCGCCGATGTGCACCACGGACTGGCACGTTGTCCTGGGACCAGAACTGGACGCGCTTGCTGGCGGCAGGCCCGGCGCCGAGGGCCCGGAGGCCACCAGTGCCCGGGCGCCGGCCGGCCACCGCGCCGGTGCAAGCGTCCCGCCGAGC
>JASHOL010000261.1 GCA_030041135.1 Streptosporangiaceae bacterium | reverse complement strand
GGTTATCTGCCTCAGCTAGCCAAATTACCTGTCATGGTCGCCAGCAGCCAACGTAACTCAAAAGCGGTTCCAGACCAGCAGGATCGTGGACGCGGCCAGCAGCGCCGCCATGACGACGTTGAGCACGCGGCCGGCCCGTGGTACTAGGAGGAAATGCTGCAGCACAGCGCCGAACGCCAGCCAGGGCAGGCAGCATGGCAGGGCGACCAGGGCGAACAGGACAGAGAAGACGCGAACAGCATCGCGCCCATGCCGGTTACCTGGCCGAGCAGGCTCGCGAGTCCCTTCAGGATGCCGACCCTGGCGCCGATGGCGGTCAGCAGCGCGTTGCTGGGCCCTGGGGTCCCCGCGACGATCGCCGCGAACGTCACGAACGCGATCAGCTGACCGGGGTTATGCACGAGTTTCACGCGCGGCTCCGTAGGTTTGACTTATGGCCTCCAACCTGGGTGATGGCGCCGGTCCCGGTCTTGAACGTCCGTGCGACCCGGCCAAGTGGATAGACGCCACGCGGCCCGCAGACGGGGTGGAACCGTTCCGCGCCCGGCTGCGTGGCCGGCCGTTCAGCCGCCACCGGCACGATGTTTACGCGATCGGCATCACCGAGGAGGGGGTCCAGGCGTTCGACTACCGGGGCACGGTCGAGCGCAGCCTGCCCTCGACAGCACCCTGAGCTGCCGAGTCGACGTGCCAGCGGTAGTGCGCGGCCGCGACTTCCTGCGGAGCAGGCTGACCAAGGTGCAGTCGGGCGAGGTCGCGAAGGTCACGGGCCTTGACCGCTACCAGTTCGCGCGCCAGTTCCGCGCCGTCTACGGGACCAGCCCGTATCGGTACTCGGTAATGCGACGCATCGACGCAGCCAGAAGCAGGCTCCGCGACGGCCGGCCGGTAGCAGAAACCGCGCTGGAGGCCGGCTTCGCCGACCAGGCCCACTTCACGCGCACGTTCAAGGCGGGATTCGGCATGACGCCCGGCCGCTACATCAAGCTATGCGCGGCGCGCGGCAGCGCCTAACCGGAGCGCTAACAGCCAGGCCGGCTGGCGCTCTTGACCCCGTTGTCAGGCGGCGTGACCGAGCTGACAACCGGCAAAGGCGGAGTGGCCAGCGGCAGCGCGGCCAGTTGCAGCAGGAGCAGTACGCTGTCGTCGCCGGCTGTCCGGTTCATCCGGAGCCGCCCGCAACGGGTGCAGCGATGAATCAGCATCCAGCGGCCTTCGCCGCGGACAGTGACCGCTATCGGCTCCATGCCGCCAGGGCACTCGGACTTCCGATCGCCGGGGACATTGCGATCAAGGTGCCGGGACCACAGGCAACTAGGGCAGTGGTTGCGGTGCGACGTGCCTGGGGCGTCCAGCGAGACGTCTACGCCGCAGTGTCCGCACCGGAAGTAACGAGGAAACGACAAGTCTGGCGACCTTTCAGAGCTGGGTCTCGAAGCTGGGCAGACATTTCGCCTCCTCTCCTGTTCAGTGGCCTCACGGAGCAGGCCCTGGTCCGGGTGACGGCAACCATCGTCAGGCGCCGGCGCGCAGTCCGTCAACCGCATTTCCAGGGCGTGCAGCGAGCTCAGCGCTCCGCTGCGTGCGGGCCCGCCCGCGCGAGGTTATCCGCCCGGCGCAGTGCGTCGGGCAGCCGGTACCGGCCCGCCATGTGCCTGACCAGGTCGGCCGCGTCGGCCGCGGGTAGCCCGGCTGCGGTGACAAACAACGGGCGCGCCGAGGATCCGCGCTCGACGGGCACCGCGTGGGTCGCGGTGCGGAACCTCGACTTGGCCACGCCGATCACCGGGATGCCGAACTCCGCGTGCGCATGCGCACCGAGGCCCGGCCGCCCACTCGGGTCCAGGTCGACGTAGCCATCGACAACCAGCAGGCACAGCCCGCTCACGCCGTCCAGGACCGCGCGCAGCGGCGGCAGCTCGCGCAGGTAGAACTCACCCGAGCTGTAGGGCGGCACCGCCGGTACCTCCGCCGTGCGCTCGGCCAGCACGGCTGCGAAGGCGGCGTCGGCGGCCAGCACGGCTGCGGCCCTGGCGCCGCCGGCGGTCAGGTAGTGCACGTCGACGGCTGCGCACACGCCAGCATCGAGACACTCGCCCGCTCCCATGTGTCGAGCATGCCCGAACCCCGGCCACCGTCAGCCCGCAGGGTGCGCTGGCAACCCGCACCGGTCGCGGCGAGCATTCCCGCGCTCACGAGGCGAGTGCCCCGCGTCCATGGCTTCGTCCGGGCGTCAGCCAAACGCCCACTCGAACACGCCAGGATAATTTGTGTCCTTGAGCGCCAGCGTGTAGAAGAGCGCCGACCCGCTCCCGGTGAGCTCCGCTGTTTCCGGATAGGTAGTCGACAGTGCCGGAACGATGACAGAACCGCCGTCCCGGTAGACCTGGAACCGGCTGGCACCGGTGGCGCTGTTGAAGAGCGAGTAGGCCAGCGCGGTGCCACCGTCACTGAGCGACACCGGGAAATCGGTGATGCCTGCGCTGGCCCGCACATGGACGTCCGCCTTGGTGACCGTCGTCGACGTCCCCTTGCTCGTCAGCGTCTTGATCGCGATGCCGGGAACGCAGGAACCGGGACAAGGGGCGGCCACCTGGACGGCGATCCGCGTGCCGTCCGGCGAGATGACCGGTGACAGCAGCGACTGCCGGTTCCTGGTGTTCACCGGGAACAGGTTGGTGCTCTTCCCGGTGGTCGCGTTGTACACGTAGACGGCATGTGGTGCGGTCTTGCTGGCCGGCGGCGGCACGTACGCGATCAGGTTCCCGTTCCCCGACATGCTGGGCAGCATGCCAGAGCCGCAGTCGCACGTGCCAATCCGCTTCGGCGCGTGCCCCAGGACCTGCCGGTACACGGTGGCGATGGAGCTGGAGCCCGACGCGAAGGTCACGTACGCCACGACCGTGTCCGATTCGCTGAGTCCCGCCATGATCGCTGTGCTGTGCGGCAAGCCGACCGTGGAGGTCGCGCCGGTGACGAAGTTGTGCACCAGGGACTGACCCGTGGCGGAGGTGTAGCCCACCGCGGTGCCGCTGGAGCTGGCGACGAGCGCGCCGGTCAGTCCCGGGGCGCGGTCGCCGCCGCCCGTCTGCTCGACGGGCCTGGCGTTCACCGGTTTGCGGTTCGTTCCGAACGACGCGAGGGAGACCTGGCCGCTGGGCAGGGTTTCCCTGACCAGGTAGATGCTTTCGTCAGCCGGGTCGAACACCTGGGACGGGGCCAGGTTGCTCCGGCCCTCGGTGTAGAAGAAGGCGTAAAGGCCGTCCCCGGACACCACGGCACCTCCGTCACCCGCGGTACCGAGCTGGTCCGGCCTGAAGCCGACGGATGCGATATCGCCGTTGAACCCGGTCCCGGCCAGCTCACTGGGTAGCCGGTCCAGCACGGTCACCGTCGGCGAGGACGTGCTGAACGCGCTGGTAGCGCCGACCTTGATGTCACCGGCGATTACCGTGAGATGAATCTGGTAGGTCGCGCCGGCCGGCAGGTTTGGCAGGTACGCGTAGGTCACGCCCGCGGGGACGGACACCTGCACGATTGCGGGGGCAGACGAGGGTCCGGCTATGTTCAGCGCGGTGACCTCGTAGCTGTCGGGCGGCGTGGAGATGGCCGGGGGCGGCTTCCAGCTGACCACAAGGGCGTCCACGAGTCCGCGCGTGCCCGAGTCGATGGTCGGCGGCAACAGCCCGGCCACCACCACTCCGGCCCGGGCGACCGAGCCGTTGTACGTGGCCTGGATCACCGCGGTGCCGGCGAAATCGCGCGGGGCGGTGTACCGTCCGCCGACTACCTTTCCCGGCCCGGCGACGACGGACCAGTCCGGTGTCGTCACGGGCCCAACGGCGGTGTCCGTCGCGAAACTGACCGACCCGCCGGGCGGGACGGACTGCACAGGCGGCGATATGAAGACACCGGGGAACGCGCCGCTGGCCCTGGCCACAGTAAGACTGAATTCCACGGCATCCGGATCCTGGAAGACCGTTACGTCGAAGATTTGCTGGAACACGCCGAGATCCAGGTCGAGCTTGACTTTCCACCAGGGGTTAGCCGTCGTGTCGACGCTGAATTCAACCAGCGGGTCCAGCGTGACGCCTGCGGTTACGATGCCGAAGTCCAGCAGCAGGGCGCCCGCGATCTGGAAGCCCGCCTTGATGTCCATCTCCCCGTAGAGCTCAGTGTGCGTCTGCGTTCCGCTCGCGCTGGCGTGCCCGGTGCAGCTGTCTCCGCTGCTGTTGAACACGTCATCGCGGACCTTGCAGGTAGCGGTGGCGCTGGACGTGAAGTTCGCACCGTAGGTCAAGCCGACCGAGCCGTTGGTGTACATCACGGCGCTGAGGGTCAGTTCTGGCCTGACCGGGCCGACTGGTGTCTCTATCGGGGCGCCGGTGATCCGGGCGAGGGGGATGACGAGCTGGGACGCCAGCGAAACGCCGAGCTTCAACGTGTCCTGTACTTTGGCACTCGCGCCGATCGTTAGGCTGAGGAAGCCGTTCTTGTCATTGAAGTGGAACACGGGCGTCAGCATCACCTTGGCCTCGATGCTCGCCGTCGGTTCGACGGACGGGACCGCGCCGACCGCTTCCTCGCTGTCGCCGCCAAGGAAATCGGTCGCGAGGGTCAGTACCAGGGTGTCGCCCTGCAGCATCACGGAAAAGCCATCCGGCTGGGCCGACGCCGGCATCGCCGTTCCGGCTAGCGTCGGCCGGGCCAGCTGTACCCCCGGCATCTCCGCTTGCATGCTGGCCGCCATGAACGGGATATTCATGGCCGCCTGGTATGTGCTGTACTCGTCGGCGAGCGAGGCCGGCGACGTGTACACCACGAAGTAGCCGCCCTGGCTTCCCGTTGACTCGACCCGTCCGAGGAATCCGTCCGGCGCGGCCGCGGTTGGGTTGATCTGCACGAGCTGGCCCGCGCGCAGGCCCGTTACCTGCGCGGGTGGCTGCTCGAAGAGCAGCGTCCCGTCACTGCGCTGCTCGGTCAGCGCCGCGACCGACGCCGACGAGAGCACG
This sequence comes from Streptosporangiaceae bacterium, assembly GCA_030041135.1. Taxonomy (GTDB): domain Bacteria; phylum Actinomycetota; class Actinomycetes; order Streptosporangiales; family Streptosporangiaceae; genus JAJYUU01. The sequence goes on along the minus strand of JASHOL010000261.1, from coordinate 22,445 downwards.
ACGGGCGCCTGCCTGACGACGAGGTTGGCCGTCACGGCTGCGGTCGCGGCGCTCGCCGGACCGGTTCCCGCCCAGCTGGTCGCCGTCACCGTGAACGTGTAGGCCTTTGTCTTGCTCAGCCCCCGCATCGTCGCGGTGCACACGACAGGGGCGCCGCCGCACTGGTCAGAACTGACAGTCTTGTGCCCTGGGCTGGCCGTCACCGTGTAGTAGCGGACGTGGCTGGTGCCGCTCGTGATCGGCGGCGTCCACTGCACGCTGACCATTCCGGCCCCGGCCGCCGCGGCTGAGGCGTTCTGCGGCGCCCCAGGCAGGATCCGCTGTTGCGGGGTCACCGGGCCGGCGTTCGCCGCCGGACTGGTGCCCGCCTCGTTGGTAGCGGCGACCGACAACGTGTACGCGGTCCCGTTATGAAGCGGGCGCAATAGGGCCACGGTGGTATTGCCAGGGATCCAGATGGTCCGGTCACCCGGGTTCACGGTGATGGTGTAGTTCGTGATGACCGCGCCGCCGTCTGGCGGTGCTGACCAGGCCAGCAAGATATCGCCGTCGCCGGGGAACGCCTGCAGGTCCGCCGGGCTCATCGGCGCGGTGGCCGGGACGGGCGCGATCGCAGGCGACGGCAGCGACGCCGGGCTCTGGCCGATGAGGTTGAACGCCGTGACCGTGAACACGTAGTCGGTGCCATTGACCAGGCCGCCCACGACCGCCTCCGTGGCCGATGGAGGCTCGAAGACTGACGTCACCCGCGCGCCACCGGAATAGGCCGTGACCAGGTAACCCCGCAGCCCGGCGGCGCCAGTCTCCGGCTGGTTCCAGGACACCTCGATCGCCTGGTCCCTGGCTAGCACCGCGCTGATCACCGGCGCAGACGGCACCGTCGGCGCCGTCGGCGTGACCGGCGCTGACGACGCCGAGGGGGCCGAGGTGCCGGCCGAGTTCACGGCGGTCACGTAAAAGCGGTAGGACGTGCCATTGGTCAGGCCCGCAACGGCCGCCCTGCGGGCCCAGCCGGGAACGGTAGCCCGCCTGGCGCCAGGCACCGACGTAACCACATAGGAGGTGATCGCCTGGCTGTCGGCTGGTCGCCGCCAGATGACCCATGCCCGCGCGTCCCCCGCTACCGCGCTCACGTTCGTCGGCGGCCCCGGCACGGAAGGCGACCTCGACGAGGCCGAAGCCGCCGCCGGAAACGCGACGGAAAGACCCGCCACCAGGGCCACCGACGTAGCGACGATTGAGAACAGCCTCATTGGCCCGGTGGTGACAGCCTTGCTGGACCGTAACGGACGCCTCATAGCCGATCACCATCAAGTAACTAGCTTGGACCCCCGGCGCCACGGGCAACGGACGCCGGGGTGTCTACATTCCACCGGGCATGGGCCAGGGCGGCCAGAGCACGAATGTCGCGCAAATGTCGCACCGATCGGCTGGCCTGCCCATAAGTCAGGCCGATTCTCATAGATTTCTCATAGTCTCAGGTGACCGACTCTTACCTTCCGTCGATAATCCTGGACGGGTGGCTGGCGCTATCGACCATGGGATGCAGCCGTTCCGTGTGATGGTGGCGGAGGACGACGACGCGCTGCGCGCCGCGCTGGCCCGAGCACTTCGCCTGGAGGGCTACGCGGTGGACCAGGCGTCCGACGGCGCCGAGGCCCTCTCACGGCTTGCCTCGCTCCGGACCGACGTCGTGGTCCTTGATGTCGTGATGCCGGTGGTGGACGGGCTCACCGTATGCCAGCGATTGCGCGCCTCCGGGGACAGTACGCCGATTCTGTTGCTCACGGTCCGTGACCTCGTGGCCGACCGCGTGCAGGGCCTCAACGCGGGTGCCGACGACTACCTGACCAAGCCGTTCGCCGTCGACGAGCTACTGGCGAGGGTCCGGGCCCTCATCAGGCGCAGCTATCCCAATCATGACGCCCTGCTCAGCGTGGCGGACCTGTCGCTAAACCCCCGGACTCGGGCGGTCCAGCGGGGGGATCGTGCGATCGAGCTGACCCGGACCGAGTTCGCCCTGCTCGAGGTGCTGATGCTGAACGCCGGCATCGTGATGGGCCGGGATGTCCTCCAGGAGCGCATCTGGGGCTACAGCGACTCGCTGGGGTCCAACACGCTCGATGTCTACGTCGGGTACCTGCGGCGCAAAACCGAGGAGGGCGGAGAGCCGAGGGTCATCCAGACGGTGCGCGGCGTTGGCTTCGTGGTGCGGCCGCCGTGAGCCTCCGGCTTCGGGTCGCCCTTGCCGCGGCGGTGGCGACGGTCATGACGATCGTCGCCTCTTCGGCAGCGGTCTACCTCCAGTTCGTTGGCGCCGACCGCCGGAGCGTCGCCCGCCCTCCGTCGGCGGTCGCCCTCCCCGTCACCGGCCTCGTTCGTTCGGTGGCACGAGGAACGCGCCCGGACGCGTTCTTCAACGTGACCATTGCGGCTCGCCGGTGCGCGTCTACGCCTTTCACCTCGACGGCACGACCGCCGTCGAGACCGGTCACTCCCTCACCGACGTTACGTCCGAACCTCCGGGAGTTCGCGATTTCTGAAGGTGCTTGTCCTGTGTCTGAGTGCCGGGTTCGGCGAACTGCACGGTCGCGCCTTGTGCTTGCTGGATGGCGATCTCTCACCGACCGGTCGGCGGCGCCTCAGGCCGGCCGGGGGAACGGCGTGGCAGGACGCGGGCCATCGTGACGGAGGTCTCCTGGGTGAGCTGCACCTCGGTCTGGAACCGGAGGTGCCGGCGCAGCTCCTCGGTGAAGTCCCGGCGGATGTCATCTGGCCAGTTCAGCGTGGTCGCTCTGGTGTTCTCCACGTCGACGACGGTCTCGGCAGCGCGGACGATCCGCTGGGTGTGCGCCTGGTGGACGGGCGTCTCGAACAGGCCGGTGCCCGCGATGACCTCGGTGTCGGCAAAATGCGGCTGTCTCACCAGGGGGCGGCCGGGGCCGCCGCGCGCGGCCCACATGCCGCGCAGGACGGCGCGGAAAGGCTCGTCATAGCGCTCCCCGGTTTCCAGCAGGGCGAGCCAGCCGCCGGGGCGCAGGAGCCGTGCGGGCTTGCGGAACCTGACCTCGGGGTCGACCCAGTGAAATGCCGTGCCCGAGACGATCAGGTCGAACGAGGCTTCGGGCGCAGCGAAGTCCTCGAAGGAAGCGACCTCGAACAAGACGGCCGAGCCAGCAAGCCGGCGGCGGGCAGCGCTGATCATCGACGGGCCGAGGTCGATGGCCGTCAGGCGGAACCCGAAGGACGCCAGGCACTCGGTGAGCTGGCCGGTGCCACATCCGACCTCGAGGACCGCGCTGCCGGCGCCGAGCCCGGCGGTGGCCACCTCGACGATGTCGCTGGGGTACCCGAGCCGGGAAGCCTCGTAGAGCTGGGCGACGCTGTCGAACAGCGTCCGCTGGTGCCGCCGCTGGCGGCGCTCCTGCTCGGTCTCTGCTGCCATGCCCACAGCCCGATAGTAGAGCACCGCCCGGTACCCTCCCGGCCCGCTGCCGGCATGGGACGAGTCATTCGCTCACCGAACCTGCCGGGGCATGGAGGACCCGGCCAGCCGTCGTCGGCTCTTGTCGCCCAGGCTGACGCCGGCGCGGTGTCAACGCTGGCGTACGCCGACGTTAAAGGCTGGAACGTGGTCCTCCCCGCTCTCGCGTGGGCGGGCGGACTCGCCGCTGCTGTCGTCATCGGCGTCGTCGCCGGGCTCGTTCCGGCGCTCCGGCACAGCCGGGTCTTGTACGCGCGCTGACCGCCTTACCCATCTCCTCCAAGGGGGGTGACAATCCGGCCGAGCCGGTAACGCCGCGGGCAAGGCTGCGGCCCGGCCAGATCGGTCACTGCCAGACCAGAAGGTCTTAGCCTGGACGATGGCCCGGACGCCTCATCTTGTTGCACCTCCCTCGGCGGGCTTTCCGGCAGCCCATGGCTAGCTTCGGCCCACGCGCCTGCAGATCGCTCGAATTTGATCATCACCTCGGCTGCCATTCTTGTATCAGGTACCGCGCCTGCCGCTCCCTAGGACATGACGACAGCTGACCCGCCGTGGGAAGGCGGCCTTTCGGTGCCGGTCCTTCCTCCGCAAGTTCCCCTCTTTGACAGTGCCGCAATTGTCGTGGCCCAGCAGTCTGAGGCTCAGACAGGCGTCGTGGTTTCCTTTAGCAAGGGGATTTTCACTAGGCAGTCCTGGTCCACCGGGCCTCCGGTTTCACTGCTGGTCGAGGTGCTGAAGCCACCGGACGTTCGGCAGGTCCGCGACCAGGTCCTGGAGCAGCTTGTCATTCCCGGCGATGGCCTGGACCACCTGCCGCTGCGAGCCTTCGTAACCGCTGCCGACGTATACCTCGACCCGGAGCCGTCCACCCGCTTCCTCCGGGCGGCCTACGGAGCGATCGCCGAGCAGGCTCCAGGCCAGTTCCTTGGCGCCGTTGCGTTTCCCGGCAGCCTCGCTGGCACCATTCTGGGCAGCGACACCGCGGTTTCCGGAGAGTCACATCTCGGACCGCTTCCTGCGGGGGTTCCGGTGCCGTTGCGGGTCGGCGACCTGCGGTCGCTGATCTTAAGCCTGGAGAACGCGCTGGCCGCCGGGGGCATCGATTCGCTCTGGGAGCAAATGCTGACATTCGCGCGGGCCGCCGCCTAGAGCCCTCAGCGAGATTAGGAATTCGGGGAGTTCGGGATTCGGCAGGCGCGGTCAGGGGCCGCAGGCGCGCTTCGGCCGTGCGATGAGGATGTCGCCGTCGATCAGCAGCGCCAGCCGGCCGGTGCCGTCGGGCTCGATAGTTCCGGGCAGGAGGCCCGACCCGCGGACGATTGCCAGGATGCGCCCGGTCGCACTGGAGGCGCAGCCAATCGTGTCGTTCATCCCATCGGTGATCCACAGCTGCCGGCCGACGAGATAGACCCGGACCGAGTTCGTGAAGCCGCCTGAGCTTCGTGGCGGCGCGGCCTCGGTCAGGTGTCCTGCCTCGCTGACAGTCTCGAAGTAGCCGCCGAGCATGCCGGTCGCGTACGCCAGCCAGGCGTTCGCGCGGCCTGCCGCGATCTGCGCGCCGCCCAGGCCGATCGCAGGTCCGCTCGTCGCCGCGAGCACTGCGCCGGTACGCGGATTGCGCTGCTGCACCGTTATGGGGCCGCCGCCGCCGGAGTCCTCGGTGGTCCACAGCGAACGGCCCGCGGCCGAGGCCGCCACGTAGACCCAGTCCTGCGCGTTCACTCCCGGTAGCGGCACGTCCGCGACCATTCGCGCCGTCGCCGGGTCGACGGCGATCAGCGCCCGCTCGGTTGCCACCCATACCAGCCCGCCCGCGTAGGCGAGCTGCTCGATGCCGAAGCTCGGGGGCTGCGGCAGCGCGACCGTGTGCCGCACGGCGAGCGTGACCGGGTCGAGGGCGATCACGCTCATGTCTGCGGATGTCGGCTGGCTGCCGCGGCCGACCCACAGCAGCCCCCCGCCGAACGTCATGCCCGACTCGCCGCGCACTCGGACGGCCGGGCCGACCCGGCCGGTGGCCAGATCGACCCGCGTGATCAGCGTGCGGGCGCCGACTGGGCTGGCCGCGTAGGCGGAGTCGGTGAACAGCGCCCCGGCACCCGCCACTGCCTGCCAGGCGCCGCCGGGCACCCGGATCCAGCGGACAGCGGTGAACGGCGCATGAGCCGGCACATCCGGCGGCCGCCACCTGGCCCGAGCACCGGCCGACGGACCCGGCCGCCTGGGCCCGCCCTGCGCGGCCAGGTGCTGCACGCCTGACGCAACGGGCTTGACCAGCGCCGCTGCTAACGGACTGGTAGGCGAGCCGCAGCCCGCCACCATGCCGGCAACCGCCAGCACCGCACCGGCGAGCCAGACGCCCGCGCCAGCCGCGCCTTCCTGCCGAACACTCCAACCCGTCATGCCATCTATGACTGAGCAGCCCGCACTCCGGTTGCGTCACCTGCTGGCAACGTCTCGCTGATCACGAGCGCTCCGGCAATGGTCCCGTCACGCGCGATCTGCGCATCACCGCGAACGTCGATCAGCGCGGCTTGAGTCAGCCTTCCCACCAGTCGAGCACCCGGAGCGCGCGGAGAGTGTTCCAGCGGTTCGGTGCCCCCACGCCATCGTCAAGGCCAAAGTAGACGCGGCCGGGATGGACGCGGTCCAGCAACCAGCGGCCGTCGGGCTGCCGCTTCGATCGCACTATCTCCACGGCGGCGGCCATCCGGGAGTCCCGTTCGGAGCCCGAGCGCCGGAAATAGTCGAGCGCGCGCAGCACGTCGTAGTGCCAGTAGTAGGGAAACGCGAAATCGAGATATTCCGGGTTGACGACCTCGCCGGTGCTCTTGCGCCGGAACAAGCCGCGCTCGAGCAGGTACTCCTCTGCGCCGCTCCGAGCCTCGCGCACCGCGGCGGACGCGCCGGTCGCACGCTCGAATTCGAGTAGTCCGTCCAGCACGGTGAGCGTCGTGTCGAACGAGGAGCGAACGGATCCATTCTCGGCCTCACAGTTCCATCCGCCATCAGCAAGCCGCTCGCCGAGAATCCGGTCTACGAGCGGGGAGACATCCTGCCCGTAGTAGGCGCCAGCTTCGATCGTCCTGCCGTTGATGCACGGCTCGACCTCTCCGTCGAAGTACCGCTGCCCGGCGTGCTCCCAGCGCCCGTTCCGGGCGACAAGCGAGATGGCCCGGCGTGCCGACCCTGACGCCGGGTCGAGCCCGAAGATCTGCAGCGTCTGCAGGGTGTGCATCGTCGCCGTCCAGGGCTGGCCCGGTTCGCCGCCGGCGTAGGACGCCGGGAAGCAGGCGCCGCCGTCCCACAACCCGTCGGCGCCCTCGAACGCGAGGAGACTGGCGCCCCAGCCCTCGCTCTCTACCCGCGCCCGTTCGGCCGCGACCGCGCCGGGCGTCGCATCGGTCAGGTCGCTCAGCGCCTGCCACCGGATGGCCGGGTCAGAGTCGAGCAGCCAGTCGATCACGGTCGTCTGGGCCGTCATCGACGGCTCCTCGATAGTCGCGTTCAGGTTCGTGTTGTCTGTCATGGGATTGACCGTAGGGCGTATTCCGGACAATCGGCTTCCGGAAGCGCGGAGGCCGAGCAAAACTTTGATCCGCCGACCAGCCGCCTGACTCCGGCTCGTCGTCGGGCGTAGCCAACCCTACCTGCATGCTCACCGGCCGCCCGGTGGTGTCGATGACAGCTGGGATCACAGCTCCGTGATGTCAGCTCTTGACATCCGCGGTGCGACAAATGGAAGAATCCTCGCGGTTGACTGGGGGACGGGACGACGCCCGTTGGCAGCCGGATACGCAAGGACGGCATCCATGATTATCTTTGGCTCCCGCTACTACTTCTGGACCACGAACAGGGGCACATTCCCGTGCCCCAAATGCCAGGCCATCGAGCCTTACCGGCACCGCAAGGGGCGCAGGTTCATTCACGTGTTCTACATCCCCCTGATCCCGATCAGCGCGTTGACCGAACACATCAAGTGTGGCGGGTGCCGGACACGCTTCAAGACGTCCGTGCTGACCCAGTCCACGATGGCGTAGACAGCGCGCCGACGGGTCGGCGGCTCTCCCGATCACCGCTCTTCATCCCGCCCCGCTGCTCCCGGCCACGCCAGCCGACGCGTCGGCTACGTCATGGTGCCTACTCGTCCGTTCCATGGCACAGCAAAACCTTCACCGTCTGTCTAGCCGCATCGGGGTGGCGCGTGCCGCCTCGATCGCGGGGCGTAACATCTCGGGGCATCGGCTGTGGGGGCAGCCTGACGGGGGGATGGATGTCGGACCGCGCGCGGGGTGGGTGGCCGGTCTTCCGGCAGATAATCGGCGACGACAAGCTGGCCCGCGGAAAGGCAACCAGGAGCGGGCGCACGGACAGGATCGAGCCGCGCATCCGGAACGCCGACCGGGTGGCGAAGTCGGTCTGCCCTTACTGTGCAGTCGGCTGCGGACAGAACGTCTACGTTTCCGGCGAGAAGGTCATCCAGATCGAGGGCGACCCGGATTCGCCGGTGAGCCGGGGCAGGCTCTGCCCCAAGGGGTCGGCGTCTCTGCAGCTCACCACCGGTAACGCTCGGGAGTACAAGGTCAAGTACCGCCGCCCGTTCGGAACGGACTGGGAAGAGCTCGACCTCGACAAGGCGATGGACATGATCGCCGACCGGGTGATCGAGTCCCGCCGGCGCGGCTGGCAGCAAAAAATCGACGGTCGGCAGACGCGGCGGACGCTCGGCTTCGCCAGCCTGGGCGGGGCGACGCTGGACAACGAAGAGAACTACCTGCTTAAGAAGCTGTTCACCGCGCTGGGCGCTATCCAGGTCGAGAACCAGGCGCGCATATGACACTCCGCTACCGTCCCCGGTCTGGGGACTAGCTTTGGCCGCGGCGGGGCCACCGGTTTCCAGCAGGACCTGGCGAACGCGGACTGCATCCTCATTGAGGGCTCGAACATGGCCGAGGCGCATCCAGTCGGGTTCCAGTGGGTGATGGAGGCCAAGAAGCGGGGCGCCAAGATCATCCACGTCGATCCGCGGTTCACTCGCACCAGCGCGCACGCGGACCTTCACGTCCCGATCCGCGCCGGGGCCGACATCGCGTTCGTCGGCGGGATCATCAACTATGTCCTGACCAACGAAAAGTACTTCCGCGACTACGTCATGGCGTACACCAACGCGGCCACGATCGTGACCGAGGATTACGCCGATGCCGAGGACCTGGGCGGGGTGTTCTCCGGCCTTGACCGCGAGCGCCGGGTGTATGAGTGGGACAGCTGGCAATACGAGGGTGACGGGATCCGCCCGGCGATCGGCGAGCGCAGCCCCGACCTGACCAGGGCCCAGCTGGCCCAGGTACGGCGGTCAGGGCGCGGGGAGTCGCAGGGCTCAGGCGGCGCCAAGGTTGACCCCAAGCCCCGCACTGACGCGACGATGCAGCATCCGCGGTGTGTCTTGCAGGTGCTTAAGCGCCACTTCGCCCGGTACACGCCGCAGATGGTCGCAGAGGTCGCCGGCGTGCCTGAGGAGCTTTTCCGGCAGGTATGCGAGCTGGTGACCGAGAACTCGGGGCGGGATCGCACGACTTCGTTCGTGTACAGCCTCGGCTGGACGCAGCACACCGTGGGCGTGCAGTACATCCGCACCGCGGCCATCCTGCAGGCCCTGCTCGGCAACATGGGACGGCCAGGCGGCGGCATCATGGCGCTGCGCGGCCACGCGTCGATCCAGGGATCGACCGACATCCCGACCCTGTTCGACATGCTGCCCGGATACCTGCCGATGCCGCACGAGTACGGGAACGACGACCTGGACGCCTACATCGCCGCCGAGACCGTGGAGAAGGGGTTCTGGGCCAACACGCGGCAGTACATGGTCAGCCTGCTGAAGTCCTACTGGGGCGACGCCGCGACCGCGGGCAACGACTTCTGCTATGGCTACCTGCCCAGGCTGACCGGCAGCCACAGCACCTACGAGACCGTACTGGAGCAGCTGAACGGCAGGTGCACTGGGTACTTCCTGCTCGGCCAGAACCCCGCCGTGGGCTCGGCCAACGCGCGCATGCAGCGGTTCGGTATGGCGAACCTGGACTGGCTGGTCGTCCGGGACTTCTCGCTGATCGAGAGCGCGACGTGGTGGCAGAACGGCCCCGAGATCGAGACCGGAGAAATGCGCACCGGGGAGATCAAGACAGAGGTTTTCTTCCTCCCCGCGGCCGCGCACACCGAGAAGGACGGAAGCTTCACTAACACCCAGCGGATGCTGCAATGGCACCACACTGCGGTGGAGCCAGCGGGTGATGCGCGCAGCGACCTTTGGTTCACGTACCACCTGGGACGCCGAGTCCGGGAGAAGCTCGCTCAGGCCGGACAGGATACGTCGTCCCTGCCGGAAGGCGTCGCCTCCGCCGACGAGCTCAACCGACCGGTGCTGGATCTCACCTGGGACTACCCGGTCAAGGGGCGGCTGGACGAACCCGACGCGGAGGCCGTGCTGGCCGAGGTCAACGGGTGGTCCTCAGACGGCACCCCGCTGTCTTCCTACACGCAGCTGAAGGACGACGGTTCGACGTCCTGCGGATGCTGGATCTACTGCGGGGTGTATGCCGGCGGCGTGAATCAGGCCGCTCGCCGCAAGCCAGGCAGCGAGCAGAACTGGGTGGCGAACGAGTGGGGCTGGGCCTGGCCGGCCAACCGCAGGGTGCTCTATAACCGGGCCTCCGCCGACCCGGACGGACGGCCATGGAGCCAGCGCAAGGCCCTGGTCTGGTGGGATGAAGGGCAGCGCCGGTGGACCGGCTACGACGTGCCCGACTTCATCGCCGACCGGGCGCCTGACTACCGGCCTCCCGATGGCGCCACCGGGGTCGAGGCGATTTCTGGCACCGATGCGTTCATCATGCAGGCTGACGGCAAGGCGTGGCTGTTCGCTCCGGCCGGGCTCGTCGACGGGCCGCTTCCGACCCACTACGAGCCGCAGGAGTCCCCGTTCGTCAACCTTCTCTATGGCCAGCAGCACAACCCGGTCCGGGAGATCATCACCCATCCCCAGAACCGGTACCAGCCGAGCGGGAATGAGCCGGGCTCCGACGTGTTCCCCTACGTGACCACCACGTACCGGCTGACCGAGCATCATACGGCCGGGGGCATGTCGCGGTTCCTGCCCTACCTGGCCGAGCTGCAGCCGGCATTCTTCTGCGAGGTGTCTCCCGAGCTGGCCGCCGAGCGCGGACTCGAACACGCGGGCTGGGCCACGATCGTGACCGCGCGCAGCGCGATCGAGGCCCGCGTGCTGGTCACCGAGCGCATGCGTCCCCTGCGGGTCGCCGACCGAACGGTGCACCAGGTCGGCCTGCCGTGGCACTGGGGCCCGAATGGCCTCACCACCGGCGATGCAGCCAACGAACTGGTCCACCTGTCCCTCGACCCGAATGTGCACATCCAGGAGGACAAGGCAATGGCCTGCGACATCCGCCCGGGTCGCCGGCCGCGTGGCCAGGCGCTGCGCGACCTGGTCCGCGACTACCAGCAACGCGCAGGGATCACCGCTCATACCGGAACGGAGGAGTGACGTGAGCACTCGGGTAGCGCCCGCGTTCGCCACCGGGCCTACCGATGCGGCCGGCGGGCTCGACCCCGCGAGACGTTCGGGATACGCCGATCACCCGCCCCGGATGGGGTTCTTCACCGACACGTCGGTGTGCATCGGGTGCAAGGCGTGCGAGGTCGCGTGCAAGGAGTGGAACACGGTCCCCGAGGACGGGCTCGAGCTGACCGGCATGTCCTACGACAACACGCAGAGCCTGAGCGCCTCCACCTGGCGGCACGTCGCGTTCATCGAGCAGATCGCGCGGCCTGGCGACTCGCGCTGGCTAATGTCCAGCGACGTGTGCAAGCACTGCACCGAGGCCGCCTGCCTGGACGTCTGCCCGACTGGCGCGCTCATGCGGAGCGAGTTCGGCACGGTGGTGGTGCAGGACGACGTGTGCAACGGCTGCGGCTATTGCGTCTCCGCGTGCCCTTTCGGCGTCATCGGGCGGCGCGAGAGCGACGGCGGCGCGCACAAATGCACGCTGTGCTATGACCGGATCGGCGACGGCCTGATGCCGGCCTGCGCGAAGGCGTGCCCGACCGAGTCGATCCAGTTCGGCCCGCTGGACGAACTGCGCGTGCGAGCCCAGGACCGGCTGCACGAGCTCCGGGGCGCCGGCGTGGCCGGGGCCCGGCTGTACGGCGAGGACCCGGCCGACGGCGTCGGCGGGGCCGGCGCGTTCTTCCTGCTCCTGGACGAACCTGAGGTCTACGGCCTGCCGCCCGACCCGGTGGTCACCACGCGGGACCTGCCGCAGATGTGGCGGCACGTGGCCACCGCGGCCGCGGCACTGGCCGCGGCCGCCCTCCTGTCAGGCCTCGGGCGGCGGGCATGACCCAGGGCGCACGCGGGGACGGGCACGCTCGTGATCAGGACGCCGCGCGGATCCAGGGCGACGGGCATCCACGCCGGAGCGGCCGCAGGCGTGGCGGCAGTTCCTCCGCGGGGGCGGAGCAGCCGATGGTGCCGCCCGCGGAGTTCGCTTCCTACTACGGCCGGCCGGTACTGAAGGACGTGGCGTGGGGAACTCCGGCCGTGCCCGGATACCTGTTCCTCGGCGGGCTCGCCGGCGCTTCCTCCTTGCTCGCCGCGAGCGCGCAGCTGACCGGCCGCCACCAGCTGGCCCGGACGGCCAAGACCGCGGCAGCAGGCGCAATCAGCCTGTCGGCAGTCGCGCTGGTGGAGGACCTGGGCCGGCCGGCCAGGTTCTACAACATGCTGCGGGTGTTCAAGCCCACGTCTCCGATGAGCATCGGCAGCTGGCTGCTCACTGGCTACGGACCAGCCGCAGGCGTGGCGGCGGTGTCGGCTGTAACCGGCTGGCTGCCCAGGATCGGCCGGGCCGCAACCGCGGCGGCGGCTGTATTCGGCCCGGGCGTGGCCGCTTACACGTCCGCCCTGCTGGCCGACACCGCGGTGCCCGCCTGGCACGAGGCGCGCAGGGAACTGCCGTACCTGTTCGTCAGCTCGGCCGCCGCCGCCGCTGGCGGGCTCGGCCTGGCGCTGGTGCGACCCGAGCATGCGGGGCCCGCCCGCAACCTGGCCGTGATCGGCGCCAGCGCCGAACTGGTGGCCAAGAACCTGCTCGTCCGGCGCCTGCGTGGTGGGGCCGCCGAGGCATACCAGTCCGGCCGGGCCGGGCACCTGCTGGCGGCAGCCGAAGTCCTCAGCGTCTGCGGGCTTACCGTCGCGGCGGCGATCGGCGGCCGGAACCGGGGCGCGGCCGCGCTGGCGGGCGCGGCTCTGGTCGCCTCCTCCGCGCTCACCCGGTTCGGCGTCTTCCACGCGGGCCGGACATCCGCCCACGACCCGAAATACACGGTCGTACCGCAGCGCGAACGGCTCCGGGCGCAGGAACAAGCTGAGTTCGCCTCAGCCGCCGTCTGACCGGTCCTGGTTGCCGTCCGGTGCCGCGACTCAGGGAACACGCGTGGTCCGGCGATCGCTGGAAGCCTGGGCTTGCGGCGGAGGAAGGACCCCCCGGGCGATGGCGGTGGTTACCGCGGCCGTGCGGTCGGCGACCGACAGCTTGGCGAAGATCCGGGTCACGTGGCTTTTCACGGTGGCCTCCGTGATGAAGAGTGCCCTGGCGATGTCGGGGTTTGAAAGGCCGCCGGCGATGCCGTGCAGCACCTCGATTTCTCGTTCGCTGAGCCGGCCGGTGCGGCCTTCCTCGCGGACGTGGTCGGCGAGCTTGGCGGCGACCGCTCCGGCCAAGACTGTCTCACCACGGGCGGTCGCGTGCACCGCGTCGAGCAGATCCCGGCCGGGCGTGTCTTTCAGCAGGTAGCCGGACGCGCCCGCGGCAATCGCCCTGGCGATATCGGCGTCGGTGCCGTACGTGGTCAGTACCAGTACTGCGCTACTTCCGGCCATGACGATCTGCCTGATCGCCGCGATTCCGTCCAGGCCAGGCAGGCGCAAGTCCATCAGCACGACGTCGGGTGCCAGGCGGACGGCGGTCTCGATTGCGTCCTCGCCGGTGGCGACATCGGCGAGGACGACGATGCCCTGGTCTGTCGAGAGGACGGCGCGAAGGCCTTCGCGGACTACCGGATGGTCGTCAACGATCAGCACCGTTACCGTCATCGCCGGCTACTCCTATCCGCGATGTCAAATGGCGCGGCAGTTCGACCGTGACCGTCGTGCCTTCGGCCGGGGCCGATTCGGTCCGCAGTATCCCGCCATATTCACCGGCGCGGGCTCGCATGCCGGGCAGCCCGAATCCGCCGGTCCCGCCGCTAGCTGTGATGTCACCGGGGGTGAAGCCTTTGCCGTCGTCGGCGACGCGGAGGATCACCCGGTCAGGAAGGTAGCGCAACTCTACTTCGACCCTGTTGGCCGCAGCGTGCCTGCGCACGTTGGTCAGGGCTTCTTGAGCTGATCGCAACAGCACAACCTGAGTGTCGGCCGGCAGCGGCCAGGTTTCGCCGGTTACGCTCAAGGCGGCACGTAATGGCATCTCGCCGTCGGCCCGCTGCGCTGCCTCGCCGGCGACCCGGTCTACCAGTCCGCGCAGGGCGGCAGGCAGCGACGTGCCCGCGAGCTGCGGCGGAGTCAGCGCGACGACCATGGCCCTGGCCTCGGCCAGGTTCTCCCGCGCGGTCGTGCGCGCTCTGTGCAGGTGTCCGAGTGCCGCGGCGTCGTCCCGGCCAACCTGCGTCTGCGTTGCGTCAAGCAGCAACAGGACACTGGCAAAGCCTTGCGCCAGCGTGTCGTGAATGTCACGCGCGAGGCGGGCCCGCTCGGCCATGACGCCGTTAGCATGGCTGAGCTCCGCCACCTCGGTTCTGGTGGCCTCGAGCTCGCCGATCAGCGCGGCGCGGCGCTTGCTCTGCTCGATGATCCGGTTGATCCACGATCCGGTGATCAGCGCAAGCAGCACCGCACCGGTCGCGACGGCGTACACCGACAACAGAGCCGGCGCGCTCGGTCCGGTCCACCTGAGCATGGCGGCCGCGGTACCCGCCCCGGTAGCCGCTGTCATCAATACCGCCACCCGGCTGCGGAGCAACGCCCAGATATGCGGATACAGCATGCACAGCATCAGGGCACCAGACGGCGCCAGGCTGAACAACGCAAGGACCAAGCCGGCCTCCACCGCGACGAACACCAGGCCCGCGCGCGATCGCTCCGCCGCCAGCACCTTTCTGCCGACGGCCGCGTACCACCCGCCAGCTGTCGCCAGGATGCCGAGCCCGGCCATCCGCAGCGGCAGACCGGGAGTGGACTCGAACCCCAGCAGGACCGCGGTCGAGACGACGACCAAGCCGAAGGCGATGTGCCAGGCGTTCCGGCTCCGCAGCCAGACGTGCTGGCCGGCTGACTGCACATCGCCAGGGGCCCGGTGCCGCAGCGGGCCGTAGTCTTCGGTCCGCGGCTGGAACCGCTCCGGGGCATCCCCCGGCCGTAATACCGTCACGGTCTTATGATGCAGCCACCTTGTCAGCCTTTGGTGTGGTTCCGGCATCCGCCGACAGTTGGATGCCAGAACCAGCCGGAAGCCGGCTGCCCCGGCGCCCGGTCGCTGCCGGAGTATTGCGGCTCGGGGGAGCACGCCTCTTAATCAAAGGAGGAGTTCGGTGAACCGGCGCGTGTATATCTCGCTTTGGCCGATCTATGGCGTAGCTGTCGGCCTGGCATTTATGGCAAATAGTACGGCCGGGGTCTGGGTCGCCATCGCCGGCGCTTGCGTTCTGGGGATGGCCTCCTCGCTCTTGTTCCGGGGCCGGAGGCGACCTCAGCCCTGATCCGGCCGGCGGCCGTCAGCTCTTCCTGGTCAGCAGATCCGTGAAACCGCCGGGGGCGGAAAGCTGCAGCGTCTGAGCGGAGCACGTGTACGGCATTTCCTCCGAGGTTTCGCCCGAATAGTTTTTCCTGCTGTAGTACATCCCGTCTTTGAGTTCGGTGACGGTAGCGTGCTCCGACAGGTCGAGCAGCCGCAGCGTCCCGTCGCTGGTGGAGTAGCGGCCGACGATGCTGCCCACGTACACGTACGTCCAGGTGACGCCGTCCACGGTGATGCTCTGCGTCGCGCCATCCCCGTGCTCGGTCCGGGTGCGGCGCGGCGGCCACGCCGGATGCCGCACGGCTGCGCAGGTCTGCCGCGATCGCCGGAGGGAGCCACGACCGCGTGAAGACCAGGGTTCTCGACGGCATCAGTTCCCGGCACCGCTCGATGACCTGCGCGGGCGCGGGCCTGGCCATCGGGCCAGGACACGTATCCGGCCTTCCCGCGCGCGGACGCGGCAGGACTGTCCGGACGGATGGCCGTGGAGGCCGTCTCTGACGGGGAGCCTACCGGTCCCTTGCACCGCGATCACCCGCCTTCGGCCGGTTAGGCGCGGATTAGCCGTCAGCCGGGATGATCATGTCACGCCGTTGAAGGTGTCGAAGAACTTGTCGAGCTGGGCCCGGTCGGTCCGGTAGTCCGCTGACAGCCGGATCCCGGAGATGTTGTTTTTCCAGCTGCCCTGGCCTGGGCCGTTGAACCAGGCCATGTCGCCGACGAGCTGGCCCTTCTTCAGGCGCCCGCCCTGCAGGCTGGTGAGGTAGTCGAAGTACTCGACGACATGCCTGTCCGACGGGACCTTGTCCGTGGGGTCGGCGCAGTTGCCGATCTCCCAGATCCCGAATTCCTTCCCGGCGTCGTCGGCCAGCTTGGCCACCGCGTCAATCGAAACCTTCTTGACGAACACCGACGCGTAATAGTCGACAGCAAAGCCGTCGACCAGAGCGGCCCCGGGGTTGTAGTCGCCCCACGTGGTGTGGTGAGAGCCGGAGAAGTCGACGTACAGCGGGAAGATCTTCCTGATCGACTGATAACGCTCGTAACACTGCTTGAACTCGGCCGCGGTCAGCCCGCCGTTAAAGCCCTGCTCCTGCCAGAGCGTGATTTTCACGTCGGTGAGCTTCTTCTTGATGGCGTGCAGTGAGGCCTCAAGCGCGGTGAGGTCATCGCCGTTGACCCTGGGCTGGAAGCAAAGCAAGCCGCGGCAGCCGCGCGCGACCAGGCTGGTAATCCCGTCGCCGAGGTCATCCTTCACCGGCCAGGTGCTCGCGCCTTGGTAATAACGCTTGGCTACCTCGAAGTTGCGGCCGACCTGGGCGTTGAAGTCCGCCATGGCCTGCTCCAGGCTCGTCCCCGGCTTGTAGGCGAGCTGCGTGACCGTCGCACCGACGCGGGCCTTGCTCGGCCGGCTCACCACCGTCGCCATGGCCGGACCAGCCGTAGCGGCTAAGCCATACGAGCCGGCCAGTGCCGCTCCGGTAGCGGCAGTGGCGGCCTTGAGCATCGTTCTCCTCGACATCTCCATGAACGTCCGCCTCCCGATCCGAGGGCAGCTACCTTCGCAGCCAATACCCCCAGCCCTACTCGGCCGGCCCGGGAATCCCCTGCGAAACGGCTAAGCCCCCCGTGGGAATGCCCGGTCCGCCGGGGACACCGTGGCGGCGGCGCGCGCCTCGTTCCCCCCATGCTGACGATGTCCGAACCCGCGCACCATCACGGGGCCGGTCTCCGGCAGACACTGCAGCATCGGCAAATTTCTCCTGAGCTTCAGGTGTCGTCGGGTTGACCGACAACTGCGATCCGCCTGCGCGTCCTATGCTCAGGTGATGCTTTCCCGTCGCAAGTTCCTGCAGATTTCGGCCGCTTCGTCCGGCCTCGCCATCACCGGCGCCGACCTGCTCAGCCAGGCCGTCGCCCACGCCGCGAGCACCATTCGCGCCGACGGTTCGCAAGGTATCCGTCACGTCGTCATCCTGATGATGGAGAACCGTTCATTCGACCATTTCCTCGGCTGGGTGCCTGGCGCGGACGGCCGGCACGACCTGACTTTCGTTTCCGCAGTTGACGGCAACACGTACCCGAACTACCCGCTCGCCCCGGACTTCCAGGGCTGCGGATACAGCGACCCTGACCACAGCTGGGAAGGCTGGCTTGTCCAGTACAACTACGGCAAGATGAACGGCTTCCTGCAGCGGCCGACAACCCCGGCCGACAACCCCGGCGTAACGCTGGCCGCAGCGAACACCTTCCCGATCGGCTACTACACCAACTTCCACCGCGACGGAACGCGCAAGGCCCTGCCGGACCTGCCCGTCATCGGGGCGCTGGCCGAGAACTACACGACGCTCGACCGCTACTTCTGCGCCTTCGCAGCCGAGACCTATCCCAACCGGTTCTACCAGCACGCCGGCCAGACCGACCGGGACCACAACTCCGAGGTAGTGTCCACGCTGCCCACCATCTGGGACCAGCTCTCCCCGATCCCCAACTCCGACGGCATCCCGACGGGCGGTTACTACTACCAGGACGCCCCGTTCCTCGCCCTGTGGGCCACCCCGGCGATCGAGCCGGGTGCCGTCTTCAAGTACCAGGCGTTCATGCACCCGTTCTCGGACGCCGACGCCTCGACCGCGGCGCTGTCATCCGGTACGTCGTTCGTCGCGGCCTGCCAGAACGGCACGCTGCCGAACGTCTGCTACGTCGACCCCGCCTTCGACACCGAGGCGAACGGCACCTCAGGCGACGACCACCCGCAGGGCGACATCCGGCTCGGCGAGCGGTTCATCGCCGACGCATACCACGCGCTCGCCGACAACGGCTACCTCGACGACACGGTGTTCATCGTCACCTTCGACGAGTGGGGCGGCTTCTACGATCACGTACGCCCGCCGCAGGTCATCGATGACACCAACCCGGCCGACGTGATGCACAACGACGACAGCACCACGCCGACCGACGGCCAGCTCTACCCGAACTACAAGCAGCTGGGCTTCCGGGTTCCCGGCCTCGTCGTAACCAACCTGGCCCGGTCACACCAGGTTCGCCACGAGGGCCCGTTCGAGCACTGTTCCAGCCTGGCGCTGATCGAGTCGGTCTTCGGCCTGACTCCGCTGACCGCCCGTGACCGGAACGCCAGGAACATCAGGGACGTCTTGCTGCCGTATCCGATACCGCCGCAGTTCGCCGTGCACCCGTCGCGCATTCCGACTAGTTCGGACGTCATCGGGCCGGCGATCAGCCCGCCGTCGGAGTCGGAGCTGCAGATTCTCGAGGGCACCGCGCAGTACGACCCGGCCGCCGTCTGCTCGGCCGACAGCGTGCAGTCGGTGTCCCCGGCACCGGTCAACAACCCGCCGCTACCGCAGAGTTTCGGCGGAATCCGGGGCCTGACCGGGACCTCCGGCATGGCCGACCTGTTCGAGGCCTACCGCGAGAAGAACGGCAGGCACAGCTAATCGCGGCTGCTCGCCTGGCCGGTGGCGGCCGGGCTAGTAGCGGCCGGGCCGGTGGCGGCCTGGGCGAGCAGCTCGTAGCTGGCGAGCCGGTCCGCGTGCGCGAAGGTGCTCGTCGTCACCATGACCTCATTTGCGCCCGTGGTGGCGACGAGCCGGTTCAGCGAGTCGATGACCATGCCAGGGGCACCGACGACGTGTGACGCTGTCAGCTCCGCCATCACGGCCTGCTCGGCCGCTGAGTAAGTGCGTTCCGCGGCCTCTTCCGGACTCGGCAGCGCGGATGGGCGTCCAGCACGAAGACGCAACGCGGACAGCCGGGTCGGTCCGTGCAGCCAGCGCGCCGTAGCGCCGTCTTCGGCGCAGAGCACGGACACGCTGATAAGACAGTACGGCTGCGCCAGCCGGGCAGACGGCGTGAAGGTCTGCCGGTACAGGGCAAGCGCCGGCCTGGCGTTGGCAGCGCTGAAGTGGTAGGCGAACGCGAACGGAAGTCCGAGTCGGCCAGCGAGCTCGGCGCTGTAACCGGTGGACCCCAGCAGCCACACGGCCGGCTCGTTACCCTCCGCCGGGATGGCGCGGATCGTGCCGGGCGCGCCATCCCCGGCGGGCGATTGATCAGTGCCGACTGCGCCATCTCCGGCGGGCCGGTCAGCGAAGTAGGCCCTTAGTTCCGCTAGCTGAGCATCAAAGCCCGCGGCCGGCAGCCCTTCCGCGCTCCGCCGCAGCGCCCGCGCAGTCGCCCGGTCCGTGCCGGGAGCCCGCCCGATCCCCAGGTCGATCCGTCCTGGATGCAGCGCCTCGAGCGTCCCGAACTGCTCCGCGACGGTCAGCGGCGCGTGGTTCGGAAGCATCACCCCACCAGAACCGACCCGGATCCCCGACGTGGCCGAGGCGAGGTGGCCGACCAGAACCGCGGGCGCCGAGCTGGCGATGCCCGGAATGCTGTGGTGCTCGGCGACCCAGTACCGCGTGCAGCCCCACCGCTCGGCGTGCCGAGCCAGGTCGACGCTGCGGCGCAGTGCCTCTCCCGCCGATCCCCCGGCCGGCACCGGGCACAGGTCGAGTACCGACAGGGGAACGCCAAGGCGGCCGGTCACGAGCGCAAGATTGCCAGCACGAGGATCACGCGGCAACCGCCGTACGCGAGCGGGCGGGGCGTCTGGCCGGCAGCCTGGTCAGCGGACTGGCCTGGTCGTCCAGTCCGCTGGATCAATTCCGAGGAGGTGCAGGCGACCGAAGAGAGCGGTCACGCTGAGCTTCTGGTGGGCGCCGGTCTGCGTTACGTTCACGACGAGCCCGTCGGCGTCGGGCGCGCACGCCTGGTCGATCGGCGGGTGGGGCAATGGGTCAGTACCCGTGAGCACGTGGTAACCGTTGATGACCTCGCGCCGGGGGTGCTCGGCGGCGGCGCGGCAGTAGGTATTGGTCGCCTTCTCTTCTGAGACCGGGACGATGGTCAGGACGGGCGTATTGTCGGGCGGGCCAGCGTTCGGTGACATAGCCCTAGGGCCAGCAGTGACCTGGACCTGATCTGCCAGCAGGCGGCCGTGCTGGTCCGTGAACGAGGTCGTGGCGACCTGCCAGTCCTTCGGCACGCGGGTCAGCACCGCCGGGAACGCGAGTGAACCGACCGGGAAGCCGACCCTGGCCCGCCTGGCCACGTTTACCATCGCGGCCGGCCTGCTGCAGCGCGGACGACCCGTTCCAGGCAGCTGCGTCACTTCCGAAGCTAGCGGCATCTTAGGGGCCGAGCAGGAAGCGGAGTACTGCAGCAGGGCCCAGCCACGGCCGGAGTAGGTCCAGACAATGAACTGACCCGCGTTGCTGCTGGCCCAGTAAGCCGGGCGACCGCCTATGCCGGGTGCGCGGCCGATGATACGCGACGGCAACCCGCCGGTGAGCGAGTTGTCGCTGCAGTTCAGCTCGCTCGCGGCCGAACCAGCTGACACCTGCTGCAGCCCGCACAGGCCAGGCCGATCTATGATCAAGGACAGGCTCAGCACGCCCTGAGTGTCGATCCACTCGATGGTGCGGCTGGTCTCGCCGTTAGCGGCAGTTGTTCCTGCCGGCAGCCAGCCGAACGATGCGTACAGCCGCATCGGGTCGAATCCGCGGCCAAGCGCGGCGAAGCGCTGGGCCGCCGGGCCGGTCTTGCCGAGACGGGCCCCGGGTCCGCTGGCCAGGAGCGTCGTGCCGGTCACGATCGCCACGACCGCGCCGGCCGCCATAACTGGCGTAGCCACGACGAGAGCCCGATGCCAGTAGCGGCGTATCCGGGCGCTGCGGCGCGCAACCGGGAGGCTGATCCGGGCGGCTGGCTGTTCAGCGGCGGCTTCGAGGTTGAATAGCGTGGTCAGGTTCGCTTCAAGCATGACCGGGTGCCTCCTTCGCCGAGCGGCTGTCTCGTGCGTTCGACGCGGACTCAGCGGGGAAATGGGAGTCGGGTCCAAGGATCTGGCGGAGAGCGGCCAGTGCTTTGGAAGTCTGGCTCTTGACGGTGCCGGGAGCGCACCCCAGGACCTGGGCGGACTGGTTTACGTCCAGGTCGCAGTAGTAACGGAGGACCAGGACCGCCCGCTGCCGCGGAGCCAGTGAGACGAGCGCGGCTTGCAAGTCCAGCAGGCTGTCCAGGTCCGGTGCCGTGGCGGGCAGCTCGGGCGGACGATCAGTGATGCTTACCCGCCGCGACCAGGCTGCTCGCCGTCCCCGGACAAACTCGCGTACCAGGATTGCCCGGACGTAGGCGTCGGTGTTATCCGCGGCCACCGCCCGGTGCCAGTGCAGGCACAGCTTGGCCAGCGTGGCCTGAACCAGGTCGTCGGCACCGTGCCAGTCCCGGCAGAGCAGCAGGGCCAGCCGCCGCAAAGACGGAATGCTGGCGGCTGCGTAGGCGGCGAACTCGTCGTCAGGTGGCGCGGTCAAGTTCGGCCCATCTTAGGAACGTCATCACGCCGCTAAGAAGCACGCGGCACCGACTTTGGTTGCCGGTCGTCGAGACTTGCGGCAACGGTCAGCTAGACGTCGTCGCGGTCGCAACCAAGCCCGCCGCGCATCTGTCTGAATGGGTATCAGACCCGCTGCGTCTCTGTCTGGAATCGGTATGAGGTACCTGGCTCTCTCGCGCTGGCATGTCGCTGCGCTCCTCACCATCGCATTTGTTTCCGGCTGCGGCGTTGCCGCTGCACCCGTGGCTGCCCATGACCTCGCTTCCTCCCGCCCCACCGCGGGAACTGGGTCGTCCACGCGACCGTCGTTCGTCCCGCTGTCGTTCACCGCTATCAGCGCTACCCACTGGTGGGTGCTTGGTGCCGTACCCTGCGGGGCCAAGGACTGCCTGAGCATCAGGACCACGACCAATGGCGGCGCGACCTTCCGGTCGCTGCCCGCCCCGCCCGGCGCGTTCGGGACGGGCCAGGCCGCAGCGCCGGCCGAGTCTTCCATTCGCTTCGCGGACGCCAAGGACGGCTGGGTGTTCGGACCCAAGCTCTACGCCACCCATGACGGCGGTCTGCGCTGGACTGCGATCAAGATGCCTGGCGTGGTTGAAGAACTCGAGCCCGGACTCGGCCAGGTCTACGCGGGCGTGTTCCCGAATACCCCGTGCAGTAACACCGGCACCTGCACGGCCCGCAC
>JASHOL010000260.1 GCA_030041135.1 Streptosporangiaceae bacterium | reverse complement strand
GCCAGCCAGAGGGTCAGCCAGACCGGAAGGTCACGCACGCGGAGGCGGCTCGCATTTTGGCCGGCCGAGATCCGGTGATCGCCCGGATGGTCGCCGAGACCGGACTGCCGCGGTTCCGGCGGCCGACCGAGTCGCACTTCGCCACGCTCGTACGGGCGATCGTGTACCAGCAGCTGGCCGGGAACGCAGCCGCCGCGATCCACGGCCGGCTGATCGCCGCAATGGACGGCGATGTCGGACCTGAGCGCCTGATCGAGCTGTCCGACGAGACGCTGCGCACGGTCGGATTGTCTCGGGCCAAGGTCGCATCCCTGCGTGACCTGTCGGCGAAGGTACTGGACGGAACGGTCGTGCTCTCGCCGCGCGGACTTTCGAGAGAGAGCGACGAGGAGATCATCAAGCGGCTCTCGGCCGTCCGCGGCATCGGCCGGTGGACGGCTGACATGTTTCTCCTCTTCCAGCTCCGCCGGCTGGATGTCTGGCCGACCGGCGACTTCGGTGTCCGTCGGGGCTACGGGCTGGCCTGGCGGATTCCTGCACCGACCGCCAGGGAACTCGAGCCGCTCGGGGACCCCTACCGCCCCTACCGTTCGGTGGTGGCCTGGTATTGCTGGCGAGCGGCCGAGTTGTACGGGAAGGCGGCCGACAGCGCGCTGACCCGGTAGGCCGCCCGGATCAGCCGATCCGCCTGACGGACCTGAGGCTCACCCCGGCGAGCACGAGCGCGGCGGCAAGGAAGATCGCCAGCTCGTACCACTGCAACGGCCAGTACCGGCTCGCCGGCTGGTAGCTCACGACCTCGTGATACAGAGTGCTCAGCCTTGCGCCGCATTCCTGCAGCCGCTCCGCCGCGCCCGGCGGAGCCTGGACGTGGCCAGATCCCCCGCCTGATGCCCCGCCGGACGCCGGACTGCCGATGCCCGGGCACGCGCGCGCCAGCTCGCTGGCCGACAGGCCGTGGCCCGCCCTGTCGGCGAGGTCGATCGAGGTAATCCAGGCGTTGGGGATGTCGGGGGGCTGAAACTGCAGGCTGGGGGAGGAAAGGGCGGCAACCGGCAGGAAGCCTTCTGACCCGTAACCCGCCACGTCGACCGGGCGCACCTGGACGAGCGGAGCGATCAGGTACGGGCGCACCCAGTAGGTCACGGCCATTCGCGCGCCGATGAAGATCACCAGCGTCGAGAGCATCGCGGGGAGCGTCCGCCGCATCAGGGCACCGAGGGTGACGCCGAGCGCGAACGCAAACGCGGCGTAACCGACGGGCACGATGTCGCGCTCGTCGAATGAGCCGAACGGGCTCATCCCGGCCCGGTCCAGCGGGCTGGCCCACCACGTGACCGCCAGGCTCGCCAGGCCGACCGTGGCCATACTGGCCGCTCCGAGCAAGGCGAGCTTAACCGCCAGCCAGCGGGTCCTCGTGACGCCCTGCGTCCAGGCGAGCCGGAACGTGCCGTCAGCCAGCTCTCCGGCCACCAGCGGCGCGCCCCAGAACATGCCGATGATGGCGGGGGCGGCAACGACCAGCTCGCCCAGCCACAGCCGCAGGGTGCCGTCGTCGCCGGAGAACGCGGCCGCGGCCGCCTGGCAGTCGCCCCGGCTGGCGCAGCCGGCGACGTCGGCCTGGTACAGGTGGACGAGGTTTGGCCCGGTGACGGCCGTGATGATGGCAACAGTCGCGATCACGACGGCGGCTGTCGCAGCCTGTGTGCGCGACTGGAGCCAGCAGAACTGAGTCATCTGAGCGCCTCCTGTAGCGACGGAGCCGGGACGGCGCCCCGGTCCATGTAGGCGATCACGAGGTCATCCACGCGCACCGGCGCGCTCGTCCAGCCCCGGTCAAGGGCGACATCGCCGCCCCGCACGAGCAACGTCGTCTCGGTCGCGGACCTGGCCGCCTGGATCACCTCCAGGCCGTCCGGGACGATCCCTGGCTCGGGGCCGGGCCAGCAGAGGCGCTGATGCGAGGCCAGCAGCCTGTCGATGTCGCCGGCCAGCCGGACCTGGGACGCCACGAGTACGACGAGGTAGTCACAGATCAGCTCGATGTCCGCTACGAGGTGTGAGGAGAGCACGACGGTCAGGCCGTCGGCGGCGACCGCCTCGGCGACGGTCTGGAGGAATTCCCGGCGGGCCAACGGGTCCAGGCTTGCGACAGGCTCGTCGAGCACCAGCAGCTCGGGGTGCTTGGCGATTGCGAGCGTCAGCGCGAGCTGGGCGCGCTGCCCGCCGGACAGCCGGCCCGCGCGCTGGCGGGGGCTGAGGCCGAGCCGCCTGATCCTGCGCGCCGCGTGTTCGCCGTCCCACGCGTGATTCATGGCCGCGCCCATGCGCAAGTGGGCGGCAACCGACAGCCCGTCGTAAACCGGCGTGTCCTGTGCGACGAAACCGACTCGCTCCAGCTGAGCGGGGTTCTGCGCGGGGCGCGCGCCGAGGACGCGGATCATGCCCGAGGTCGGCGCGAGCAGGCCGACGGCCAGGTGCAGCAGCGTTGTCTTTCCGGCCCCGTTCGGGCCGACCAGACCGACGACCCGCCCGACCGGGATCGTCAAGGTGCAGTCCGACAGGGCCCAGCGGCGGCCGTACCGCTTGCCGAGCCCGCTGGCCTCGAGGGCGGCAGGGCCGGGCGGCCTGGGGTGAGGGAATCCGGTGTCGATGTCTGAAGTAGTCAAGGCTGTTGCCTTCCTGGTCGCCCGCGTTGTGTAGTGGGCCTTCTGGGCTGGTTCTACGCCGACGCCGGTGTCGGCCCGGTGTCGGCGCTTGACACCTGGCCGACACCGTGCTTCTGGCATCGTTCAAAGAGGCCGTCGCCGAGCCGAGCAGGCCAGGCGGCCGGGAAGGTCGAGGCAATAGATGAGAGTGCTGGTCGCCGAGGACCACCAGGTGCTCGGCACCTCCATTGCCACCGGGCTCAGGCGTGAGGGCATGGCGGTGGATCTGGCGCCTGACGGGAACGACGCCCTCGAGCATCTGGCGATCAACCGCTACGACGTCGTGGTTCTGGACCGCGACCTGCCCGGCGTGCACGGCGACGAGGTCTGCCGGCAGATCGTGGCCGGCCGATCAGGGTCCCGCGTGCTGATGCTGACCGCGGCCGGCACAGTCAGAGACCGGGTTGACGGTCTCGGCCTCGGCGCGGACGACTACCTGCCCAAGCCATTCGACTTCGCCGAACTCGTGGCTCGTATCCGTGCACTCGGCCGACGGCCATCCGTGGCGCTGCCGCCGACGCTCGAAAGCGGCGACGTAACCCTCGATCCGAGCCGGCGAGTCGCGCTGCGGGCCGGGCGACGGCTGGACCTCAGCCCCAGGGAATTCGCCGTGCTGGAGTGCCTGATGTCCTGCGCGGGGCGGGTGGTCTCGGCTGAGGAACTGCTGGAGCGCGTGTGGGACGAGGAGGCAGACCCGTTCACCACGGCGGTGAAGACAGCCATCCGTCGGTTGCGGGCCAAGCTCGGCGATCCGCCGATCATCGAGACGATCCGCGAAGGTGGATACCGGATCGGTGAACCGTGACTGCTGACTCTCCCCGGCCGACGTTGCGCGCCCGGCTCGTGCTGCTGTACTCGGTCCTGTTTACCTGCTCAAGCATTGTCCTGCTCGTGGTCGCCGACTTGCCCCTGCTGACGTTCGGCAGCGTGCAGCGAGCTCGGGGCTTCGGCGCGCCCGCACGGCCGCAGGCCCGCGTCCGAACCGTTTCCGACCTGCATGAAGTCCTCGTCTACTCCGGCATCGCACTGGCGATCCTCGTCCCCGCGTCGATCGCGATCGGCTGGCTTATGGCCGAGCGGGCAATGCGACCTTTGCGCATCATCACGGCAGCGGCCAGGACCATCTCGGCCAGGAACTTGGGCGAGCGGCTGAACCTCCGCGAGTCCTACGAGGAATTCGCCGAGCTCGGCGAGACGCTCGACGACCTGTTCGGGCGGCTTGAGGACTCCTTCGAGTCGCAGCGGCATTTCGTGGCCAACGCCTCGCATGAGCTGCGCACGCCGCTCGCGGCGGAGCGAACCCTCATCCAGGTAACGCTGGCCGATCCGGACGCGACGGCCGATACGCTCCGGGCGACGTGCGAACAGTTGCTGGCGCTCGGCGTGCAGCAAGAGCGCCTCATCGAAGGGCTGCTGGCGCTGGCCAGCGGTCAGGGCGGGCTGCGGCTGCGGGAGCCCGTGGACCTGGCCGCGCTGACGAGGCAAGTCGTCGACTCGCGCAGCCAGGAGGCGGCGGCCCGCGGCGTGCGCATCGAGGCCGACCTGCGGGCGGCCGTGGCCGCCGGAGATCCGCGCTTGGCCGAATCACTGGTGGCAAACCTGGTGGACAATGCCTTGCGCCACAACATCGGCGGCGGCCTGGTCGAGATCTGCACGTCAGCCGCCGCCGGCACCGCGTCGCTGTCGATCTCGAACACCGGGCCGGTGGTCCCCGCCACGGCCGTAGAACGGCTGTTCCAGCCCTTCCAGCAGCTTGCCGGGGAGCGCGTCAGGCGCAGCGACGGCTATGGGCTCGGCCTGGCCATCGTCGCGGCCATCGCGAACGCTCATGGCGCCAAGATCACCGCCGCGGCTCGGCCGGGCGGCGGCCTGCACGTGACCGTGACCTTCGGCCAGCTGGTCACTCTGGCCGACACCGGGCTCGCAGACCGGCCTGCTCAGGCAGACCGACCGCCGCTAGGTGACGGGCGGTAGGTGCTGCTGGCGCGACAGTACCGGGAGAAAGAGGTCACCCCTGGTCGCCACTCGTTCCGGCATCGAACGGATCGTAATGCCGTCCGGTCGCAATGCGGGATCGTCAAGCTCATCCCAGCTGACCGGGGCAGAAACCGGCGCGCCCGCCGCCGCGCGGGGGCTGTAGGGAGCCACCAGCGTCTTGTTGCTCACGTTCTGCGTGTAGTCAAGCCTGGCCAGGCCCGAGCGTTCGCTGACGTCCCATTTCCAGCTGACCAGGTCGGGAACGACGGTGCCGATCGCCTTGGACAGCTGTTCCACCCAGCCGCGGGTGTCTTCGTAGGTCAGCCCGTCGGCGACCGGGATCCAGATCTGGATGCCGCGCCGCCCGGTCACCTTCGGCTGGGCCTGCACGCGCAGGTGCTCGAGTGCGGTCCGGTGCAGCCGGGCCAGTACCAGAACTTCATCCCATGAAGTTGAAGAGCCGGGGTCGATGTCGATGAGCGCGTAGGTCGGGTTGCGCGGTTGATCGGCCAGCGCGGTCCA
The DNA here is from genome assembly GCA_030041135.1 of Streptosporangiaceae bacterium. Lineage (GTDB taxonomy): Bacteria > Actinomycetota > Actinomycetes > Streptosporangiales > Streptosporangiaceae > JAJYUU01. Next base: position 7,976 of record JASHOL010000260.1, on the reverse strand, counting down.
GGCGTGCCACTCCAGCGCGCCGAAGTTCGCCGCCCAGAGCAGCGCCGCGGGCTCGTCCACGACCAGGTAGGTCGTGGTCTTGTCGCGGCCCGCGTCGGGGTTGTGCCAGCGCGGCACCCAATCCGGCGCGTGGTCGGGCAGTTGCTTGTGCCAGAACCCTGGCTCGCCGGCGCCGCCGGGAAACCGGTGCATGTTCAGGGGGCGGCCGGCCAGGTAGGGCAGGATGACCGGCGCGATGACGGCGGCGTAGCGGATCAGCTCGCGCTTGGTGACCGGCGCCTCGTCCGGCCGCGCCGGGAACATGTCCTTGTCCAGGTTGGTCAGCTTCAGCTGCCGGCCGAACACGTGCCAGCTGCCGTTGTTGCCCAGCGCGTCGAGCGCCGCCAGTTCATCCGGTGACGGCCCGCCTTTCGGCGCCGGGTGCAGTTCGATCGAGGCCTCGGCGGGCGGCAAGTCGGCGCGCCAGATGCGATCGGGGTCGGCCTTCACCTCGTCGTTGGTCCGCCCGGTCAGCGCCGATCTTGGGTAGTCCTCGGGATCCCAGCCGCTGACCGCGTACTCATCATCCTTGTGCAGCAGCAGCCACTGCTTCTCGTCGTGGCCGCGGCGGACCAGGATCAGCCGGCCGTGCAGCTTGCTGCCAGTCATGTCGACGTGCAGTTCCCCGGCCGCCACCGCCGCCGCCGGGTCGTCGGTCTCGTGCGGTTCGTAGGTCCCGATGTCCCAGACGATCACGTCGCCCGCGCCGTACTCGCCTGACGGGATTACCCCTTCGAACTTGAGGTATTCGATCGGATGATCCTCGACGTGAACGGCGAGCCGCTTGACGGCCGGGTCCAGCGTTGGCCCGTTCGGCACGGCCCAGCTCGCCAGCACGCCGTCGATTTCGAACCGCAGGTCGTAGTGCCGTCGCCGGGCACGATGCCGTTGTACGACAAACCGTCTTCTGGCCGGAACGGAGTCGGCACCGAGGTCGGCCGCGTCCGCCCCCGCAGGCTCAGGGGTGCGAGCGAAATCGCGCATCGCCTGATACCGGGCCAGCTTTCCTGCCTGCTTTTCCGGCTTTGCTGGCGCCTCGTGCCGCCTGCCCGCTGGCTTGCCGCTCCTGGAGGGCATAGGGCGATGCTGCCATCCGGGGCCGCCCGGTGCCAGCGCGGGCCGCTCGGCGCCCGGGCCCGGGTCACTCCGCACCCCGTGCCAGGCGGCGCGCAGCACCCGGCGGCCTGTCCGTGACTCCTCTAAACTTCGTCCGTGGTCTTCAAGCAGGTCGGAAACGGCCGGCCGTATCCCGATCATGCCCGGACCGCGAAGGAGTGGGCCGAGATCCCGCCCAGGCCGGTCCGGCTCAACCAGCTGATCACCACGAAGAGCGTGCTCGACCTGAACTCGGTGCTGGCAACCGACTCGACCTTCTACGGCGACCTTTTCCCCCACGTCATCCGGTGGCGTGGCGAGCTCTACCTCGAAGACGGCCTGCACCGCGCGCTCAGGGCCGCGCTCCAGCAGCGCTCGGTCCTGCACGCGCGGGTGCTCGACCTCGACTAGCCGGTCCGGCAGGGCGTCGAGCCAGTTCGGCAGCTCCCGCATCACCTCGCAGCCCGGCCGGCTGGCGTCGTATGCCCGGCGGCCGACCACCGCCACGCCGACGAGTTGTAACTGAACAGCGGCCGGAAGCGATTGCCGAATTGCGAGCCCGGTTAGTACCCGGAGATGCGCCAGCGAGCTCGAATGAGACCGAATTTGACGTCAGGAGGCCGGCTGATGGCTCAGTTGCGGCGGATAGCTCGGCCACAGCGAGTCGCTCCGCGTCACTGCAAGTCGGTGGCGGTGGAGGTGGGATTTGAACCCACGGATGGGTTGCCCCATCACACGCTTTCGAGGCGTGCGCCCTCGGCCACTAGGCGACTCCACCGCAGGAGAGCCTACCTGAAGGCGGCGCCGGGCCCGATCGGCGCGACCAGCTATCGGCGGCGCTCGAAAAAATCACGCAGCAGCGCCGCGCACTCCGCCTCCAGCACGCCGCTTACGACCTCGACCGGCTCGCCAAGACGCGGGTCGTGCAGAACGTCCCACACCGACCCGGCCGCGCCGGCTCTCGGGTCATGAGCACCATAAACGAGCCTCGGCAGCCGGGCGGCGAGTACCGCGCCCGCGCACATCGTGCACGGCTCGAGTGTCACGAACAGCGTGCAGTGATCGAGGCGCCAGTTGCCTCTAGCCCGGCCGGCCGCGCGGATGGCCAGTATCTCGGCGTGCGCCGTAGGATCGGCATCCGCCTCCCGCTCGTTGTGACCGAGGCCGATCACCGCCCCGGCGCCGTCCAGCACGACCGCCCCGACCGGAACGTCCTCACCGGACCCGCCAGCTTCGGCCAGGGCCTCGCGCATTCCTTGCTCAAAACTGGCCAGGTAGCCAGTCACTGGCTCTGTGCCTCACGCGCCGAGGGCCGAGTCAAGCGCCCGCTCCAGCGCCGGGCCGAAGCCCAGTCGCCTGGCGATGCTGGCCAGCACCTCGTCAGGGAAGAGGTCCAAGTTGCCGGACAGTGCACCAAGATCCATCTCGTCGACCCCCAGGTCGGCAAAGATCGACATGTCCCCGACTGGGAGTACCTGATCGAGATCCTCGTCCTCCGGAACGGGAATATCCAGGTAGTCGAGCACCTGACGGGCCAGCGGCCAGTCGACCGAGGCGGTGACGTCAGAGAGGAATACGGAGATCTGGTTACCAACTGCCCGAAGAGCGACAAAGAAGTCATCCCCGACAGCGGCGAGACCGATGGCTCCGCCAATGCTGGGCTGCTGCCGCATTGCCTGGATCAGGCCGTCGAGATTCTCGGTCAGCGCCGCGGGCAGGACATCAACTTCCCACACGTCATCTTCCCGGTAAACGACGACAGCAAAGTCGCTGGCGCTCATATCGGTCATCGACACCCCGCAGGCTGGTTTCCAGAGGGAAATGGTGTCAGACTCCAGCCTCCCGCGCATGGATCTGGGCGCATAGCGGGTAGGCATGACCACAGGACTACGGCCGCGAGGAGAGCGCCGCGCGCCGCCGCGGCAGCGCGCGGCCAATCCCCTATGGTTGCCTGGGTTAGTGGTCATTGGTTGGCAAAATGCCCTGAGCTATGCTGAGCACATAAGCAGCGTGCAGCAAAGAGTTTACTGGCGGTAACGGACTGCGCGAGCGGACTGAGGAGGTGAACAACGTGTTGCGGAAGGTCATCACATGGGCGATCGTTATTTTCGTCATCTATTACCTGGCCACTGACCCCAACGCTGCTGCCGGAGTCCTGAAGCACGCGCTCCACGGCCTGCAGTCCGCTGGCAACTCAATGTCCAGATTCGTAAATAAGTTGTAGGACATGGCCCAGTCAACATCCCCCACTGGTACCAAAGCGCCGGTCTCCATCAACAAGTACCTGCTGCCCCGCGAGGTGCAGGTCGCGACGGTGCGGCAGCACCCTGCCGTGCTGATCCCGGCCAGCGCGCTGGCCCTGGCGGGCCTGCTGATCGCTGGCCTGCTGACCGCCACGGTCGTGCGCGGTGTAATAAGCGCCCTGATCTGGATCGCCTGGGGCTTCCTGTTGCTCCGGCTGGTCTGGAAAATCTGCAACTGGGCCGTCGACTATTTCGTCGTCACCACCGAGCGACTGCTGCTCGCGACCGGCTTCCTGACCCGCCGGGTGGCAATGATGCCGCTGAGCAAGGTGCAGGACATGAGCTTCAGGCGCTCGTTTCCCGGTCGGCTGCTTGGTTACGGCGAGTTCATCGTCGAGTCGGCCAGCCAAGATCAGGCACTACGGAATATTGAATATATTCCGTATCCCGAGCAGCTTTACCTGCTGGTATGTGGGATGCTCTTCCCGAGCAGCGCGGACGACGCCGAGGATGACCACAGCCGGCAGGAGTTCCCTGACGACCGCCCCGATCCCCAGGACGGCCGCCAGGATTTCTCTGATGACCCCTGGGACTTCCATGGCGGCGGCCAGGACTTCTCTGGCAACGATCCTTGACGGCCGCGCTGGGCCCCTTCCCCGGGGTTCGTGCGGCTGGATGACATGTCAATGACGTCCGGCCGCACGAGCTTGCCTGGACTTCCCATGCGGCTCATGTCGTCACGAGCACGACACCGATCGCAGCCAGCAACAGGCCAACCCGCTGGGTGGCACGCAGCCGTTCACCCAGGGTGAGCTTGGCCAGCAGCACGGTTATGCCTGGATACAGCGAGGTCAGCACCACCGCGAGGCCGAACAGGCCGGCTCTCGTCGCGGCCACGTAGCAAATGTTCGCGGTCGCGTCCAGAAGTCCCGACCCAGCGGTCGCCAGCAGCAGCGGCGCGGGGGCCCCGCGGAGCACCGGCCTGGTCCTGGTGGCCGCAGCGGCGAAGAGAATGATCGTCAGCCCGGCGAGCCGGGCCGTTGCGACAGGCCATAGCGTCCCCGAATGACCGCCGTTGCGAAGAAACAAGAAGAACAGCCCGAAAGTCGTCCCCGCGGCGAGGCCGTAACCGACCGCACTCAGATGGAAGCCGCCTCCGGCAGTTCGGGTCCGCAGCCCCCCGCCGCCCATCACGCAACTGCCCGCGCCTGGTCCCGCGTGGTCGCCGACCCGGCCATCCCTGACCCGGCCGGCGCCCTCGCTTCGCCCGGTGGAGCTCACCAGGACGATCGCGACCAGGCACAGCAGCGCTCCGGCGTAAACCGCCGTGCTCGCATGCTCGCCACTGGCCAGCGCCACGCCGACCGGCAGAACCGTCGACATCAGCGCGGAAACCGGCGCCACCACGCTCATCGGCCCGGCGGCGAGCCCGGAGTAGAAGATGATCAGGCCGATCCCGCCCGCAGCACCACCGGCTATGCCCCACACCAGCCCGGCCAGGCGGGCTGGCTGAGCCGAGAATAGAGCGGCCGTGAGAACGAGCACCGCGCCCGCTCCGGCCGACAACGGCAGCACCGAGAGCACGCGCGCTCGTCTGGTGGCCACCCCGCCGAGAAAATCGGCCGAGCCGTAGAGCAGCGCCGCCGCCAGGGCGAGGATGGTCACCATGAGTTTCGGGCCTCGGTCGGTCTACAAATCTATTTAGTGCATTATACTGACCGACGGTAAGGGTCGTCCAGGATGTGAGGACATGGGCGGGCAGACCGATGTGACGGCTGCGGTCGCCATGGCGCTGCAGGCGCTGCGAACCGAGCGAGGCTGGTCGCTCGACCACCTGGCCGGGCGGGCGGGTGTCAGCAAGGGCGTGCTCGTCGCCATCGAGCAGGGCAAGTCCAACCCGAACCTGGCGACCCTCGCCCGCATCAGCGACGCGTTCGGGGTACCGGTGACGCGGCTGCTCGAGACCTCGGGCAAGCCAGCCGTGGCGATCACCGGGCCGCACGAGCACCGCACCCTGTGGCGGGGCGAGCACGGTGGCACCGGCGTGATCATCGGCGCCACCGACGCGCCCTGGGCGGCGGAACTCTGGAGCTTCCGGCTCGAGCCGGGAGACACCGTCGGCGGCGATGCCCACGCCGCCGCCACCAGGGAGATGATCTGGGTCCAGTCCGGCACGGTGACGCTGACGGTGGCCAGCAACACTCAGGCGATCGGACCGCAGATGTGCGCGAGATTTCCCGGCGGTGTCGCCCACCGATACGTCAATCAGGGCACCGATCCGGCCGAGATGATCATGGTAGTCGTTGTGCCGCCCGCAGCCTCCTGACGCTGCCGATCGTCGCGGCGCCCGCGCCCTGCGGCGGGATCGCCCAGCGTGCCTTCCGCGCCTGCCAGGTGAGACCCCCAGTCCGCCGCCGCGGTGCCCGGCACCGGAGAATGTGAGCATGAGCGGCAAGGGGGGCTGATGATCACAGCCGAGGCGGTCAATCGCATCACCCAGTTCCAGGGAGACGGCATGCCGGTCGTCTCGCTCTATGTCCCGATTGACCCTGGGACCAGCCAGAGCGACGTTCATTCGCGCGTCACGAGTCTGGTCGACCAGGTCGACGGCCTGGCTAAGGACCGCGACCTTCAGCATGAGCCGCGGCTATCCCTCCGCGGCGACATCGAGCGGATCAGGGGGCGGATGAGCGAGGAAGTCTGGCAGCCGAAGGGGCTCGCGATATTCTCCTGCAGCGGACGAGGCCTGTACGAGGAGGTATCACTACCCAGGGCCCTCCGCGGCCGGATCGTAGTCGACGATGCAGCTTTCGTGCGCCCGATGCTGGCCATACTCGACGAGTACCGTCGCTGCTGTGTCGTCGTGGTTGACAAGGAGTGGGCGCGCGCCTGGGAGCTCTACAACGACGAGATGCGCGAGCTCACGAGGTTCAAGGACCGGCTTGGCAAGTTCGACAACTACGCCGGCGGGGACGTGAACAGAATCCGCAACGAGCTGAGCAGGCGGCACTACCGGCGAGTGGCCCAGGTACTGGACGAGCTATTCAGGACCCAGCCATACGACCTGCTGGTCATCGGTGGTCACGACTTCGAGATCCCGGCGTTCCTTGAGTTCCTTCCGCGCGAGCTGCGAGACCGGTTCGCCGGGTCGTTCAGCATCGATCCTCCGACCGCAACGGCGGCCGAGGTTCGCGCCAGCGCCGGCGCCATCCTCCAGCGATACGAGAGCGATCAGGAGCAGAAGGCCGTGGCCGAGGTCCTGGACCGGGCCGCAGCCGGCGGCCTGGCCGCGGTCGGCATCCCCGCGTGCCTATGGGCGGGCAGCGTCGCCGCGATCCAGGCCCTTCTCGTGCAGGAAGGCGTCACAGAGGCCGGCGTCGTGTGCGACGACTCCGGGTGGCTAGCGCTCGCCGGCGACACGTGTCCGCTCTGCGGCAGGCCGACGCGGCACATACCGGATGTGATCGACGAGCTGGTTCAGGCCGTGATCGACGACGGTGGCTCGATCGAGCACGTGGGGGGCGACACGCCCCTCAGGGAGCACACCGTGGCCGCGGCGCTGCGCTTCCCGCTGCCGCCCGCGAATTCCGCCTAGCACCTGACCTGGCGCCCGCCGAGTTCCGTGTTCCTGGGCCGGCAGCATCATCGGGGTTACTCTGGTCGCGACCGGTCAGTACATGGAGCGGCGATGGTGGCCCTAGCCGGCGGCGAACTGCACGTCCTTGCCAGTTCCGCTGAGCGCGACGCATGGCTGGCGGTTCGCATGGCGGGGTTCTTCGTACTGGTGCCAGTCGGCGCGCTGCTAGTGGTCATCGGGCTCTTGGCCAGCGAGCAGACCGGTTTCCGCCCGCAGCTATGGAAGGTGTCGTGTGGGTGGCTGATGATCGGGGGCGCCGTCGTGCTCCTCGTCGGCAAGCCAATCGCCGCCCTCTGGTACATGTTCGGCTCGGCGGCATTTGTCGTTATTTGCGGGCTAATCTTGGTCCCGGCAGGCCTCGTCAACCTCGACGTGGCTGCCAGTGAGGGGCCAAGCAGCCATCGGCGACTGCTGGTGCGGTGTCTGCTCGTGACCGCCCTGATCGGCTACGGGGCCGCGATGTTCTTCATCCCCATCGCCCTCATCGCGATCGGCAAAGCCTTGCACTGACGACGCCTTCCGGATCCTGCCAGCCAAGGTCGACGCGATCAGCTACGGCGTTTCGGTCATGCACGGCGAGATGACCGAGCAGTTCGGCGAGGTGCGAGAGCGGCTCGGCAGGATCGAGCTCGGCCAGGAACGGCAGAGCGATCAGCTCGCCGAGATCCTTCGCCGCCTGCCCGATGGGCCCAGCGGCGGCCAAGCAGGAGGCGAAGATGATCACTGAGTTGAACACTGGTCTTCACGCCCTAGCGTAAAGACCCAGGTCAGACTGGCGGAGGCTCGGGGATTTGAACCCCGGATGGGCGCGAACCCAAACCGCATTAGCAGTGCGGCGCCATAGACCGGACTAGGCGAAGCCTCCTGGCAGCCCGCATCGGGCCGGCCCCTAGGGTATCGGGTCCGCCAGTGGCGGGGCAAAGCACGGCCGACCTGGCTGCGGCCCCGGCGCTGGCTCGCTG
>JASHOL010000259.1 GCA_030041135.1 Streptosporangiaceae bacterium | reverse complement strand
CGCCGGCCGGGCCGGGCCGCGTCGGCCCGCGGTCGACCGCGCCATCTCCCGCCGCCGTCACGTCGGGGGCTGGCCGTCCGGCCAGACCGCCGTCATCGGCCATGGCGGCGCGGGCTGGCTGTTCTCCTGGACTACGGCGTTGCGCTGCAGACACCGGCCGGCCGGAGCACCTCGTTCCCGTATTCTTATCGTTAGTATTTTCAGTACTTCCTGAATATAGCGTATCATCAAGTCCGTGGACGCTATCGAAGTCTCGGGCCTGCGCAAGGCATTCGGCAAGACCGTCGCGCTCGATGGCCTTGACCTCATCGTCTCGACCGGCGAGGTGCACGGGTTCCTCGGGCCCAACGGGGCCGGCAAAACCACCACAATCCGGATTCTGCTCGGGTTGCTGCGTTCCGATGGCGGTACGGCGAGGTTGCTCGGCGGCGACCCGTGGGCAAAGGCGGTCAGCCTTCATCGGCGGCTTGCCTACGTGCCAGGTGACGTGACGCTGTGGCCGAACCTGACCGGCGGGGAGGTCATCGACCTGCTCGGCAGGCTGCGCGGCGGGCTCGATCCTCAGCGGCGCGCGGACCTCCTTGAGCGCTTCGACCTGGATCCGACCAAGAAGGCCAGGGCCTACTCAAGGGGCAATCGGCAGAAGGTCGCGCTGATCGCCGCGCTGGCATCCGACGCCGAATTGCTCCTGCTGGACGAGCCCACGTCCGGACTCGATCCGCTGATGGAGGCCGCGTTCCGTGAGTGCGCCGAGGACGAGCGGGCCCGCGGCCGCACGGTCCTGCTGTCCAGCCACATCCTGTCCGAGGTGGAGGCACTCTGCGATCGGGTGACGATCATCCGCGCCGGTCGCACGGTCGAGACCGGCACGCTGTCCGAGTTGCGGCACCTGACCAGGACGTCGATCGCAGCGGAACTGGCCGGGACCGTCGCCGGTCTTGACCGGCTGCCCGGCGTTCACGATCTCGTCGTCGATCCCGAGCAGGACGGGGGCAGCCGGGTGCGCTGCGAGGTGGACTCTGACCAGCTTGATCCGCTGCTGCGCCAGCTGGTCCCGGCCGGAGTGCGCACGCTCGTGAGTCAGCCGCCCACGCTCGAGGAGCTCTTCCTGCGGCACTACGCCGGCGACGGGCGAGATGACGACGGGGGAGATACAGCATGAGCACGCTGACGGTGTCAGCAGGAGAGCGGCCGAGTTCTGGCCGGCGCGCGCCAGGGCGGACAGGAAGCGGCGGCTCGCTGACTGGAGTGCGCCAACTCGCCCGGCTGGCCTTCCGGCGCGACCGCATCGCGCTTCCGGTCTGGGTATACGCGCTGGCAGTGATCGCCGCCTCCGGCGGCTTCGGCATCAAGACGGTGTACAAGACGGCGAGGGACCGACTGTCCGTCGCCGCGACCGTGCACCGCGACCCGGCCCTCTCGTTTCTGTACGGCCAGCTCCACGGCAGTTCGCTCGGTGCGATCGTGGCCTGGCGGTACTTGTCCTATGCCGCGCTCGGGGCCGGCCTGATGACGACCTTCCTGGTCGTGCGGCACTCCAGGGCGGATGAGGAGAGCGGCCGGCTCGAACTTGTCGGGTCCACTGCGGTTGGCCGGCGCGCCCCGCTCGCCGTCGCCATGCTCGTGGCCGCGGCGGCGAGCCTCATCTTGTTCGTGCTGACCAGCGCGTTGCTGGCCGCGGGCGGACTGTCTCCAAGTGGCTCGGTTGCGTTCGCCGCCGGCGAGCTTAGCTGCGGCCTGGTGTTCATCGGGATCGCGGCGATCGCGGCGCAGGTCAGCGAGACTGCCAGGGGGGCGCGCGGCATAGCGATCACGGTGCTCGCCGTCGCCTTCCTGCTGCGCGGCGTCGGTGACTCAGGCGGCAGTCACGGGCTGACGTGGCTGACGTGGCTGTCGCCTATCGGCTGGGCCGAGGTCGTGCGGCCGTACGCGGCCGAGCGCTGGTGGGTGCTTGCCCTGCCCGCGGCCACGACAACGGTCGGCGTCCTCGCTGCGTTCTGGCTCGCCGCCCGGCGTGATCACGGCGCCGGACTGCTGCAGCCGCGGCCAGGTCCGGCAACGGCCGGACCGCTGCTCGCCGGGCCGGCCGGCCTCGCGTGGCGGCTGCAGCGGGCCACGCTCGCGGCGTGGGCAACCGGTTTCCTGCTCTTCGGCATCGCGATCGGAGTGGTCGGCAAATCGGTCGGCCAGCTCATCGGCGTCAGCGGCGCGGTCGACAAGGTGCTGCGGCACATCGGCGGGCATGCTGGCCTGACCAACGCCTACTTGGCCGCGTGCATGATGCTGGCCGCCCTGATCGCCGCCGGTTACGCGGTCTCGGCCGTGCTGCGGTTGCGCTCGGAGGAGGCGGGCAACCTCGGCGAGCCGCTGCTGGCCGGGCCGGTCAGCCGGCTGCGCTGGGCAGGCAGCCACCTGCTGGTCGTGCTGGCCGGCACCGTTGTGATCATGTTCTTGTCCGGGCTCGGCTTCGCGCTCGGCTTCGGCATCGCGACCTCGGATCTCAGCACACAGCTGCCCAGGCTGATCGAGGCCGGGCTGGTGCAGATACCCGCGGTGCTAGTGGTGGCCGCGATCGCGATGGCCGGCGTCGGACTCACACCGAGGGGCAGCGGTGTTGTCGGCTGGACGGCGCTGGCCGTCTGCAGCTTCGTCGCGGTATTCGGTCCCGCGCTCAGCCTGTCGCAGTCGGTGCTGGACATCTCGCCGTTCACGCACACGCCGAAGCTGCCGGGCGGCGTGCTGACGGCGACGCCGCTGATCTGGCTCAGCGTGATCGCGGTCGTGCTCGTGGCCGCAGGCCTGATCGGCCTGGGGCGCCGCGACATCGGCTAGAGAGCCACCGCGTCATGGATGCAGAGTTTTGTGCTCGGCCAGCATCTGAACGTACTGGGCAATCTTCCTTGCTCGTGTCTCCGGCCGCTTCACGGCACCGATCCGGTACAGGATCGCGTACCGGTTCTGGCTGCTGATCGTCTCGAAGAACTGACCGGCCGCGGGGCTGGCATCGAGCGCGCGTCGCAGGTCGTCTGGCACGGTCGCCGAACGCTGTCCGGCATACGCGCGCTCCCATCGCCCGTCCGCCCTGGCCTGCTCCACTTGGCGCAGGCCTGCCGGCTGCATCAGGCCCGCTTCGATCAGCTCTTCGGCCTTCTCTGTGTTGATCTTGGACCACTTGCTTCCGGCCTTGCGCGGGGAGAACCGCTGCAGCCAGTACTCGTCATCCAGGCCGTTCTTCTGGCCGTCGATCCAGCCGAAGCACAGCGCCTCCGCGACCGCCTCGGCATAAGAAACGGTGCGCTCGGGAGCTCCCTGCTTGGCGATCTTGAGCCAGGCACCGGGAGAACTCTCTCCCTCGCTCGCGAGCCAGGCCCGCCAAGCGGCAGCGGAAGAGAACGCAAGCACCGGAAACTCCTCGTTCCCCACCGGGTCAGTGAACCACGGGAGTCTGTCAGCGCGTCCGCCTGCCGGGTCCGGCGCGCAGTGCGCGTAATGTGCCTCATGAATCTGGCGAATCGGCATCCACCCGGTCAAGGGGGTCTATGAGGTCTGGCCCGCGGCCGCTGGGAGCAGGCGCTCGGCTGATGAGCACGGCCACGCGACGGAGGTGGAAGCTCGGGCCCGCGCGCAACCCGGTCACGGTCGAGCGCGGCGTTCAGGTGGCGATGCGCGACGGCGTCGTCTTGCTCGCGGACCACTATGCGCCGGCGGTGCCCGGTCCGTGGCCGACCGTGCTGATGCGCTGCCCCTACGGTCGTGGGCTGCTGTACGCCGCGATGGCCTGGCCATACGCGGAACGCGGTTACCACGTGCTGCTGCAGAGCACGCGGGGGACGTTCGGCTCGGGCGGCACCTTCCGCCCGTACGCCGACGAGGCCGCCGACGGCCAGGACACCGTCGCCTGGCTACGCGGGCAGGACTGGTTCGACGGGCGGCTGGCGACCGCTGGCAGCAGCTACCTCGGTTACGTTCAGTGGGCGCTGACGCTGGACCCTCCGCCTGAGTTGCGGGCGATGGTCGTCCAGGTCGCGCCGCACGATCTTGGCTTCACCGCCTTCGGGCACGGGCCGTTCACCCTGTACAACAGGCTCGCCTGGAGCGCGCTGATGGCCCACCAGCATGAGCAGCGCAGCGCGCTGCGGCAGGTCTGGGGTGCCGTTCGGCGCGAGAAGCGCATTGCGCCCTTGCTCACCAGGCTGCCGCTGAGTTCGACCGGCGAGGTTATTGGGGGGAACGAGGCGCCCTGGTACTCGGAGTGGCTCGCTCACCCGGACTTGTCCGACGCGTACTGGGACGCGCGCCGTGCTACCGCGGCACTAGAGCGGGTTGCCGTACCGGTGCTGCTGATCGGCGGATTTCATGATCAGTTCTATGAGCAGACGATGGTGCAGTATCAGGCGCTGCGCCGCCGGCGCGTTCCCGTCGGGCTGACTGTCGGTCCATGGACGCACCTGACCGTGGACGTCGGACTGGCGACGCGCGAGACACTCGCGTGGCTCGATGCCTTCGTGGCCGGTAACGGGCCGAGCCCGCGCACGGCGCCGGTGCGAGTGCGGACGGGCGGAGTCGGGCAGTGGGTCGAGCTACCGGAATGGCCGCCGCCCGCGGCCGCGCCGGTGACCTGGTACCTGCAGGGCGGCGGCGTGCTGGCCGGGACACTGCCGCCAGCCGGGGCCACCGAGTTTCTGTACGACCCGCGCGACCCCACGCCGTCGGTCGGCGGCAGGACCACGTCGTACTCCGCGGGCAGCCGCGATAACCGCGGCCTGGAGGCGCGGGCCGACGTGCTGACATTCTCCACGGCGCCGCTCGCCGAACCAGTCGAGATCGCAGGGGCGCCGTCGCTGCACCTGTGCTTCCGCTGCGACGGCGCTTGCGCTGACGTCTTCGCGCGGCTGTGCGACGTGAGCGAGAGCGGCGAGTCGCGCAACGTTACCGACCAGGTCATCCGGGTCCGGCAGCCGCAACTGGCTCCGGGTACGGTGTGCGAAGTCAGCTTGTCGCTGCCCGATGTGTCGCACGTGTTCGTGGCCGGTCACCGGATCAGGCTGCAGGTATCGGGCGGCGCGTTCCCGTGCTACGCCCGTAATCTCGGTACCACGGCCGATCCGATGACCGGCACGCAGACGGCCGTGGTGCGATACAGCATCCAGCACGGGCCGCCGCAGCCGTCCGTGCTCACGCTGCCGGTCAACGGCACGCAGGCGCAGGACGCTGCCGACGGCAGGGGTTAGGCGGTCGGAGGATTACGGAAGCCGCGCAGCAGCTCGGTGACGTGGGCGGTCGCTTCACTCTCGGTGGCGCCGACCGCGGCCAGCGTCACGGCGGCCGGCGAACCGGGATCCCGGTACATGCCGAGCAGCAGGTGCTCGGTGCCGATGTAGTTGTGGCTAAGCTCGAGGGCGACCGCCAGCGCGTTCCGCAGCGCGCGACTGCCGTCCGCCGTGAACTTCTTTGGCGCTTCTGCACCGAGTTCGGTCTCGCCGTCGGCCTCGGTGGCCTCGGCGGTGCCCTCGGGCGTCGCCTGCCTGGCCCGGGTCGCCGCGACCGCGACGGCTGCCTCGCTAACGCCGATTTCCTCCAGCGCCCTGGCCGCGACGCCCTCAGGCTCCGAGTACAGGCCGAGGAGGAGGTGGACGGAGCTGGCCGGCTGCTGGCCGTCGGCCTGCGCCATCTGGATGGCAACGGCGAGCACCCTGCGGGCTCTATCGGTGAATCGCTCGAACGTGGGTGACGGGACGCTAGCGATGATCTTGTCAGCGATCGAGGCCGCGAAGCGCTTGTGCACAGCCTGCTTGGTTACGCCGAGCGCGCCGCTGATCTCCGACCACGACCGGCCCTCGCGTCGGCACCGATCGACGAAATGCCCGAGCAGGGCGTCGTTTGTGTCTTCGAGCTGAGCCACCGTCGCGGCCGCGGTGACCAGTTGGTCGATCGCTTCGCCCGACGCCGCGTCCTGCTGAACAGTGTTGATCAGGTCCTGAAGGGTTGGTGGAGGTGTCATGGGTCAACCATAGGTTGACGGCTGTAGAACGTCAACTCGCCGTTGACGGATCCGGCGCCGCTCGTCCAGCGCCCGCCGCCTCCCGCGCGTGAAGGCCCGCCGCCTCCCGCGCGTGAAGGCCCCTCCCGCCTCCCGCGCGTGAAGGCCCCTCCCGCCTCCCGCGCGTGAAGGCCCGCCGCCTCCTGCGCGTGAAGGCCCCTCCCGCCTCCCGCGCGTGAAGGCCCCTCCCGCCAGTCAACTTTCGATTGACGAACTATTCTTTAATTCTGGGCATGCGGCGGCGGGCCGTCGACGTTGGTCTTAGAGGGACTAACTGGGCGAACGCTGATATGAGGGAGAGGCCGGAGTGGGTCCAGCAGACATGAGTTACCGGCGGCGGCTGCTGGTGCTGGCGATCTGCTGCATGAGCCTGTTCATCGTCGGCCTGGACGTCACGATCGTCAACGTCGCACTGCCCTCGATCGGGCGGGACCTGCATGCGGGCGTCTCCGGGTTGCAGTGGACGATCGACGCCTACACGCTCGTGCTGGCCAGCCTGCTCATGCTGTCGGGGTCCACGGCCGACCGCGTGGGCAGGCGGCGAACGTTCCAGACCGGTCTGGCCATGTTTACCCTGGGATCGCTGCTGTGCAGCGTTGCGCCCGGCCTCGGCTGGCTCGTGGCGTTCAGGATGATCCAGGCCGTCGGCGGGTCGATGTTGAACCCGGTCGCGATGTCCATCATCACCAACACATTCATCAAGCCCGCGGAGCGGGCACGGGCGATCGGCATGTGGGGCGGTGTCATCGGGCTGAGCATGGCGTTGGGCCCGATAGCCGGAGGCCTGATCGTGGAGACCGTCGGCTGGCGCGGCATCTTCTGGGTCAACATTCCTGTCGGCATCGCAGCGATCGTCCTGACCGCGCTGTTCGTGCCCGAGTCCAAGGCTCCGCGGTCGCGCCGCCTGGATCCGGTCGGGCAGGCGCTCGTGATAATCCTGCTTGCCGCGCTGGTCTACGGCCTCATCGAGGGACCGGCATCGGGCTGGACATCCGGCAAGATCGTCGGCTGCTTTGCCCTGGCGGCTGCCGCGCTCGTGGCCCTCCTCGGCTACGAGCCGCGCCGCGAGGAGCCGCTCATCGACGTGCGCTTCTTCCGCAGTGCCCCATTCTCAGGTGCCGTCGCGATCGCGATCTGCGCGTTCGCGGCCCTCGGCGGGTTCCTGCTGGTCAACCAGCTCTACCTGCAAGACGTCCGTGGTTACTCGCCGCTGATGGCAGGCGTGTTCACGCTGCCGATGGCCGCGATGACCGCGATCTTCTCTCCGCTGTCCGGCCGGCTCGTCGCGACCAGGGGCACACGGCCCTCGCTGGTGCTCGCCGGCGTGGGGATCACTGGCGCCGGGCTGATCCTGGCCCACGTTACGACCGGTACCGCCGCGATCCTGCTGGTGGCAAGCTACGCCCTGTTCGGCTTTGGCTTTGGACTGGTGAACGCGCCGATCACCAACAGCACAGTGTCAGGCATGCCCCGTACGCAAGCCGGGGTGGCGGCTGGGGTGGCGTCCACCAGCAGGCAGGTCGGGTCCTCTCTGGGAGTAGCGGTGATCGGGTCGGCGACGATCTCTGCCCTGCACGGCGCGTTCAGGCTGCACTTTGCCGATGCCAGCCACGCTGGCTGGTGGATCGTGGTCGGCTGCGGGTTGGGCGTGCTGGTGATCGGGCTGCTGGTCAGCGGTCCGTGGGCGGCCGGGACCGCGCGGCGCACCGCGGACAGGCTCGGCCATACGGAGGTGGAGGCTGAGCACAGGGTGCCCGTCTCGGACTAACGACGTGCGTCACGCCGCGAACGCCGCGGGCTGCCGGCAGGTCAACCATCCTGCAAGGTAAGTGCTCTGGGTGCCCGCCGTGGGCGCGGCCGTATCTGGCCGGTCGCCGGTACAACTACCTGCCCACGCCATGTTGCGCCCCGGTGGCCGGCGGCCTGGATCCAGGATCGCCATGGCGACGGGTCGGTCATTGGCGGCGTGGTGTAGTCGAACGCGGCGGACGCTGTATACCGACCGCACTTGCGGACAAGAAGCGTGGCGAGCCGGCCGGGGCCGGACTCGCACGGGGCGGCGCGGTTCAGGGATATCAGGACGAGGCCGTCAGGTGCGGTGATCGCGCACGAGTGGCCTGCCGGGCGGTCACCCATAACGGCCGCGACGATCAGCCCCATCGCGAGGACATCGGTGCGCAGGCCGTCGTCCAGACCGGGCTTCAGGGCGATGTGCTCGCCGAAGGCCACGATCGCGGCAGCGCTCTCGTCCGGCCACCCGCGGTCCCAGGCGGAACCGTCGAGCACCGCGATGCCAAGCCGTGTCGCAATATCGCGCAAGCGCGCCAGTGGGTCGGCAAGTTCTGGTTCAGGCACTGACTGATATCCGCTTCCTGCGTCGCAAGTTTCCGGCCCTGGGGTCTCGGCCCGGCCCGTCAGCACGGGACGATCACCTGCCCTTGGTTGCCGCGCGCGGCTTGTGATGCCGCGGGCTGGTCACCGACCGAACTCAGCGACCCGGCAAGTCGGCAACTCCCGCTAGGGCCGGAATTTCTTCCGCGACCGCCGTCGGATGCGCCGCGACGGCCTGAACTGCGATCTCGCTCTGTGCTGCCGCGATCTCGGCATGCCTTGCGGTGATCTCGGCATGCCAGCGGGTGAGCGTCAGCCACAGCGGGATGCCCGTCCAGCAGCCGAAGAACAACAGCATGAGCGGAACATTTAGCCAGAACCACCCCACGACGACCCCTCCCCAGTGGTCGGCTTTGCGGGCCGGCAGGCAGCGAGCGTACGCGGGCCGCTCTCCCCAGCCGACTGCACCAAGTCAGCACGAAGCTACGCATCATCCGCATCAGTGGCATCGGTAATTTCCCTAGGTTCTTCCCTAGGCTTCGCTGCTGGGTGCCGGCCGAGAGGCGGATGCGGGCTGTAAGCTGATGCCGGTCGTTGACCCCGAGCTTCGTGAATGCGCTGGCCAGGTGGTACTCGACGGTCTTGGGGCTCAGATATAGCTGTTCGGCCGTCTCCCGGTTAGACAGCCCAGATGCGACCAGCCGCGCCACTCGGAGTTCCTGGGTCGTCAATCCGGGCAGATCTGGATCCCCGCCTCTCCGCGGCCGGACGCCAAGCGCGGTGAGTTCGGCGCTGGTGGCCTGCATGAACGGGTGAGCGGCGAGGCCGGAGAAGATATCGTCGGCGGTCCGGATGGCGGCAATTGCCAGTTTGCGCCGGCGCAGCCGCGATAGGCACCGGCCATGCTGGAGGTTCAGCAGCCCGCGGTGGAACGGGAAGGGCTCG
This sequence comes from Streptosporangiaceae bacterium, assembly GCA_030041135.1. GTDB lineage: Bacteria > Actinomycetota > Actinomycetes > Streptosporangiales > Streptosporangiaceae > JAJYUU01. The sequence continues at coordinate 4,480 of JASHOL010000259.1, read as the reverse complement.
TTGGCGCAGGCCTGGCACCCCTTCCGCAGCACCTGCTCTGCTTGCTCGAACTCGGTGTGCGCCATGGCCAGCCAGCCGCGGAGCCACGCCGCATTGATCAGCGCCAAGGACTGGCCACGGTCGGTGGCGCGAGACTCGTAAGCGAGGAGCACGCTTTCGGCATCGGCAAGCCGTCCGGACCTGATCAGGGCCCAGGCCTCCAGCGGGCGCCACCAGAACGCGGCCGGGTCGTCGTAGCAGTCGATCTCCGGCACGGCCAGCGCCATGGCCGCGCCGAGCAGCACCTCGCCGGGCTCGTCCCTGGCGAACCCCAGGATGCAGCGGGCCGAGCCCGCGAGGATTTCCGCGAAGCCACCGAATGCGCGGGCTGCTTCTTCCGCTGCTTCGACGTGGCCAGCGGCCGTCGACCAATCCCCGCGGCAGGCGGGAACCCTGGCTGCCACGCTGTGCACGATGGGCAGGTCGTAGTGGAGGTCCGCGTCGCGGGCCAGCGATACCGCCAGGTCAGCGTGGTCCTGGCAGTCGTCCCACCGACCGTGCCGGAACTCGGCGTCGGCGAGAAATGCCAGCGTCTGACCGGGAAACCGCACCTGGAGCCCGGCCCCGATCCGCTTTACCGCCACCCCCAGGTCCTCGGTGGCTCCGTAGGGATCACTGGTCCAGAGCTTCACGATCCCTCGGTAGGCGACCGAACCGGTCTGCCCGGACGGCACCATTGCCGCGCGCTCGGGCAGATCATCGAACAGGCCGAGAGCCTTGCGGCCTTGTCCGCTGAGCGTTAGCTGCATGGCCCGCATGCCGCGGACGGTCTCGTACCATGGCTCGCTGCCGGTCGCGCTTTCCATCGCGCGGTCTAGCCACATGTTGGACGCAGTGAATGAGCCCGACATGCCGAACAGCATCCCGAGCCCGGTCGCTGCGTCCTGGCCCGCTGCCTTGTCGCGCGCGGGATCATGAGCATCCCAGGCTGACTGCAGCAAGACTCGCGCATCAGCCGGCCGCGCCGCGAGCAAGGCGAGCTGGCCCAGGGCCGCGTCCCTCCGGGCGCTGGCGGTAAGCAACTCGACCGCCGGCCGCGCGGCCTCGGCCCGGCTCACGTCTGCCGCCCGGACCAGCACCTCGAACGACAACAGCGTGCGCTCAGCACGTTCGGGTCCTGCCCCGGACACCATGGCCGCCTGCTGCAGGTACCGGGCGGCGAGGCGGAGATTCCCGGCTGCTGCTGCGTGACCAGCCGCGCGTTCGAGGTCAGATGCAAGCGCGCGGTCTGCGCCGGATGCGGCGGCGGTCCGGTGAGCGAGCGAGTGCTCACCGCCTACGACTGCCGCGGCGCGCAGGTGGAGAGCCCTCCGCCGCTCTGGCCCGAGCTCGCCATACACTGCCTGGCGCACGAGCAGGTGGGGAAAGGAAAGCCTCCAGCCCGACGGCGTTTCTTCCTCGAGCAGGATCCCCGCCCGCTCGGCTTCGCCGAGGGCCGCCGCCGGGTCCGTTGTTCCCGCCGCCGGGTCCGTTGTCCCCGCCACCGGGTCCATTGTCGCCGCCACCGCGGCCACATCGACGAGCGTGCTGTGCTCCCCGAGCACCGCCGCTGCCGCCGCCAGGTCGCGCGCGGCCGCGGAGAGAGCGCCCAGGCGGAGGCGTATCACGTCGGCGAGAGACCGGGGCGCACGCAGCATCCCGTGGCCGTCGTTCAGCGTCTCGTCCATCAGTTCGGCGAGCAGCTCGCGGGTGAGCAGCGGGCTGCCACCGGTGAACCGCCGCAGTCTCCGGAAAGCCCGGTCGGAGAGCCCCGTGCGCCCGAGTGCACGGCACAGCTCTCCAAGCTCGTCCACGCCCAGCCCGGTGAGCGTAACCCGGGTAGAGCGCCGATCGCCGCTGATGAAGCGTTCCCACCCCTCACCCAGCGACGAGGTCCCGCCAGGCCGGCCCGTGAGGATCACGAGCACGCGATCCGCGCTCAGCCGCCTGCAGGCGAACAGGAGCGAGCGCGCGGACGGCGGATCAGCCCACTGCAGGTCCTCGATCACGACCACGACCGTTTCGCCTCCCAGGGAGGAGATCAACTCAAGCAGCTCCACGCCGACCTTGACCGGATCGGCGTCCGCGGCTGGGCCGTGGGCGAGCAACTGCAGGCCGGCGAGCGCGTCGGCAGAAACTGCGACCGCCTCGGCCGTCAACTGGTCGATCAGGCCGTACGGCAAATAGGTCTCGGCCTCGTCGCCGCTGGCGGTAATGACCGTCACACTCGGCTGGCCGCCGAGAAACTGGGAAATGAGCGACGACTTGCCCACGCCAGCCTGACCTTCGATCAGCACGACTTGCGGGTCGCCCGCGCATGCCGAGGCCAGCGCGGCGCTTAGTGCGGCCAGCTCCGGCCGGCGGCCGACGAAAACCCGTTTCGGGCGCGCGTGCGTCCGATCACCGTCCATAGGGTCCCCACCCCGGGCGCATCACGCGCAAGCGCTAGATGCGCCCCCACATCCACTCTGCGACGGTCCTCCCGCTGTGCCTTCTCGCGAGTCATTCGGCACCGCTTGTACATCGTAAGGCGCGGGATGCGCGACGTCAGTACCCGCGGCAATCAAGTCCGGCCAACCGCTACGGCCGGTCACGCGGCGCGGCCTACGCAGCGGAGGGTGACGGCCGGTCCTCAACTCCAGGAGTTGCGCTATATCGCAGCGCCGCTACCTGCGCCAATGTCGCCCTCTACGGCTTCCAATCACTGGGGTGCTAGCGCTGAGTATCGTGATCGAAAATTTATGTAGTTAAAAATAGATGAATTAAACGGCTAGCTGTTACGGTCGCGGATTGGGGTCACGACGCGCGCGGCAGTGCTGCCGCCTGTCCAAAAGAGGAGCCTCGGTATGCGACGACATTTGTTGACGCGCCGGCACGGGTTTGTCCTGCGACCAAGAAAACGCTCTGTCCTATTGATCGCCGCCGCGGCGACCGCGCTCGCCGCCGCTCAGGTCGGCACGGCGCTGGCTGCGCCGACGGCGGCCAGCCCGCACCAGACCGCTTGGCAACCGCTGACGAAGGCCGAGGCGGCCAGTCTGTCTGTCGGCGTTGACAAGCCCGTGATCGTTTTCATGAAGGCCCAGCCGGCCCTCGCGCCGCTGCGGTCGGCCGCGATGACCCGCCGTTTCGCCGCGATCGCGGCGAGCCAGGCGCCCTTGCTCAGCGAGCTACGGGAAACGCATTCGACCCACATCATCACCTACCAGCTCGTGAACTCGTTCGCCGCGACGGTGTCGGCAGGCGAGGAGGCGCGGCTTGAGGCCAACCCGGACGTGGCGAATGTGATCCCTGACGAGATCATCCAGGGCCCGACGGTGCAGCAGGTCCCCGCGGTCGGCACGGCCAAGTCGTCGCGGATCAAGCCGATCGCCGGCGCGTGCCTCCCGCACGGCAAGGTCCAGCTTGAGCCGGAGGCGCTGTCGCTCACCGGCGTCGCCTCGTCGAACCCGCACGCCAAGACGGCCAGGTCGCTGGGCTTCACCGGCGCCGGCGTGACCGTGGCGTACATCGCCGATGGCGTGGACCCGAACAACGTCAACTTCATCCGCAAGGACCACAAGTCCGCGTTCTCGGTCTACGAGGACTTCACCGGAGACGGGACCAAGGGACCCAGCGGTGCCGGCGGTGAGGCGTTCGGCGACGCGAACACGATCGGCGGCCAGGGCCTGCACGTCTACAACGTGCAGAACTTCAGCACCCAGGGCCTGACCGTGACGTGCAACATCAGGATCGAGGGCGTGGCTCCCGGCGCCAGCATCGAGGGCCTGCGGGTCTTCGGCGTGACCGACAGCACCACGGAGTCGGCATTCCTTGACGCGATCAACTACGCCAGCGTCATCCACCCGGCCAACGTGATCAACGAGTCCTTCACCGAGAATGGATTCCCCGACTCCAACACCACCGACGCCCTGAAGGAATTCGACGACGCGGCCGTCGCGCTCGGCATCACGGTCGTGACCGGCGCTGGAGACTCCTCGTCAAGCAACACGATCGGCTCGCCGGCCACCGACCCCGAGATCATCTCGGCTGCCTCGACAACCGACTTGCGTTTCTACGCGATGACGAACTACGGCCAGGCCGACATGTTCGCCAAGGGCTGGCTGGACGACAACATGTCGCCGCTGAGCTCCGGCGGTTTCGACACCTACGGCAACACCGTGGACGTCGCGGCTCCCGGTGACACGAGCTTCGCGTCCTGCTCTACGAACCTGAAATTCTTCCCCGACTGCGCGAGCTGGGGCGGCAAGGCCGAGGGAGTCGAGTACTTCGGCGGGACGAGCGAGGCCTCGCCGTGGACCGCCGGCATCGCGGCGCTGATTATCCAGGCGTTCCGTAAGACCCACGGCGGTACCACGCCATCCCCGGCCGTGGTCAAGCAGGTCATCATGAGCACCACGACCAACCTCGGCGCGCCCGCCTACGAGCAGGGCGCCGGCCTGGTCAACGCGTACGCCGCGGTCCA
>JASHOL010000258.1 GCA_030041135.1 Streptosporangiaceae bacterium | reverse complement strand
GGGTGGGTCGATGGCAGCTGGTCCTGCCGGTAGCCCCACGCCTTGCGCCCTAGGCAGAACGTGGCCCAGGCGCCGGTGAACCTCGTCGCCTCGGTGCTGGACAGGGCCGCGCAGAACTCCGCGAACGACTCATTCAGCCACAGGTCGTCCCACCACCGCATCGTCACCAGGTCGCCGAACCACATGTGCGCCATCTCGTGCAGGACGACGCTGGCGCGCAGCTCGTACGCGCTGTCGGTGACCCTGGACCTGAACAGGAGGGCGTCGGTCCAGATCACGCACGCCGCGCTCTCCGTCGCCCCGGCGCTGAACTCGGGCACGAACGCCTGATCGTACTTGGCGAACGGGTAGTCCCGCTCGAATAGGCCCGTGTAATAGTCCAGGCCCTGGCGGGTGGTCTCCCAGATGTCCTCGGGGTCCAGGAAGGCGGCCAGCGACTGCCGGCACGCCAGGCCAAGCGGAATTACCTGCCCGCGCGGCGTCGTGTGCGAGCCGCGCACAACCGCGTAGTCGCCGGCGACCAGCGCGAACAGGTAGGTCGGCAGCGGCGGCGTCGGCTGGAATTGCCACAGCGCGCAGTCGCCGTCTGCCTGGACGACGGGGTCGCCGGCGGCTGACTCATTCGACAGGACCGTCCAGTGCGCGGGCACGCGGGCGGCGATGGTGAACGGTGCCTTCAGGTCGGGCTGCTCGAAGTTCGCGAATACCGTGCGCGCGTAGGCGGGCTCGAACTTGGTATAGGTGTAGACCCGGCCATCGGCCGGGTCTACGGAGCGGTGCAGGCCAGTTCCGTCAGCGGAGTAGCGGCAGTCGGCGACCACGCGCAGCTCGTTGTGCGCGGCCAGGTCAGCCAGCGCGATCCGGCCGTCGGCGTAGGCGCCGGCCGGATCGATGCCGACCCCGTTGAGGCTGACCTCATGTACCCGGTCGGCCACCAGGTCCACATAGGAAGCCGAGCCAGGTGCGGTGCAGTCGAACCTGATGACCGACCGCGAGCCGAACGTCTCGCCGTCACTGGTCAGGTCCAGCGTGACGTCGTATTCGGCGATCCGGAGCAGCCGGGCTCGTTCAGCGGTCTCCGCCCTGGTTATCTCCGCTGCTCGCATCGGGCTCATCAGGCCGGAAGCTCCCGCGACCTCAGCGCGCGTTCGATGACATCGCGACGCTCGATCAGCAGCCGCACCATGGCCGGGTCAAGGTCGGGCTGGGCCAGGAACTCGTCGATCAGGCGCAGCAGTCCTGGCGACGCCGCGAAGTAAGGGAACAGCGCATCGCCGAGAACCCGCTTCATATGATCGCCGCGGCTTGACCAGAGATCGGGCAGGACCGAGAAGTAGGCCTCCGCGTACGGGCCGAGCAGCTCCGCGTGCTCGGGTTGCCCGAAGCTGGCGGCAACCGCGGTGACACCTTCATGGCCAAGCTCTTCCGACTCGGCCAGCATGCGCCAGGCCGTGTCCTTGTGCGCGGCATCGGGGATCGCCGCCCGGCTCGCGGCCGCGTGCCGTCGCCCGGCGTCGGTAGCGTCCCGCCCGAGTTCGGCGTCGATCTCCGCATCGCCCGACCGGCCGGTCGCGGCCAGCCGCCGCAGCAGGGCCCAGCGCAGCTCGGTGTCGACGGCCAGGCCGGGGATCTCGACCGAGCCGTCAAGCAGCCCGGCGATCAGGTCCAGCTGCTCCGGCGTGATCGCCGTCCAGGCCAGCAGTTCCGCCCAGGCCAGCTGGCGGTCGCTGCCGGGCTCGGCCGCGAGCAGCAGCGGCAGGGCCGCGCTGGCCAGCCGTTCTTTGCCCTCGGGCACCCACTTCGGGTCGGCCGTGACGCTCATCAGCCTGGCCGCGGTCATGTGCAGGGTCTGCAGCACCGAGATCGTCGGTTCCTCGCCCATCCCCGCGACCATCATCCTGATGAACGCGGGTACGGACAGCTCGGCTTGCTGCACCATGTCCAGCGCGGCGCTCCAGCAGACGGTCCTGGCCAGCGAGTCGGTGAACTGCCCGATCGACTCGGTCAGCGTGGCCAGCGACCGCTGGTCGAACCTGACCAGCGCGTAGGTGAGATCGTCGTCGTTGAGCAGGATCAGGTCTGGCTGCACGCGGCCGATGAGCTCCGGTATGTCGGTCCGCGCGCCGTCGATGTCCGCCTCCACCCGGTGCGCACGCACGAGCCGGTCGCCGACCCGGTTGTACAGCCCGATCGCGATGTGGTGCGGCCGCAGCGTCGGATGCTCGGCCGGCGCCTCCTGCAGCACCGCGAACCGGCTGAATGCGCCGTCCTCGTCGATGGCGAACTCGCTGCGCAGCGTGTTGGGTCCCGCGGTCTGCAGCCACAGCCTCGCCCAGTCCCTGAGGCTGCGTCCCGAGGTGGCCTCCACCGTGCGCAGCAGGTCGCCCAGCGCCGCGTTGGCCCAGCCGTACTCGGCGAAGTAAGCCCGGATGCCGGAGAAGAAGCTGTCCCGGCCCACGTAGGCGACCAGTTGCTTGAGCACGGACGCGCCCTTGGCGTAGCTGATCCCGTCGAAGTTCGCGATCGCCTCGCTCAGCGTCGGCACGTCGGCCGCCACCGGGTGCGTCGACGGCATCTGGTCCTGCCGGTACCCCCAGGTCTTGCGGCCCCCGGAGAAGGTGGTCCAGGCGTCGGTGAACCTGGTGCCCTCCGCGCTGGACAGCGCCGCCGAGAACTCCGCGAACGACTCATTCAGCCAAAGATCGTCCCACCACTTCATCGTGACCAGGTCGCCGAACCACATGTGCGCCATCTCGTGCAGGATCACCGTGGCCCGCAGCTCGTACATCATGTCGGTTACCTTCGACCGGAAGAGCACCCGCTCGGAGAAGATCACGCAGCCGACGTTCTCCATCGCGCCCGCGCTGAACTCGGGCACGAATACCTGGTCGTACTTGGCGAACGGGTAGTCCCGCTCGAACAGGCCCGTGTAATAGTCAAGGCCCTGACGGGTGATCGTCAGGATGTCGTCCGGGTCGAGGAAATCGGCCAGCGAAGCCCGGCAGGCCAGGCCGAGCGGTATGACCTGGCCGCGCGGTGTCGTGTGCGTGCTGGTGACCAGGTGATACTCCCCCGCGCAGATCGCCGTCAGGTATGTCGACATCCGCGGCGTCGGCGGGAAGTGCCAGATCGCGCTGCTCTCGCCGGCCGGCTCCGGGTCCGGGGCCGGCTGGTTCGACAGCACCACCCAGTGCTCGGGCGCGATGACGTGAAAGGTGAACGCGGCCTTCAGGTCCGGCTGCTCGAAGTTCGCGTAGACCCGGCGGGCGTCCGCCGGCTCGAAGTTCGTGTACAGGTACACCCGTTCGTCGGCCGAGTCCACGGCCCGGTGCATGCCCCTGGAGTCGTGGGTGTAGGCGCAGTCGGCCACGACGCGCAACTCGTTGCTGGCGGCCAGGCCGGCCAGCGTGATCCGGCCGTCTGAGTAGGCGTCGGCCGGATCAATCGGGGCACCGTTGAGTTTGACCTCAATGACCTCGGCCGCGATCAGGTCGACGTAGCTCGCCGCCCCCGGCTCGGCGCAGTCGAACGTGATCACCGACGTCGATCTGAACAGCTTCTCGCCGCGGGTCAGGTCCAGTCGGACGTCGTATCCGTGTACCCGCAACAGCCGCGCCCGCTCGGCGGACTCATGGCGCGTGATCTCGGCAACCGGCATGTATCGCAGTCTCCCGGTAGATCATTTTGGTGGTCAGGGTTGCCCCCAGGTTAGGTCACCGCGCCCGGCGGCCCGCACCGCCCTCGGTACGTTGGGCCAGTGCCGATATCTGCTACTTGCCGGAGCGACGGGCCAGGCCCGATGATCTCGATAGGGATTAAACGGGGAGCCGGTCATTGGATGAGATCTATACGTTCCTGGTAAGAGGACCGGCCAGCCGCCTTCCGCGGGGATATGTCTGGCTGATCCCCATCTGGTTCGCTGTCCTGGGCTGCCTCCTCGCGCTCGCCATGCGCTACCTGACCAGCCCCGTACCACGCTGGCTCCTCGGCACCGAGATCGGCGGCATGGTGATCGCCGCCCTCGTCCTTATCGGCGTCGTGCTCACGGTCCGCGCTCACGCGTTCAGGGTGAACGCCTCCGGCGTGTGGCTCGGCATCAGCACCACCCGCAAGCGGCCCAAACTGCGCCAGGTCCACATTCCGTGGGCAGACATCAGTCAGGTACGGATGGTCTCGCGGCGGTACGGCCTGCTGGTGGAGATCTCGCTCGGCCCCGCGGCCAGGATTATCACCAGGCCCGGTATCGGCAGGCAGGCGTTGCTGATGCTCGCCATGCTCGTCATGCCGTTCGGCTTCGGGCGCGGCCAGCCTGCGCTGACGGCCGCTCGCTCGGACCCACCTCGTTACCTCGTAAAGCTCTGCGATGTGGAGCCCGCGCAATTGCGGCAGGTGCTTGCCGAGGTCAAGCCGCCCGACGTGCCGGTACGGATCGCGACCAAAGCGGCGGCGCTCAGGTACCCTGCGCTGCCGACGCGGCGGCCCCGCCCGCGGGCCTCGGGAGCGACCGTCCGGTCGCGATCCACCGTCGGATAAACGCTGATCCGGCTGGCCGGCTGGTGCCTTCGACTCGGGCGGCAGCCACCGGTAGGAGTAGCAACGGCGTCGCTGGTCGCGGATCCGACACCGGTGCCTCGGCGGCCGCCGCCCGCAGCCGACCCATGCTTCAGTTGGACGCAGGAAAGGGCTCAGCCGCTCCCCTTTTTGTGCGGACAGTTACCGGACCACAACCGACCGCGTGCGGGCACGCCGCGAGCGAAGCGGTGCCCAAGTTGGCGCAACGCCGAGTGGCGGCTGTTGGAGACCGACTGGATATCCCGGTTCTCGCTCGCGCCCGACGCCGTATCATCACGGCACACGGCTCGCCCGGACGCGGCCCCGTTCCCCCCGTAAAGGAGCAGCAGGATGGCACACCAGGTCAAGGGCGTCATCGCCGGCGCGAAGGGCGCCCCGGTCACCCTCACCACGGTGATGGTCCCGGATCCGGGGCCCGGCGAGGCGCTCGTCGCGGTACAGGCATGCGGCGTGTGCCACACCGACCTGCACTATCGCGAGGGCGGGATCGGCGAGGACTTCCCTTACCTACTCGGCCACGAGGCGTCAGGCGTCGTCGAGGCCGTCGGCCCTGACGTGAGCGGCCTGGCGCCCGGTGACTTCGTGATCCTCAATTGGCGCGCGGTCTGCGGGCAGTGCCGCGCCTGCCTGCGCGGCCGCCCCTGGTACTGCTTCGCCACTCATAACGCGACCCAGAAGATGACGCTGAGCGACGGCACTCAGCTGTCCCCGGCGCTCGGGATCGGCGCGTTTGCCGAGAAGACGCTGGTCGCGGCGGGCCAGTGCACCAAGGTCAACCCCGCGATCAAGCCGGAGGTGGCTGGGCTGCTCGGCTGCGGCGTGATGGCGGGTCTCGGCGCCGCCCTCAATACCGCCGGAGTGACCAGGGGTGACTCGGTCGCGGTCATCGGCTGCGGCGGGGTCGGGGACGCGGCCATCCTCGGTGCGAGCCTGGCCGGGGCCCGGAAGATCATCGCGGTGGATGTGGACGACCGCAAGCTCGAATGGGCCGGGCAGTTCGGCGCCACCGACACAGTCAACTCGCGGTCAGAAGATCCGGTCGAGCGGATCCGCGAGCTGACCGAGGGCAACGGTGCGGACGTCGTGATCGAGGCGGTCGGCCGGCCCGAGACCTACAAGCAGGCCTTCTACGGCCGCGACCTGGCCGGAACGGTCGTGCTGGTCGGCGTGCCGACTCCGACCATGCAGCTCGACCTGCCACTGCTCGACGTGTTCGGGCGCGGCGGCTCGCTCAAGTCGTCCTGGTACGGCGACTGCCTGCCGACCCGCGACTTCCCCATGCTCGTCGACCTGCACCTGCAGGGCCGGCTGCCGCTGGACAAGTTCGTTTCCGAGACGATCGCGCTGGATGCGATCGAGGACGCGTTCGCCAAGATGGAGCGCGGGGAGGTGCTCCGTTCGGTCGTGGTGCTGTGAGCCAGTCAGGCGCCGCGCCCGCCGCGGTGACCAGGATCGCGATGTGGTCGGGACCGCGCACCGTCTCAACCGCGCTCATGCGGTCGTTCGAGAATCGGGCCGGCACGATCGTGGTGGACGAGCCACTCTACGGCTATTACCTGGCCGCGACCGGGATCGATCATCCCGGCGCGGACGAGATCATCGCGGACATGCCTGGTGAATGGCGCGATGTCCTGGCTGAGCTCACCGCCGGTCCGCTGCCGGCCGGGGTGGCGGTCTATTACCAGAAGCACATGACCCACCACCTGCTGCCCGAGATCGACCGGGGCGCGCTCGCGGGGCTCAGGCACGCGTTCCTCATCCGCGATCCCCGCCGGCTGCTGGCCTCCTACGCCAGAGTGCGGTCGCAGCCGACGCTGGCAGATCTCGGTCTGGAGCAGCAGGTGGAGATATTCCGCGCGTTCGGCGGCCCGGTCATCGACTCGGCTGACATCCTGCGCGACCCGCGGGCCGCATTGGAGGCGCTGTGCGACGCGCTCGGCATCGGGTTCGACCCGGCCATGCTGGCCTGGCCCGCCGGGCCGCGGCCTACCGACGGGGTCTGGGCCAAGTACTGGTATGACAGCGTATGGCGGTCCACCGGGTTCGGTCCTTACCGCGAGTCGGCGGCGGCGGAGCTGCCGCCGGAGCTGGAACCGCTGGCCGCGCTGTGCCAGCCGTATTACGACGAGCTAGCCGCGCACCGGCTTCGGTAAGCGTTCTGCCGGTCGTGCGAAACGGGAAGCGGGAATGAGTCCCGCTGACCACTCGTCGAGCGCCTAGTAGAGGAGTCGTATGAAGTACCGCATGGTAGGTCCGGTCGACGTCGAGGCCGACCGCTTCCGCCTCGGCAACGAGGCGCGGGATCGAGCATGACCGTCGACGAAGCCGTCGTCCGAGCCCTCGACATCGGGCCAGACTCGACGACCGCTGAGCGGACAATCGACATCACCACGCTTGGCAGGCGCAGCGGAACCCCGCACCGCATCGAGATCTGGATCTACCGGGCCGGCAACCGCTGGTACCTAAGCGGTTCGCCTGGCCCGCGCGGCTGGTTTGCGAACCTGCGTGCCAATCCGCGGTTTACGGTGCACCTCAAGCACGGAGTCAGAGCCGACTTGCCCGCGACCGCCAGGTTCGTCGACGAGCCGACCAGGCGCGAAGTGATCACCGCGCTCCTCGATCCCCAGGACCGCCCCGACGTCGCCGGGTGGGCCAGCGAACACCAGGACCTCGCGGAGTGGCTCGCCCGCAGCCCGCTGGTCGAGATCGTTTTCGACGACGAGCGGCTCCGGGCGGCGTCCCCGGCGCGGCCTGGATAGACCGCTCGCGGCGCCGCGTCCTCGGGTCGCCGACGTCCATCAGCTTCAGGCCGTTACGCTCCCCGAGCGCGGCCGGCCCAGCCTGCTTGTGTCATCAGGCGGTTCAGCGGGAACGCTTCGCTCGTCCTGCGAGGAAGCGAAGATGCGACGATCACGTTGCTGGGGTGGCAGTCCACAGCGCTCTCCAGCCAGGCGATAGCGATGTGGCGGCGGCGTGACGGCCGCGATGACCGCGCCGGCCGTGCCGCCCGGCCGGGCGCGCCGGGCGCGCTGAGCCAGTGCCCAGCGGCTTGCCGCGCGGTGCTCAGGAGCGCCGAGCGGCTCCTGCACGACCTCCGGGTCAAGGACCTGCACCGGAGCGCCAAGAAGTTCGAACTCATGCACCGGGCCCTGGGCTTCGCTGCCCTGGCCACCCTCACGGTGATCCCGCTGCTCATCGTTGTCGCTGCGACCAGCCCTGCCCCGCACAGCGGCCTTGCCGGATGGGTGGTCTACGGCATGGGCCTGACCGGCTCCTCTGCGGACGCGGTGACACGGCTGTTTTCCGCGCCCGCACGGGTGCTGGGCACGTCGAGCGCGTTCAGTGTCCTATTGCTGGCCGTCGCGGGTGTGTCGTTCGCGGGCAGCGTACAGGGCGGGTTCGAGCGGATCTGGGGCCTTCCCGCCGGGCCGTGGCACAAGATCTGGCGTCAGGCGGTGTGGTCGGCCGCCCTTATCGCCTACCTCTACGCGTCGGCCACGGTGGGCACCGTTACCCACCGGGGACTGGCCGAGACGATGGGCCGGCTGGCGGTGGCGGTCGTGCTCGGCGTCGTCTTCTTCTGGCTGGGGCTTCGCTTCCTGGTAGGCGGCCGGGTGAGTTATCTGGCCGCGATGCCTGGCGCGGTGGCCACGACGGTGGGCCTGGCCGGCCTGCGGGTTTTTTCCGGTTTGGTCTTCGAGCCGCTCATCGTCAGGAACGCCGTCAGCTACGGCGCCCTCGGCACCGTCTTGATCGTGCAGTCCTGGCTGATCGGCGTGGGCTGGGTGATCTATGCCGGCCAGTTGTTCGGGCGCTGGTTCCATGACGGCTGGCTGCGCGCGTGGGCCGACAAGCGCCGGGGCCCTGGGGAACCGGGCGGGCAGGAGTGTATCCAGTGACCATCGCCGACCGTGTCATGCACCTAGGCGCCCGACGCGGTGCTAGCCGACTTGCGGACCCGCCGGCTGACCAGGGCCGGCCAGGCCGGTCTGGTAGGCGAGCACGACCGCCTGAACCCGATCACGCAGCCCGAGCTTGGCCAGAATCCGGCCCACGTGCGTCTTGACCGTGGCCTCGCTGAGGTACAACTGCGCCGCGAGTTCGGCGTTGGACAGGCCGCGGGCCAGCAGCTGCAGGACCTCGAGCTCGCGCGGGGTCAGCTCGGACAGGTTCGCGTGCAGCTGCGGGCCGTCCTCCGGCTGAGTCGCGAACCGCTCGACCAGCCTGCGGGTAATCGACGGCGCCAGCAGGGCGTCGCCCGCGCGGATCGTCCGCACCGCGGTAACGAGCAGCTCGGGCGAGACATCCTTGAGCAGGAACCCGTTGGCCCCCGCCGTCAACGCGGCGTAGACGTACTGATCAAGGTCAAACGTCGTCAGGATGATGATCTTGCACACGGCGCCGGGCGGGCTCGCGAGGATGCGGCGCGTAGCCTCCAGGCCGTCCATCTCGGGCATCCGGATGTCCATCAGGATCACGTCGGGACGATGCTTGAGCGCGGCCGTCACCGCCTGCGCTCCGTCCGCTGCCTCGGCCACGACCGGGATTCCCGCCGCGCCGAGGATCATCCGGAACCCGCTGCGTACCAGGGTCTGGTCGTCGGCGATTACCACGCGCGGCGCGGCCGCCTCGGCCGCTGCTCCTTCGTCGGTCACTGTCACGTCCGTCACCGGGCGGGCATCGCGACGGGGGCCGGCTCCTGCGGCTCGGGCGAACCCGGCGGCTCAGCCGGTACCGGCGGCTCGGGTTCCTGCGCGGTGACCGGCATGCGGGCCGTGACCTGCCATCCCCCGGCCGGGCCTGGGCCGGCCGCCAGCTGACCGCCGTACAGCTCCGTGCGCTCGCGCAGCCCGAGCAAGCCCCTGCCGGTGCCGGGCACCGGAGCCGGCCCGGCGGCGGGCACGGGGCGGCCAGCGTCGGCTACCTGCACGATGAGGTCGCCGTCACGGTAACCGAGCGTGACGGTGGTGCTCGGCTTGCCAACGTGCTTGAGCACGTTGGTGAGCGCCTCCTGCACGACCCGGTATGCGGCCAGGTCCACGCCCCGCGGCAGGTCCCGCGGCACCGCGCGCACGTCCAACTCGACCGGCAGACCAGCGGCGCGCACCCTGTCGATCAGCGCGGCCAGCTGGGCCAGCCCGGGCTGGGGCTGCAGGTCGCCGGCGGCCGGCGCGTCCGGAACCGCCGATCCCGGCACCTCGCCAGCCGGGGCCAGCAGCCCGAGCAGGTGCCGCAGCTCGGCCATCGCGGCGCGCCCGCTGGACTCGACCGCGAGCAGCGCCTCCTTGGCCCGGGCAGGCGACTCGTCCAGAACCTGCCGCGCCGCGCCCGCCTGCACGATCATCACGCTGACGTTGTGAGTGACGACGTCGTGCAGTTCGCTGGCGATGCGCCCTCGTTCCTGCTTGATCGCCTGGATGGTCGATTCCTCGTGCTCGGCCTGTAGTTGCACCAGCCGGGCCTTCGACTCGCTCGCCTGGCGGCGCCACTGACCGATGGTGTTGCCGGCGATGACGACAGGGAACAGGACCAGGATCGCCGTGGCCACGGGCGGAAGCGACGACGTCGGATTGTTGTGCACGTAGATCACGTCAAGGAAGCCGGCGGCGGGCATGCTGACGATAGCGCCGCCGCGGAACCGGCTGTAGTTCACGGCCGAATAGGCCGCGAAGACGACCGCCGCGAGCGTGACGAGGTTGGCCGCATAATGCGGCGTCGCCGCCGCGGCCGCGACGATGGCCCAGAACGCGCTCAGCGGGCGGACCCGGCGAAATGCCAGCGGTACCGTGGTCAGCGCCAGGAGCACCATCGTCCCGCCGCTGATTACACTGCCCGCCGCCGGCGCAAACAGCACGCGCCCCTCGAAGAGGCCGATGGGCACCGACGGCGCGCTCGGCCGGGCGCCGACCGCGAGGACGGCCAAGGTGGCGGCAGCCGCGACGAGAACGTCAAACGTGACCGCGCGCCCGCTCGGCTCGCTCCGGTGCTCGGTCGACGTGACGAACGCCAGCACGCGCCGCCGCCAGTTTCTCGGGTAAGCGGTCACCCACCTATTGTGTCCGGAACGTGACACGGCGGCATCCGTCGTCAGGCCTACGGGCGTACCTCTTCCGGACGACCAGCGGACGGGAATCGGCTATTCGTCGTACCGGGTTGCGTCCGCCGGGCGACGCGCCGTCGGCCAGATCGCACCTACGTTCGCGACATGGACACCCTGATTCGTCTCAGCGACCTTACGAAGCGCTACGGCAACGACGGTCAGCCTGCTGTTCGCGGCGTGCAGCTGACCGTGGGTCCGGGCGAGGCGATCGCCATCATGGGCCCTTCGGGCAGCGGCAAGTCGACGCTGCTCAACCTCATCGCCGGCCTCGACCGGCCGACCGGCGGGACCGTCACCGTCGCGGGCGAGCGCATCGACCGGCTCAGCGAGACGGCGGTAGCCCGATTCCGGCGCGCGAAGATCGGGATGATCTTCCAGTTCTTCAACCTGCTCGACGACCTGACCGTCGTCGACAACGTCATGCTGCCCGCTCAGCTGGCCGGGATGCCGCGAAAGCGAGCGTGGTCAAGGGCGGCGGAGCTGCTGGAAGCACTGAGGATTGAATCCCACCGCGATGCCTACCCGGCCCGGCTGTCTGGCGGCGAGCGGCAGCGCGTAGCGATTGCCAGGGCCCTGGTCAACCGGCCCGCGCTGTTGCTGGCCGACGAGCCGACCGGCGCGCTGGACTCGGCCGCGGGCGAGCAGATCGGGCACCTGCTGCTCGACCTCAACCGGTCTGGCCAGAGTCTCGTCCTCGTCACCCACAACCCCGGCCTGGCCGCGAAGTACGCGAGCCGGGCTGTCGAGCTGGTGGACGGCCAGATCACGCGCGACCGCGGAGACGACGGGATCGGCCGGGCCGATCTTGCGGCCAGCGGTGAGCACGAACTGGACGCGCGCCCGTGAGGGCCGGCTCGGTCGGCCGGGCCGTGCGCGGCGGGCTGGCCCGGCGTCGCGTGCAGTTCGTCGTCATCAGCCTGGTGCTCATGGTGTCGACTGGGGCCTCGATCCTGGCCCTGGCGTTGGTCGCTGACTCCAACGCACCCTTCGACCATGCGTTCGCGAGCGAGCACGGCGCCGACGTGACGGTGGCGTTCGACTCGGCCAAGGTCACCGCCGCGCAACTTGGCGCGACCGGCAAGCTGCCACCGGTCACGGCCGCGGCGGGACCGTTCCCGGAGCTGACGACCTCGCTCCAGCTGGAATCCACCGGCGTTCTCGGGTCAAGCACGTTGACCCTGCCGCAGCTGACCCTGGTCGGGCGAGCTTCACCGGGCGGGCCGGTCGACGACCTCACCCTCCAGTCAGGCCACTGGGCGACCGAGCCAGGGCAGATCGTGCTCGACAACAACCCTGCGGACGGCAACCTGCCGCCGAACCTCACACCGGGAGAGCAGGTCGTCGCCACGGGAGTCCCCGGCAAGCCGCGCCTGACCGTTGTCGGCATCGCCAGTTCGGTCACGAACACGGCCGATGGCTGGGTCGTCCCGGCTGAGATCTCCAGGCTCAACACCACCGGATCGCCTGCTGGCGAGCAGATGCTCTACCGGTTCTCCAGCGCCGGCAGCGGCGCGGCCATCCGCGCAGATGTCGCCGACATCACCAGGGCCCTGCCACCGGGCGCAGTCACTGCGACCGACTCCTACCTGTCGGCGAAGGCCGCCGAGGCCAGCGGAATCGCGCCGCTCACGCCGTTCGTGATCGCCTTCGGCGTCATCGGCGTGGTCATGTCCGTCCTGATAGTGATCAACGTCATCACCGGCGCCGTGGTGGCGGGGTATAGCCGGATTGGCGTGCTCAAGAGCATTGGCTTCACCCCCGGTCAGGTCATGGCGGCCTACGCCGGGCAGGTGATGATCCCGGCCGTCGGTGGTTGCCTTGCGGGGTCGCTCATCGGCAACCTGCTGTCGGGGGCACTGCTTGGCCGGACCGCGAATCTGTACCAGGTCGGTGCCCTGAACGTGCCCGTCTGGGTCAACGTGACGGTCCCCGCCGGGATGCTCGTGCTGGTAGCAATTGCCGTGCTGATACCCGCCGCCAGAGCCGGGCAGATGAGCGCGGTTCAGGCGATCGCGGCAAGCCGCGCGCCCCGGCCGGGCGGCGGTTACGCGGCCCACCGGATCCTTGGCCGGCTTGGGTTGCCGAGGCCGGTCACGATCGGGCTCGCGGCGCCGTTCGCCCGGCCCGCCCGCACCTTCGTCACGCTGGTCGCGGTGCTGCTCGGAGCCGCCGCCGTCACCTTCGCGGTCGGCCTCGGCGCCTCCCTGCAGCGGGTGGTCATCGGCCTTAACCTGAGCACCACCGACCAGGTACAGGTGTCGCTCCCGCTGGCGGCCGGAAGCGGCGGGGCCGGCCCGCGGATGCGCGTCTCCGCCGGGCCCGCACCCGGCGGTCCGGCCAGGCACATCATTCCGCCCAAGCTGCCGTCGGCCGCAGCTCAGCAGCACGCGGTTACCGCCGCGATCACGAGGGAGCCGGGGACGCTCCACTTCGTGGCCGAGGCTGACGAGGAGGTCGAGATCGCGGGACTCTCCCACGGGGTCGATGTCACCGCCTACCAGGGCAACGCGGCCTGGCTCGGTTACGACATGATCAGCGGGCACTGGTACGACGGCACCGGCCAGGTCGACGTGCCTACCTATTTCCTGACCGAGACCGGCAAGGCGGTCGGCGACACCGTCAGCTTCACCTACGACGGCAAGCAAGTCACGGCCCGGATCGTGGGCGAGGTTTTCGACGACGTCAACGACGGCCTTTCGATGATCACCAGCACGCAGACGCTGACCGGGGGCAACCTGACCAAGGCGCAGCCTGATCAGTACGACATCCAGCTCCGCCCCGGCATCTCGGCGGCGGAGTACACACAGGCGCTCCAGCAAGATATCGGCCCGCTCTACGGAGTCAACCAGACCGGGGGCAGCCGCGGCCTGCCGATCATCCTGAGCCTGGTCGCCCTGCTGACGCTGCTGCTGGCCGTCGCCGCCGGGCTCGGCGTCCTGAACACCGTCGTCCTTCAGACCAGGGAAAAGGTCCACGACCTCGGTGTGTTCAAGGCGCTCGGGATGACGCCGAGGCAGACGACCGCGATGGTCGTGTGCTGGGTCGCCGGAGTCGGCCTGGTCGCGGGGCTGGTCGCGGTTCCGGCTGGCATGGCCCTGCAGCACTTCCTCGTGCCGGCCATGGGCGCTGCCGCGGGCACCGCCATCCCGGCGGTCATCCTCAACGCCTATGGCTGGAGCGACGTCGCCGTGCTGGCGCTGGCCGGGGCAGTGATCGCCGTAGCGGGAGCGCTCGCGCCCGCAAGCTGGGCGGCCGCGGCGAGGACCGAGACCGCCTTGCGCACCGAGTGAATGAAGCGCGCCAGCTGCCGGCCCGCGCCCGTCCGCAACCCGAGCGTTGCCGGTCAGCACCTCGTCCGACACCGCGGTCCGCGGCAGCAGCAGGCTCAGCAGGCCACACAGGACAAAGGCTCCGACGGCGTAGGGTGCCGTGTGCCGCAGCGCGTAGGCGAACGAGTGCCCGCCCGTCACCGAGTCAAAGAACACGGTGCCGAGCACGGCCACCCCCATCGCGCCGCCCAGTTGCTGCGCGGTGCTGAACACCCCAGATGCGCCGCCTGCGGCCTCCGCGGGCGCTGCCGCCAGGACGACGTTTACCAGCGGAATGATCAGTACCGCCAGGCCCACGCCCGCCGCCACCAGCCCCGGCACGACCGGCCACGGACTCCCGTCGATCCCGACCTGATCGACGAACGCGCTGACCGCGACGATGCCGCCCGCCATCAGCACCGCGCCGGCGACCAGGGACCGGCGCCCGTACCGCTGGGCCAGCGGCACCGCCACCGGTGCGCCGATGAAGCTGCCGACGCTGAACGCGACCGCGGTCAGGCCCGCTCGTGATCCGATCAGTCGCGACGCGATCGTCGACGCGGCGATCCGGCTGCTGGACGCCGAGGGCCTCGACGCGCTCAGCATGCGCCGGATCGCCGACGAGCTCGGCACCGGCGCGGCCTCGCTTTACTGGCACGTAGGCAGCAAGGATGGCCTGCTCGACCTGATCTTCGACAAGCTGATCGGCGAGGTAACGATCCCCGACCCGGAGCCCGGCCGGTGGTGCGAGCAACTCAAGGACGTCGCTCGCTCACAGCGCGCGGCGAGTCTGCGCCACCCCTACGTAGTCAGAATCTCGATCGGCCGGATCCCGATGGGACCGAACGCGCTGCGTTACTCCGAGCGGGTACTGGCCATCCTCGCGTCCGGCGGCCTGCCGCCGAAGCTCGCGGTGCAGGGCAGCCATCTGCTGATCTCGACCGTCAACGGGTTCACCCTTGATGAGACTGGCGTCGGCGACGACCCCACGGGCGACGCGGCCGCACGCGGTGACGTGAACCAAGGCCCTGACGTCACAGTGCGCGCGTACCGCGGCTCGCACCATCCGGCCAGCATCGTCCGCGACTACATGGCCTCGCTCCCGCCGCGAGCCTTCCCCAACCTGGTCGCGATGGCTGACGAGTACAGCCACGCAGACCCGGACGAACGGTTCGAGCTGCTCATCGATATCTTCGTGGACGGCCTCGCTCGCCGGGCCGCAAGCGCCGCGGGAGATGCCGAAGCCAGTCAATGAAGACCGAGCTGACCAACGGAAGGCAAACCGGTGCTGCAGACATTCGACGAGCGAAACCGCGATCTCATGGTCAGCGTGGCCGGCAAGCTCACCCACCGCGACGAGGCGGCAGTCAGCCCGTTCGACTCCGCCGTCCAGGGAGGTGACGCCGTCTGGGAAGGGCTGCGCCTGTATAACGGCAGGATCTTCAGACTCGACGAGCACCTGGCCAGGCTGCGCCGGTCCGCCCTGGCACTCGCCTTCGAGCACGTCCCGTCGGACGAGGAGATCATCGCCGAGATCCGCCGCACCCTGGCCGCCAACGCGATGACCGACAACGTGCACATCCGCCTCACGCTCACCCGCGGCGTGAAGATCACCAGCGGAATGGATCCGCGCCTGAACCAGTCAGGCCCGACGCTGATCGTCCTGGCCGAGCACAAACCGCCGGTCTACGACCAGAGCGGGATCACGCTGATCACCTCCAGCGTCCGGCGCACCCCGCCGGACAGCCTGGACCCGAAGATCCATCACAACAACCTGATTACGTCGATACTGGCCAAGATCGAGGCGAACATCGCCGGTGCCGACGACGCGGTCATGCTCGATCATCGCGGCTTCGTCGCCGAGACGAACGCGACCAACATCTTCCTCGTTACCGACGGCCGGCTCGGCACACCGTCAGCGGCTGCCTGCCCGGAGGGCATCACCCGGCAGGCGGTACTCGACCTGGCCAGCGACGCGGGCATCGCCTGCACGGTCGGCGACTTCAGCCTCACCCAGCTCTATACCGCCGACGAGCTGTTCGTCACCGGCACGATGGGCGGCCTGACCCCGGTGCTGACGCTCGATGGCCGCAGGATCGGCAACGGCCAGCCCGGCCCGATAACGGCCACGCTGACCAGGTTGTTCGCCGGCCTGACCGCGACCAGCGGGACGCCGGTCCGCTAAGCCCAGTACAGCCGCCGCGAACAGCAGCATGGCCTCGACCGCCACCTACCCAAGACCGCCAGCGCCGCCACGGTCCGACGGGTGGACGGCGTGAGGCGCCGGCCGGGTACGCCCGGTCCGGGCGCCGCAAGAGGCGGGTCAGCCGAGGACGGGTTGGTCCCCGCCGTCTCTAGTCGGCTCCGATCGACTGCTTCCGCTTCTCCAGGTCGCGATCGCGGCCCGTCTGGATGTGCGGGTAATGCAGGTCGAATGCGGGCCGCTCGGACCTGATCCGCGGGATCGAGGTGAAGTTGTGCCGCGGCGGCGGGCACGAGGTTGCCCATTCCAGCGAGTTCGCGAAGCCCCACGGGTCGTCGGCGGTCACGGACTCGCCGGTCTTCCACGTCTTGTAGATGTTGTAGAAGAAGATGAAGTTGGACGCG
>JASHOL010000022.1 GCA_030041135.1 Streptosporangiaceae bacterium | reverse complement strand
CTCGGTGACCCGTAGGCCGCCTGCGTGCGAGCGCTCTCCAGCAGGAGGCAGTGCTCTTCAACGCGCCGCAGCGCGGTACTCAGGTCGGGTACGACCTTCTGGCCGCCGACGACCCAAATCCGTCGGGCGGCGCCACCGGCGTAGGCGGGTAGCTGGCTTCCTGTGCCCGAGGCGACCACGAGTGAGCCGGTTTCTGTGAGGGCATGGACGCTGCCCACGACGACATCGGGGCTCGCCAGCAGCCTCCGGATTTCGTCGGCGCCGGTAACGCGGTCGATAGCCAGGACCCGTGGCCTGACGGCCTTGTACCGTCCGCTGGTGTTGATGTCGTCGTCGATGCCCGACAAGCGGAGGGTCTCGCTGGCCCCGGTGAACACGATCGCGCCCTCGGGTATCAGGCTCTTGATGCGGACCCGCGCGGCAACGGCGTCGTCGAGGATCTCGACGGTGAAGCCGTGAGCGGTCAGCGCCGCGGCCGCGTGCTCCAGTCGCTGCTCGGGCGCTGGGTCGGTGAACAGCGTTGCCGGCATCGGCGTTGTCATGGTGCCTCCCTGGTAGTAGGAGCGTCTCAGCGGTTCGACAACGTGACGCCACAGAATGTGAGGCGAGTGCCGGCCTCACATTCCGGCGCGCAGTCCTGTCGGACTGGTGAGGGCAGAGGCAACCAAGGGAGCCGTGCACGATGACCGCCGGAAGCGGAGACGGCCGGCCCGATCCCGGGCTGGAAGCGATCATGAGCGAGCGGCGCCAGCTGATCAACGTGGCCTACCGGCTGCTTGGCTCGCTGGCCGAGGCCGAGGATGCGGTCCAGGAGACCTACGCCCGCTGGTATGCCCTGTCCCAGGATCAGCGGGACGCGATCGAATCCCCTGGTGCCTGGCTGACGACGGTGGCCAGCCGTATCTGCCTTAACCTGCTCGGCTCGGCCAGGGCCCGGCGGGAGCGTTACGTGGGGGAGTGGATCCCCGAGCCGGTGCCCGACCCGGCTGAGTGGATCATGGGGCGATCGGGCGGCGCCACCATCGACCCGGCTGACCGCGTCACGCTGGATGAGTCGGTCAGCATGGCGTTCTTGGTGATGCTGGACTCGCTGACCGCCGGCCAGCGGGTGGCGTTCATCCTGCACGATGTGTTCGGCTACTCCTTCGCGGAGGTGGCCGAGATCGTCGGCCGGACGCCGGCGGCCTGCCGGCAGCTGGCCTCCGCGGCCCGCCGCCGCATTAACGCCTCGCCGGGCTCAAGGCGTCCGACGGCGCAGCAGGCCCGCGTCGTCAGGGATTTCAAGCAGGCGTGGGAAGCCAAGGACATCAACGCACTGATCGGCCTGCTCGACCCCGACGCCATTGCCGTCGGCGATGGCGGCGGCCTCGCCATTACGTTCCTGCAGCCGATCAAGGGTGGCGAGCTGATCGCGCGGGCCTGGGTTGAAATCGCCAACCGTGCGCCAGGCAACATGACGATCCTGGAGCGTACGGTCAACGGTCAGCCCGGGCTGGTGGCCCGGCAAGACGGCGTCATCGTGACGGTCTTCGCGTTCGACTTCGCAGGCGACCAGGTCAGGCGCATCTGGGTAGTACGCAACCCGGACAAGCTCCGGCCCTGGACCACGGGCTATTAGTCCGTGCTCGATCGCGCCGCGCTGGACGCCATCGTGGCGTAGTGCACGATGAAGCTGCCCCCGGCCGCGTCGATCGCGGCCCCCATGCCGTCCAGCAATTGCAGCCTCTTGTCCGGCGGGAGCTGAGAATGCCCGCCGAAGGTCGGCACCTGGTCGAGCCACTCGTCTCGGGTGTAGGGGCGGTCCCAGTCGAAGCGCCACTGTTCCGCGTCGCCGAATCGGCCCGCCTGCCGCATCCCGTCGGCGGCCTTGGCGCACATCCTGGCGTAGATTTCCGGGCCGGAGCGGCCCTGCGACATCGGCAGGTCGGGCATGGCCCGGCGGTAGGCCGCGGCGAAGGCCTCTGACAGGTCGGCGGGGAACTGGAACGCGTTCCAGAACACGGCCAGCCGCCCGCCCGGCCGCAGCGCCCGCGCCGCCCTGGCCGCTCCGGCGACCGGGTCTATCCAGTGCCAGGCCTGCCCGGCGACGACCACGTCGAATTTCCGGCCTGACGGCTCCCAGTCCTCGATCTTGGCCACCTCGACCTCGAGCCCGCGCTCGCGCGCGAGGTCGGTCATCCGCGCGTCGGGGTCCACGCCGAGCACGCGGCAGCCGGCCGCCTGGAATAGCCGGGCGACGATGCCCGTACCGCATCCGACGTCCAGGACGTCGGATCCCGGGCTCTCCGCGATGATCCGCTCGACCAGTTCACGCGGGTAGGTGGGCCGGGTCCGGTCGTAGCGCTCGGCGTCCGTGCCGAACGACTCCGCCACCTCCCGGTACTGATGAGACTCACGCTCGCGGGGAGTCGGCTGCTCAGACGGTATAGTGGCCATGCGCCCACTTTAAGTGGGCAGATGCCCACTACCAACGGGTTTCGCGCAGGGCGAAGGAAGGCTGGCCGGTGCCGACAGGAGTGGCACTCCGCGACGCGCGCGAGCAGTTGTTCGACGCCGCCGACCGGGTGCTGTTCCGGGACGGGCCGAGCGGGCTGACGAGCCGGGCGGTCACCGCGGAGGCCGGCGTCGCCAAGGGTGTCCTGCACCGGCATTTCGCCGACTTCGATGCCTTCCTGGCCGACTTCGTGATGGACCGCATCGACCGGATGGACAGCAAGGCCGCGGCGCTGCTCGGGTCCGCCGGCACGGGCACCGTCGTCGATAACCTGGTCGGGGCGCTCACGGCCGTGTTCGAGTCGGTGGCGGTGGCGATCGTCAGCCTCATCACTTTCCGTGACGACCTGCGAGCCCGACTGCGCGAGACGTGGCCGGCCGGAGTCCCGGTGCTGACCGAGGCCGTGATCATGATTACTTCGTATCTCACCGTCGAGCGGGCGATAGGCCGGATCGCCGACGACGCCGACGTGGACGTACTGGCGCCCACGCTGATCGGGGCGGCACACCTGCTGTTCGCCGACCGGGAGGTCCCGCGGCCGGAGGCGGCAGCAGTTCGCCGCGTCGTGCTCACGGTCATCGGCGGCGTGCTGCAGCAGCCGCCGGAATGAGCCGCTCCCAGGCCCCGGCTTCGTTCCCCGACGTGTGCCGGCAGCGCGAACGTGGCGCGGGCGGGCCGCGTCGTCAGCCGGGATCGCTCCCAGGCTGCCCGGCGGACATTAACCGGACCATCGTGCCCGACCTGACCGGCGCCGCCAGCGGCAACGACCGCGACGATGGGCCCACCTGGACGGTGAACTGGCCGCCTGGCCAGATCCAGCTGGCGAGATCCTCGTCGTAGCGGGCGAACGCCCTGGCCGGGATCTTGAGCCGGACCTTGACCGCCTGGCCTGGCGCCGACTTGACCGCGGCGAAGGCCGCCAGGACGCGCACGGGCCGCCCGGCCGTCCGCTGGCCCGGCTCGGCCAGGTAGGCCTGGACGACGTCCTTGCCCGGACGCCCCCCGGTGTTCCGTACGGTGACGGCGACCTCGAGGTCCTCGCCCTCGGCCACGGCATCGGGGCACTCGATCGACTCGTACGCCCAGGTGGTGTAGCCAAGACCGTGCCCGAACGGGTACCGCGGGGTCGTACTGCTCGCGTCATAACCGCGGTAGCCGATGAGCAGGCCCTCGGAGTAGCGCAGCACTCCGTGCTCGTCCGGGTCGGCGTGCAGCACGGGCGCGTCGGACTCGGCGGCAGGAATCGTGACAGGCAGCCGACCGCCGGGCTCGGTCTCTCCGAGCAGCACGCCGGCAAGCGCGGAGCCGAATGCCTGGCCGGGCAGCCAGGCGTGGAGGATGGCCGCTACCTGGTCGGCCCAGGGCATCAGGACCGGCATGCCGGAGTTGACGACGACGATCGTCTTGCCGTTCGCGGCGGCGACGCGGCGGACAAGCTCATCCTGGCGGCCAGGCAGCGCCATGGTCGTCCGGTCGAACCCCTCGCTCTCGGTGAGCTCAGCGGAGCCCACTACGACGATCGCGGCATCGGCGGCCGCGGCTGCCGCCTCGGCCCGGGCCAGCAGGACGTCGTCGTCGGCGACCGGGACCAGGCCGAGCCGGACCGACAGCGGCCCGTCGCCGTCCGTGGCGGGCCGGAACTCCAGCCGGAGCCGGGTCGCGGTGCCCGACTCGAGCCAGAGCGCGGCCCGCAGTTCGCCCGGCCTGGTCATCGCCTCGACCGGGTCATCCGGCACCTTGGTGACGCCGTCGATCACGGTGACGCCGTCGGCGGTCAGCGTCAGTCCCCCGACCCCGGCCGCGCTCAGCTGATACGAGCCCGAGGTGCGAGCCATGAACGTGGCCGTCAGCGCGATGACTCCTGGCTTGCCCCAGCCGATCCCGGCCGGGACGCCATCCCACCAGGCCAGGCTGGCCGACATGCGGTGCTCGGCCGCCAGCAGGTTGCCCTGGCCGTCAAGGAACTCAAGCAGCACTCCCGGTTCCCCGGTTGACGGGTCACGCAGGGACCCGATCGGCGGCTCCGGCAGAGACTGCCAGGTCTGGCAGCCGACCGCGGTGACAACCTCGGCCCGGCCCGCCAGCGCGGCCTGCAGGGCCTCCGCTGGCGTTTCCACGCCGACCGGGGCGACGCCTGCGCTCCCGCCGCCCTGAATGGTCGGGTAGATCGCATTCGGGCCGATCACTGCCACGCGGCCGCCCGCCGGGTCCAGCGGCAGCACCTGCCCGCGGTTGCGCAGCAGCACGAAGGAGGCCGCGGCGGCCGTCCGCAGCAGCCCGGGGTCGACCAGGTCGGGCGCTAGCTCGGCCTCGCCGGTGGCGGCCTCGTCGTCGTGGGTGATCTCCTCGCCGAGCGCGCCAACGCGGCGCGCCAGCCGGAGCAGCCTGACCACCTTGTCGTCCAGCAGTTCCTCGCTGACGGTCCGCTCGATGACGGCGCGCGTCAGCAACTCGCCCCAGGGCCCGTCCGGGCCGGGCATGGACAGGTCGAGCGTCGCCGCGGCCGTCGCCTGCGTGCTGCGGGCCGCGTGCCAGTCCGAGGTGACTACTCCGTCGAAGCCCCATTCGTTCTTGAGCACATCCCGCAGCAGCCGGACGTTCTCGGTCATGCGCTCGCCGTTGACCTTGTTGTATGCGGCCATGACCAGCCAGGCGCCGGCCTCGCGCACGCAGGCCTCGAACGGGACCAGGTAGAGCTCGCGCAGCACGCTCTCGCTGATCCGCGCGTCGTAGGTCCAGCGCTCGGTCTCCGAGTCGTTGCCCACGTAATGCTTGACCGTCGCGGCTACACCCGCCCGCTGGACGCCGCGGACGTAGGCCGTGGCGAGCGCGCCCGTGAGGACCGGATCTTCGGCGAAGAACTCGAACCCGCGCCCGCCGAGAGGCGTGCGCATGAGATTGACGGTCGGCGCCAGCAGGATGTCGACACCCTTGCTGCGGGCCTCGGCGCCTAGTGCCAGCGCGACGCGATAGACAAGGTCGGCGTCCCAGGTGGCGCCGAGCGCTGACGGGCAGGGCAGGCTCGCTGACGGCCTGCGCTCGTCCTTGGTCGTGCCGCGAACGCCTGCAGGTCCATCGGAGGTGACAAGCTTGCGCAGGCCGATGGTTTCGCACCCGTGTGTCCGCCAGCTGTCCGCCCCGGTCAGGAGCTGGACCTTCTCGGCGACCGAGAGCATGGCGACCAGGCCGCGGTAGGTCCTGGGCTCGGCCGCCGCCGCGGGCATCGGCGCCGCGTCGGGTGCCGGCCCGGATGCTGGGGCCGCAGCTACGCGCCGCGATGGCGCGCTCATGGCGTGTCCAGCGAGGCAGATGGCATCTGGGCGGCTGCCCGGCCGGAAACCCGGCCGGGCAGCATGCACCCGTGAAATGTGAACGTCACGGTGGGCTTAGCCTCAGGAAACCGGCTTGAGCTGCGTGACCGTGTAGAGAATCTCAGGGATGTTCGGACCGGGGTCCATGTAGGGGTCGCTCTGAGATGGCCAGCCCGTGTAATCGCGGGTCGAGAACTCCGCCCAGGCGGCGCCCAGCAGCAGTGGTGCCACCGGGACCTGAGTGGACATGATGTTCTCTAGCTGCGTGATCGCATGAGACTGGGTGGTGGCGTTGTTCGTGCTGGCGTACTCATTGAGCGCAGCCTGGGCTGCGGGGTCGTCGAATCGGCCCCAGTCGCCGCCAGCCGTCTGGCCGATCGGCGCGGACTGCGTGTAGTTCATCCAGTTGTTGTAGTAGAAATACGGGCTTATGCCCTGTGCGCCCCAGTGGATGGCGGCGCTGAAGTCGCCGACGTTCATGTTCCCTGACCACACGTTGGCGCCGTTGTCGCCGGGGATGCCGTCCACGGTGACGTCGAAGCCCTCCGCGTTCAGCTGCGTGGCGATCAGCTGCGAGTCCTGGTAGTAGTCGCTGTACTGGACCGGGTCCATGATCGAGAAGCTGATCTTCTGGCCGCTCTTTTCCCAGAACTTGCCGACCATCTTGTAGCCGTCGGCCGTGAGGATCGACTTGACCTTTGCCGCGTCGCTGCCCGTCGGCAGGTTGTCGGACAGCGTCGGGTTGAGGTAACTCTGGTCCGCCGGCAGCATGAGGCCGCTCGAGGTGTCCTCGACCGGCTCGGTGTCGGACTCGCCGACGACCGACAGCTGCTGGCGGTCGATGCCGTAGCTGATCGCCTGGCGCACTGCCGGGTCGTTCAGCGGCTTCTTGGTGACGTTGAACCACAGGCCCACGACGTTGTTGTCGCTCAAGTACGGCACGCCGCTCTGCCAGGTGTGGTTGTCCGGGCTCTTGGCCAGGTAGTTCTGCTGAATGCCGGTGATACTGTTCCCGGCCCAGTCGATCTGGCCGCTGGCCACAGGCGGCACCAGGTTGGCGTTGCTGGTGTAGGAGGGGAAGTCGACCTCGGGCACGTGCAGCGTGCTCTTGGCGTAGTAGTCAGGGTTAGTCGTCATCGTGAAGCCCTGGGCGCTGAACTGATGGAGCACGTACGGGCCGTCACTGATCGGTTGCGCGTCGGCGAAGGTAGCCGGGTTGCTGACCGAGGACCAGACGTGCTCCGGCACGATCACCGTCTGCAGGATGTCATACAGGCTCGCGTACTGCGGCTGGCTGAAGGTCAGCACCGCGGTGGTCGCCGACGGTGCGGTGGCGCTGACGGTCGCCGGAGTGGGCTGCGGCCACCCGACGTTCAGCGCCGAGTCCTTGGCGAGCAGGTTGAAGGTGTAGGCGACGTCGGACGCGGAGACCGACTTGCCGTCGCTCCACTTGACACCCGATCGGATGGTCAGGGTCAGCGTCCTCCCGCCGCTGGACCACGCGTAGTTCGTGGCCAGTTCCGGAATCGGCGGCTCGGTCGGCCTGAGGGTATCGAAGACATACAGGGGCAAATTGTACAGATCCGTGGCGTGCATCATGTAGCCGGTGCCGGTGCTGTCGAACGGGTTGAAGTTGTCGACCATTGGCGAAAGCGCGGTGGTCTCGATGACCAGCGGCTTGCCCTGTGAGCTGCTGGTCCCTGGGGACGAGGGCGAGCTACTGCTGCACGCCGCCAGCCCCATCCCGAGGACCGCGACCGCAGCGATGCTGCCTGCCAGTTTGTGATTCATTGCCTAGACTCCATAGATGCCCGGCCGGCCTGGGCCGGCCTGTTGTGAAGTGACCGTGTCGGGGTCTGTTTCTCGGTGGGCGGCGCCAGCCGGCCGGGTCTGAGGGCTCGTCGGCCGCGCCTCTTTGTCGAAGACCTGGATGCCGCTAGGCGCTATCGGTGCTCATCACCTCTCCTCTCCCAGGTCAGGCGTGCTTGCCGAGGTCTGATGAGTCGCCGGCGGGCTCGTCGCCAGGCGGTCTCAAGGCGGGTGCGGCGTGCTCGGCCCCGGTATCGAGCAGCCAGCAGGCGCTGGAGTGGCCCTTGCCCGCCGTGAACTCTGGCGGTACCTGCTCGGCGCAGATCGGCATGGCATGCGGGCAGCGGGTGCGGAAGCGGCAGCCGGACGGTGGCCTGACCAGGCTCGGCGGGGCGCCGCGGCCGCGCAGCTGCGGCTGCGTGGCCCGTTCCGGATCGGGGGCCGCCGACAGCAGCAGCCGGGTGTACGGATGGGCGGGCTGGTCGGTCACTGCCGCAGCAGGTCCCGACTCGACGAGCTGACCTGCGTACATGACGACGATCTTGTCTGCCAGGTAGCGGGCCGAGGCGATGTCGTGGGTGATGTAGAGGATCGCGAGCTTCTCGCGGTCGCGCAGGTCGCCGAGCAGGTTCAGCACGCCGAGCCGGATCGACACGTCGAGCATGGACACCGGCTCGTCGGCGAGCAGCACTTGCGGCTGCACGGCCAGCGCCCTGGCGATCGCCACCCGCTGCCGCTGGCCGCCGGACAGCTCGTGCGGGTACTTGGGCAAGAAGGCGTCGGGCGGGGTGAGCGCGACCCGTTCAAGCAGGCTGGCCATCTTCTCGTTGAGGTCGGCGCCAGGGCGCGCGAGCCCGTGCACCCGGAATGGCCGGCTGAGGTGATAGCGCACGTCGTGCACGGGATTGAGCGAGGCGAACGGGTCCTGCAAGACCATCTGCACGGTCCTGGTGTAGTCCAGCCGCCGCCTGCGTCCCCGCGGTGCCGGGCGGCCGTTCAGCAGCACCTGACCCGAGGTCGGCGAGATCAGCCTGGCGAGCAGCCGGGCCAGGGTGGACTTGCCCGAGCCGCTCTCGCCCACGACGGCCGTGACGTGCGCGGGCGCCAGCTCCAGCGAGACGTCCTCGACGGCATGCACGACCGGCTTGGAGACGGCCGGCAGCCGAACCCGTCCCGTTCCCCCGCCATCGTGCACGGCGAAGTGCTTGGTGAGCCCGCGCGCTTCCAGTACCGGCGTCGTCATGCCGCACTCCCGCTCGGGGTTGTCGCCCGGCTGTCTGCCGCGGGCGGCGCCCACGCTTCCAGCCCCGGCTCGGGCCGGGCAAGCTCGGCCGGGGGCGGCTCGGGTCCGTGCTGTAGCCAGCAGGCGACGACGCGCCCGCCGGTGCCGCTAGCCTCAAGCGGCGGGACTTCGTCGGCGCACCGGGCCAGGGCGAACCGGCACCTCGGGTGGAAAACGCAGCCGCTGGGCAGCATGCGCAGGTCGGGTGGCGAGCCGGGAATGCCCGTCATCGGCACCCGTGGCCCGTGCAGCGCGGGGAACGAGTGCAGCAGCCCGAGCGTGTACGGGTGCCGCGGCGCCCGGAACAACGCCTGCGCGCTGGCCCGCTCAACCAGCCTGCCCGCGTACATCACCGCGATGGAGTCGGCGATCTCGATCAGCAGCGACAGGTCGTGGGTGATGAACAGGATGGCGAAGCCGAACCGGTCGCGAAGATCCATCAGCTCCTCGAGGATCTCGCGCTGGGTGACGACGTCGAGCGCAGTTGTCGGCTCGTCCATGATCACGATCTGCGGCCTGAGCGCGAGCGCCATCGCAATCATCACCCGCTGGCGCATGCCCCCTGACAGCTCGTGCGGGTGGCTGCCGAGCCGGTCTGCGCTTATCCCGACCATGTCGAGCAACTCGACGGCCCGCTCGCGCCGCGCCCTGCGCGACATGTCCGGCTCGTGCGCGGCGAGCGCGTCGGTGAGCTGGGTTCTGACGGACATCACCGGGTTGAGCGCGTTCATCGCGCTCTGCATCACCAGCGACACCTCCGACCAGCGGAGCACCCGCAGCGTGCCTGCCCCGGCTTCGAGCAGGTCCACAACCGACCCGCTGTCGTAGTGGAGTCGCACTTCGCCGGCGGTGATCACGCCCGGTTCGCGCAGCAGCCTGGTGGCGGCCATCGCGAGGGTCGACTTCCCGCTGCCGCTCTCGCCGGCCAGGCCGAGTACCTCGCCTCGGTGCAGGACCAGGTCGGCGTCGGCTACGGCGTGCACGGCGTCGCTGCCCTGGCCGTAGTCGACGCAAAGGCCGTGGATTTCCAGTAGCGCGTCGCCGCGGCCGCGCTCCGGCTCGGTCACGACGTGCTGGCTCATGGCCGTCCCCCGTCCGCGCGGATGACGGCCGTCTGACCGAATGCCCGGCGGGTGCGGCCGCGGGTCCGGCGACTCGGGTGCCCGGACAGGCCGGCGGCACGCAGTCGGGGGTTGACGAACTCGTCGATGCCGAAGTTCAGCAGCGCCAGCGACGTGCCGAGCAACGCCACGGCGAGGCCGGGCGGCACGAACCACCACCAGTAGCCGCTGGTCTCGGCGTTGACCTCCTGGGCGTAGAAGAGCATGCTGCCCCAGCTCCAGTGATCGGGGTTGACGTAGCCGAGGAACGCGATCGCCGTATAGGTCCCGACCCCGTACAACACCGTGAACAGGAACGACGCGGCTATGACTGGCACGAGATTCGGTACGATCTCGGTGCCGATGATCCGCCAGTTGCTCTCGCCGATGAGCCGGGCCGAGTCGACGTAGTCCCTGTTGCGCAGCGAGAGCGTCTGCGCTCGGAGCACCCGGGCACCCCAGGCCCACCCGGTAATCGAGATGACCAGGGCGACCACGAGGTCATTGTCGGCGCTCGAGCGGCCCAGGAAGCCGAAGAGAATGATCAGCAGGGGCAGTGCGGGCATGACCAGGAAGATGTTGGCGAGCATGGAAAGCGCGTCGTCGGCGAGCCCGCCGAGGTAACCCGCCGTCACGCCGACGATGACCGACAGTGCCGTCGCGACCACTCCGGC
Organism: Streptosporangiaceae bacterium; assembly: GCA_030041135.1. Lineage (GTDB taxonomy): Bacteria > Actinomycetota > Actinomycetes > Streptosporangiales > Streptosporangiaceae > JAJYUU01. The sequence continues at coordinate 7,055 of JASHOL010000022.1, read as the reverse complement.
AATGAGCGCGACGAGCAACGTGCTGCGGCCGCCCGACAGCAACTGCGAGAGGACATCCTGCTGGAGCGCGGTGGTACCGAGCCAGTGCGCCCCCGACGGCGGCAGGGGCACGCTCGCGTTGGCGAAGCTCACGTTCGGGTTGTACGGCGCTACCAGCGGGCCGATGATCGCGATGATCACGAAGACCGCGAGTATGACGAGACCGACGACGATCTTCGGCGAGCGGGGCAGACGCAGGGCCCGCCACCGGCCGCCGGCCGCCGGGACCGGGCCCGGTGTCGTGGCAGCGCTGCTGGCGCGGTCGGCGCCGATGCCCACAGCCATCGCTCAAGCCTCCTGGCGGGTACGCGGGTCGAGGAATACGTAGACGAAGTCGGCGATCAGGTTCGCGGCCAGCACGGCCAGCGTGATTATCAGGAATAGGCCTTGGAGCAGCGCATAGTCGTTATCCGCGACGGCGTTGACGAGCAGCAGCCCGAGTCCCGGGTAGCTGAACACGATCTCGGTCAGCAGTGCCCCGGAGACGATGAACCCGATCGCCAGGGAGAATCCGGAAATGCTGGGGAGGACGGCGTTACGGGCCGCATACCAGATGACACGCCCCCTGTGCAGTCCCTTGGCCGCCGCGACGAGCACGTAGTCCTCGTCCATCGCCGCGACCATCATGTTGCGCATGCTGATGATCCAGCCCGCCGCCGAGGCGACGACGATGGTCAGCGCGGGCAGGACCGCGTGATCGAGCACGTCGCTGATGTAGGTCCAGTTCATCGCCGGAAAGTCGAGGATTGAGTGACCCTGGCCGGAGGGGAACCAGCCGAGCTTGGTGGAGAACAGGTCGATCGCGAGGAATGCGATGAAGAAGTACGGCGCCGCCTGGAAGAAGGTTGTCGCGGGCAGCAGGTTGTCGAGCCAGGTTCCCCGCCGCCAGGCGACCAGGACCCCGATCAGCGTGCCGAGCACGAAGCTGATCACGGTCGCGACGCCGACGAGGCCGAGCGTCCACGGCAGCGCCTCACGAATCACCGTGCTCACGGCGACGAAGCCGTTGCTCGTTGAGGTACCCAGGTTGCCGTGCAGCACGTTGCCCCAGAAGTGGGTGTACTGAGTCCACAGGCTGGCCTTGGTGTTGACCCCGTACTGCTCATCGAGCGCGGCGATGGTCGCCTTGCTGAGGGTGACACCCTGCATCCTGGCCAAGATGGCGTTGACGGGATTGCCGGGGATGATCCGCGGGATGAGGAAGTCGACCGAGATGGCCACGATCGCGGTCGCCACATAGAAGGCGAGCCGTCTGGCGATCGTCCGCATGGCTGGTCTCCTTATTCCGGGTGCGCGGAGTCCGGTGTGGCGGCCGGCGGCTCACTGAGGATCGAGACCGACCGGGAACCGCAGCCGCAGCTTTCCCGGCGGATCAGCAGCGTGGGCAGAGCTATGTCGCGGCCCCTGGCTGAGTCGATTCCGGCCGGGCTCCGGTTGATCATCGAGTACACGGTCTCGAAAGCAGTGGCTCCGAGATCCTGAATGGACTGCCGGACGCTCGTGAGCTGCGGGCGGAGATGGCGGGCTACCGGCATGTCATCGAATCCGGTGACGGCCACTTCGCCGGGTACCGCGATTCCGTGCTGGGCGAGCGCGTGCAGCACGCCGATGGCTGACTGGTCGTTCGCGCACACGATGGCCCGTGGCAACGACGCGCCGGCCGCGATCAGCCGCTCGATTGCTCGCGCGCCGCCCGCCGCCTGGTAACTGCCACGCCACTCCTCGCCGGTCAGCAGCGTGACGCCGGCTGCGGACGCCTCGTCCGCCAGCGCGTGTCCCCGGCTGAGGCTGTCCGGGCTGCCGTCATGGCCAGCGAGGTAGCTGAGGGTTCTGTAGCCGTGGTCGAAGATCAGGTGCCGGGCCAGCGCGCGCATGCCGGCGTCGTTGTCGCCGTGCACGTTGGCCGTGGTGGCCGTGGGCAGCCCGGCGAGCGTCACCACGGGAATCTGCCGGGACAGCCGGTCGAGTTCCTCGGGGGAGAGGATCCGGTCGTGCAGGATCAGTCCGTCGCTCTTGCGCGCGAGCGCGAATATGCGCCGTCCCGCGTCCGGCTCATCGAGGTCGACCGACCTGATGAGCAGGTCGAAGCCGTGCTGCTGGGCGACGATCTCCATGCCCCGGTTGATCATGTCGGGGAACTGCAGGTTCTCGTCCTCGTCGGCGAACATGGTGCTGTCAGTCCAGCGCGGCCGGCGGACCACGACGCCGACTACCTCTTTCAGCCGAGCGCTTAGCGCCCTGGCTGCACTGTCCGGCACGAAGCCGAGCTCGGCCACGGCGCGCAGTACGCGTTCCCTGGTTTCCTGACGCGGATTGCGCTGGCCGTTCAGCACGCGCGACACCGAGGCGATGGACAATCCCGCCACCCGTGCCACGTCGTAGATCGTTGGCGGCTGGTCGGTCGAGTTACCCTGGCCGGCGGCCGAGCGCGCGGCAGTGCCGTCGGCACCGGTAAAGCCGAGATCCGAACTCACGCACCCTCCGCCAGGTCCAGTTGGCCGGAAAGCGCTTACCAGATAGTGTGGCCTTGACCTGCGATGACGTCGCATCGCCTGGTCATGGTGCAGACTGGGCCGTGGAAAGCGCTTACCAGCAACTTGCGAGGAGCGTACGACCGGCTCCGCCGACGCCACAAGAGGGCGAGCGCAAACCGTTACCTTAACGTGACAGCGGTGCTAACTGCGCGTTTCGCAGCTGCAGCCGCTCTGTGGCGGGCAGCCGGATACACATCCCGCAGATGCCAGGAAATAGCGGCGAGCGTTGGCTGCGAACCCGGTCAGCGAGTGGCCGCGACTAGGAACATCGGGATGACAGCCAGCAGCCGGTCGTCGCGGGCCCGCCGGTTCTGTTCGCTGATCCAGTTGGCGGCTTCGTCATCGGTGATGGCGCCGGCCTGGTGTGCGGCGGTGGCGTGCCCGGCGACCATAGGCAGCATGGCGGGACCGGTGAACACCGTGGCGGCGACCTCGATGTCGACGTCATGGAAGCCGGTGTCGAGCAGCAGGTTGCGGTACGCGCGGGCGATGCGGGGGTGCGGGATGGTGTCGGCGCGGGCGTGCACGATGCGGCGGGTGAGTTCGGGCTGGTCGGAGTCGATGACCAGCGTGTCCCAGTCCTGGCCGAGCAGCGCGATACGCCCGCCGGGGACCAGGACCCGGCGGGCTTCCGCCAGGGCCGCGTCGGGGCTCCGGAGGATGTGATAAACCTTGTCCGCCCGGTACCCGTGAACCTCCCCGTCGGTCAGCGGCAGCTCGGTAGCGTCGGCGGCGCGCACATCGATGCCGGGAAACCGGCGGCGTGCCGCGGCCAGCATGGCCGGGTCGAGGTCCACGCCGATGGCGTGGGCGCCGTGCTCGGCCAGTTCGGCGACGGCGCGTGCCGTTCCGCAGCCGACGTCGACGACCGTCGCGCCTGCGGGCAGACGCAGGAGCTGGTAGCTGCGGGCGCGCAGGCGCGCGGCGGCGGGCATTGCTTCCGCGGCATCGAGCTGCCTGATCAGCGTGTCAGTGTCGATGTAGGTGGTGTGGGTTCCTGTCATGCGCACTAGCGTCCGACTTCAGGCCCACCTGAAGTCAACCGGGCTGCTCAGCGTGCACAAAGCCCGGCTCAGGTCTTCTGACCGGCCGCGCTGACCGCCTGCACGCGGACTGGAAGCCCGGTCAGCCTGCTTAGTCTTGGGAAGGTGGCTACACCGCCGGAAAGGATTGACGCGGGCCCGGTTACCTTGCGCAGGGTGCGCGCTACCGATGCGGGGGCAATCGCGGCCGCCGTCAGCGCGAGCATGGAGTACCTGCGGCCATGGATGCCATGGGCGAACCCGGCCGCGGCGGAGAGGCGTAGCCAGCTGGCCAGGGTTGCCGAGGCCGACCAGTGGTGGGAGTCAGGGATCGGCTTCACCTACTCGGTCGTGACTGCCGTAGGGGGCACCCTCGTCGGCGAGATCTCCCTGCATCGGCGGGCGGGCGATCACATTGCCGAGATCGGCTACTGGATCGCCGCGAGCCAGGCGGGCCGCGGTTACGGGACGGCTGCGGGCACAGCGCTCACCACGGTAGCCCTCGCGCTCCCAGGGGTGATGAGAACGGAGATCCACTGCGACGCGGCGAACGGCGCCAGTGCCGCCATCGCGCGGAAGGCCGGCTACCGGCTGGACCGGATTGAGCAACGCGAGCCTGAGGCGCCCGGCGAGAGCGGCCGGCTGATGATCTGGGTCCGCGACCGGGCCGGCCCGCCCTCAGGCGGCAGCGGCCCTGAGTGACCGCGGATACCCGAGCCGGCGCATGAAACCGCCGTGAAACCGGGATGAATCCCGCTGCGTGCACCTTTGACGTGATCGTGGCCGTCCAGGCCGCGGTGATGGCTAAGGAGAAGCATGACCAGCGCGATCACGGCCACCGGGCTGCGCAAGTCATTCGGTACTAAGACCGTCCTTGACGGCATCGACTTGGAGGTCGGCGCAGGAACGACGTTCTCGCTCCTCGGCCCCAACGGCGCCGGCAAGACCACCACGGTGCAGATCATGTCCACGCTCGTCCGCGCCGACGGCGGCCACGTGCGCGTCGCGGGCCACGACGTAGCCAGGGAGGCGGCGGCGGTACGGGCCGCGATCGGTGTCACAGGTCAGTTTTCCGCGGTCGACAACCTGCTCACCGGCGAGGAGAACCTGCTGCTGATGGCGGACCTGCATCACCTGGGCCGGGCGGAAGGGCGCCGGCGCGCGGCCGGGCTGCTCGACAAGTTCGACCTGACCGACGCGGCCAGGAAGACCGTCGTGACCTACTCCGGCGGCATGCGGCGGCGGCTCGATCTGGCGATGACCCTGATCGGCGACCCGCGCATCATCTTCCTCGACGAGCCGACGACCGGGCTCGACCCGCGCAGCCGCCGCATGATGTGGCAGACCATCCGCGACCTCGTGGGGAGCGGCGTCACGATCTTCCTGACCACCCAGCAGCTGGACGAGGCGGACGAGCTGGCGGACCGGATCGCCGTCCTCGACCACGGCAAGGTGGTCGCCCTCGGGAGCCCAGAAGAGCTCAAGCGGAGCATTCCCGGCACCCACGTCCGGCTGAGCTTTGGCGATGCCGCAGAGCTTGACGCGGCGGCCCGAGCCCTCGGCGGCACGATCCGTCACGAGGACACGCTGACGCTTGAGGTTCCCAGCGACGGTGGTGCGGTCGCCGTGCGGGCGCTGCTGAACCGGCTCGGCGAGACCGCGGCCGGGGTCGACGAGGTGTCCGTGCACACGCCCGATCTCGACGACGTGTTCTTCGCCCTCACCGGCCATCCGACGACAGAAACCACGCCAGAAATGGAGAACGTGCGATGACAACGATGGCCTTCGCCTTGCGGGACTCGGCAACGATGACGCGGCGCAGCCTGCGGCACGTGCTGCGGTACCCGGTGACGCTGGTCGTGTCGGTGGGCGTGCCCGTGCTGTTGCTGCTGCTGTTCGTCGGTGTCTTCGGCGCGCTGAAGGCGGGCCTCGGGGCCGCCGCGCACGGCTCGTACATCGACTACGTCATGCCAGGGATCATCGTGATGACCGCCGGATACGGGAGCTCGGTCACCGCCCAGGCCGTCAACCGGGACTCCACCGAGGGCATAATCGCCCGGTTCCGCACCATGGCGATCTCACCCGCCTCGGTGCTGAACGGGTATGTGGTCAGCGCCCTGGCCCGCACGCTGGTCAGCGCGGCCCTGGTTGTTGCCGTGGCGATCGGGCTGGGGTTCCGGCCCACCGCCGACGCCGGACGGTGGCTGGCGGCGGTCGGCGTCACGGTCCTGCTCGTCCTCGCGCTGACCTGGCTGGCCGTCCCGTTCGGCCTGGCGGCCAAGACCGCCGAGGGCCTGTCCGGCTTCATCCTGATCGTTCAGCTGCTGCCGTTCATCAGCAGCGCGTTCGTGTCGCCGGCCCAGATGTCGGTAGCCGTGCGCTGGCTCGCAGCGAACCAGCCGTTCTCGCCGGTCATCGACACCCTCCGCGGCCTGCTGACCGGCGCGCCGTCCGGCGGCAGCGTGCTCGCCGCCGTCCTCTGGTGCGCCGGGCTCGCGCTGGCCGGGTACGTCTGGGCGCGGGCGCTCTCCCGGCGCGATCTCAACCGCTGATTCGCGCCTGAAGCGCGGCGCGGGCGGTGGCGCGCAGGGCTTCGGGGTCGAGGCCGGCGTACGCCGACACAGCGTCGGCGTAAGCCGGCCCGTCGGCGTCCTGCGCCGCCTGCCTGGCCCGCGCGGCGGACATGGTCGGGCCGATCCCGTGCTTGAAGCCGAAGCGCTCGGCCAGGGCGATCATCCTCGCTCCCGACGTCGCGGCGCGCTCGTCGCCGGCGCGCTGCGCGCGGTCGATGTCCGTCATGGCCAGCGCCAGCAGCAGCAAGCCGCAGAGGTGACTGGGCGTGTCGGCCGGCGGCCGTGTGTCCGAGATCAGCGCTGCCAGCGAGGCCGGCAGCGTATCGGTGATCTCCGCGACCAGGTCGAGCCGACCGTGCTGCGCGTGGGCCACTACGGCGATCGCCTGAACCTCCAGCGCCCAGATCTCCGGGGAGAACAGGTCGGCGCCACCTCCCCGGCGCCGCGGGTCCCGCATTGCCGCCGCGAGGGTGCGCCACAGGCGCAGGCCGGTGTCGGCGTCACCGCGGCCGAGTGCCATCTCCGCGTGCATCGCGGTGTCCATATCCCAGGGCTCGTCCTCGTCTCGCGGCGTTGTGAGCTTCAGCTCGCGTTCTGCCTCGTCGATGGCACCGCGATGCAGGTTGGCTAGCACTATTCCCTCGCGTATCCGGTTCGCGGTCGACCACGCCCCGAACGTCTCGGCCACCGACAGCGCCGCGTTCAGGTGACGCACCGCCTCATCCCCAGAACCGGTCTCGTCGACTTCGATGCACAGTTCGCCGATCCGGGCATGAGCGGCGGCCCTCAGCCAGGTGCCGCCACGGCGTTCGAGCGCTGCGAGCGCCTGTCGCGCCGCCGCCAGCGCGCCGTCCAGGTCGCCGGCCCCCTCCCTGGTGTAGCTGGCC
>JASHOL010000257.1 GCA_030041135.1 Streptosporangiaceae bacterium | reverse complement strand
CGCCTCCGCGCCCGCTTGTACGAGCCGACGCCTGACCGATTCGCTTCGACATAACCGTCTATACCAGGCAGGATTGAGCCGGAATCACGGCGGATCTGCTCGCCCGTCCTGACTCGGTGAGATGAGTGACCGCGACGAACGACCTCGAAGGGCTGAATCCGGCCGCGGTGCTCGCCGCGTTCGGGCTCGACGGCCCGGCGACCAGCATGACCGAGGTCGGCGGCGCCTGGTCGAACAGGGTCTTCCGGCTGGAGGCCGACGGCGATGTCTTCGCGGTCAAGGAGATGCGCAATCCCTGGCACATCCCGCACTGGCAGGAGTGGCTCGCGCAGGCGTGGTCATTCGAGCTGGCGGCAATCGAGGCAGGTGTCGCGGCGCCTCAGCCGGTCCTTAACCCGGCGACGGGCGGCTGCCTGGCCCGCGTGAGCCGCGGCGCCGAGCTGGTGCCGGTCCGGCTGCACCGGTGGGTGGACGGAAAGCCATTCGGCACGGGGGTGGTCGGCGCGCACACGGCACGCTGGGCCGGTCAGACCCTGGCGACGATGCACGGGCTCGGCATCAGGCCCAGTAACCGGAGTCTGTTCCCCTTCCCGAACACCGACAACGCGGGCCGGTGGCCCGAGCTGACCGAAGCCGCGCGCCGCACCGGCGCAGGGTGGGCTCGGCTGATGGCGGCGGCCGCGCCGTCGGTGTCAGTCATCGCCGGACTGGTCAAGTCGGATGGCCACCGGCCCGATGAGGAGGTCATGTCGCACGGCGACGTCGACCAGAAGAACATCATCGCCACCCGGCAGGGTCCGGTGCTGTGCGACTGGGACGTGGCCCATCCGGTGGTGCCGCGTCGCGAGCTCGCCGAAGTCGCGCTATCGATGGGGTGCTGGCACGACATGGACGTCGCCCGCGAGGTAATCAGGGCCTACCGCGCGCACGGCGGCGACGATACGGACCTCGCACCGGCGGACCTGGGCCAGCCGATGATGAGCGGTGTCGACTGGATCGCGATGAACGCCGACCGCGCGCTCGGCCGGTGGCCGGCCAGCGCCGCGGAGGTGGCTCAGGCCGGTGAGCTGCTGCCCGGATTGCTGGCCGCGCTCCCGGGTCAGGTCGCCGCGGCAGGGCGGATAGCCGAGTTCCTGCGGATCTAGACGCCGATTGCCCGGCGTTCTCGCCTTCTGGAATGCTGCCTGAATGCAGCGAACCTCAGCCCAGGCATCCGGTATGCGCGGCAGCGGACACTCACGCTCGTGACGAGTACGGTCCTTGACCATGTGGCCATTGGCACTCACACGCTCACCGACGGCTGGGAGCTGTTCGGCGGAGTGCTGGGCGGAAGGTGGGCCTACGGCGGTCAGTCGCCCGGCTTCTGGTGGGGCCAGGTGCAGTTCAGCGCAGGCCCCAAGATCGAGCTGCTTACGCCAACCGGCGGCCCAGATTCCGCGTTCCTCGAGCGATTCCTCACTGCGCGCGGGCCTGGCCCGCATCACTTGAACTTCATCGTTCCCGACATCAAGGCAGCTCTGTCGCGAGTCGAGGCCGCCGGAATCGAGCCGGTCCAAGTCAACCTGGAGAACCTTCGATGGAAGGAGGCATTCCTGCGCCCGAGGGATGCCTACGGGGTCGTCATCCAGCTTGCCGAGCAGTCCGGCCTGCCGCCCGAGCATCCGGCGCCAGGCGAGTTGTCCGTAGCCGGCCCGTCGTCGGCGTTCACGCTGGTCGAGCATCATGTCGGTGACCTGGCCGGTGCCACCGCCCTGTTCGGGAGCGCGCTGGAGGGTGATGTCGTTACCGCGAGCGGATCCACAGCGGAGCTGACCTGGGACAACGGCGCCCGGCTCCGGCTGGTGGAGACGCTCGAGGCCGGCCAGCAGCGATCGGGCGGCAGGACAGCGGGCCTGCATTTCCGCCGGGATCGCGCCGCATTCGGCGCGGACGACCTCAGCCTGGCGGGAGAGCTGGCTGAGCGACTCGGCGTACTCCTGCGGCTCGACCGCTGACAGTGGTCAGCGATTGTCGATAAATCGCTCTAACGACAATCACAAAGCCGACTGAACGGGATCGCCGCGGTGGTGCTCACGCCACGGCCGCAAGTCGCGCGAGCCGGGCGGAATACCGAGCTCCGGCGGGCTGTTGCCAGCCGACGTGACAGCACAGCCTGAGACGAAAACGGAAGTACAGTTCTGGTTCGACCCGCTCTGTCCCTGGGCCTGGATCACGTCCCGGTGGATGCTCGAGGTCGAGAAGGTCCGCCCGGTGCGAACGGACTGGCGGATCATGTCGCTGGCCTACCTGAACCTCACGCAGCATGAGGGCCAGGGCCTGAGCGAAGAGTACGTGGAGCGGATGCGCCGGGCCTGGGGCCCGGTCCGTGTGTGCGCGGCGGCCGAGCAACTGCGTGGCCCCGGCGTGCTGGGCCCGCTCTATACGGCCATCGGTACCCGGTTCCACAACGAGGGGCGCCGCGAGGATCCGGCCGTGCTCGGCGAGGCGCTGGCCGAGGCCGGGCTGCCGAGCGAACTGGCAAGCGCGGCCGACAGCGAGGACTATGACGAGCTGATCAAGCGCTCCCACAACGAGGCGTTCGACGACGTCGGGCTGGACGTGGGAACTCCGGTCGTGCGGATTCACGGCAAGGCGCTGTTCGGGCCGGTGATCACTCCTGCGCCGAAGGGCGAGGCGGCGGGTCGGTTGTGGGACGGGCTCGTGCTGGTAACCGAGGCGGACGGGTTCTTCGAGCTCAAGCGCACCAGGGATCGTAAGCCCTCATTCGAGTGAGTCGGGCCAGTCGCGGCCATCCAGTTTCTCGTCCCATTCCATGCTGGCTTGCCAGCCGTCATATTCCGTACCAGGCAGCCGCGCGGTG
>JASHOL010000256.1 GCA_030041135.1 Streptosporangiaceae bacterium | reverse complement strand
GTAGGCTCCGGTCGAGTGCTCCGGTGACCAGTACCGGCGGTGATAGCTCGGCGCTGCCATCGTGAACTTCGTCCGCCCGCGCGCGTGCCGGGCGAGGAACGCGTACTCGTCGGTCATGCTGCCGGTTCGCGGAGCGTCAGGGACGCGCCGCACGACGGCCGGATAGCCGCCTCCGGCGACCGCTGTGGGCCCGCGCTGAGCCGAGCCGCCTCGCCAGTTCAGCTGCCCCCGGCCAGGCGTGGCCTCGAAGCAGCCGACGAAGCGCGGCGTCTGGGCCCACGACGTGCGCCGCACCTCGCCGTCGGTGATGACGTCGAGCCCCGCCTCCTGCTGGAGTCGCACGGCCTCGAGCACGGCCCCGTCCAGTGTCCTGGCCGCGCTTGCGTCGCCGGCGGCCGCGCTCGCGGCCTTGGCTACCTCCGGCGACCGGAGCAGGCTGCCCACCGCCTCGGCTCGTGGCTCTTCGCGCATTCCTCGCTCCTCAGCGGCCGACCCCGGCAAACGCGGGAACGACACGGACCGGGTTCTCGTGGAAGATCTTCTTCTTGTCCTCCTCGGACAGGAACGGGAGACCGCCGATCACCGGGACCAGGTCATCGCAGGTACGGCCGGTTTCTGGCCGGACGGCGCGGCCAGAGCCGGGAGCCTCGGTGCCGAACACCATCCGGGCCGGGCCGCGCTGCCTGATCGCGGCCTCGAGGAAGATCAGGTCGTAGGCGCACGTGTCGTAGAACAGGTTGCCGCTCAGGTCCTTCTGGGCCAGGTGGTGATCCGACGGGATGAACCGGTCGAGGGCTCCGCCGCAGTGGCAGATGATCACGCGCAGATTCGGGAAGCGCCCGAAGACGTCGCCGTGGCTGAGGAACTGCCCGGCCAGGTACTGCTCGGTGACGAACCCCAGCTGGTAGTTGTGCGGCACGACCCGGTACCGGGGGTCCAGCGAGTTAGTGCCGTGCACGATGATCGGGATGTCCAGTTCCTGGCAGCGCTCGTACAGCGGGTACCAGTACGGCTCGTGCATGCCGGGAGTCGTGCGCCGGCCGGCCGGGTCCGGGGATACGTACGCCGCAGCGAACCCATACTCGCTCACGCACCGGTCCAGCTCGCCGATGCAGCCGGACAGGTCAGGGGCATCGCTGGCCTGCGCCAGCTGGCAGGCGCCCAGGAACCGGTCGGGGAAGAACGAGCACTGCTGGTGGATCATGTCGTTCACGTACCTGGTCCAGGCCGGCAGCAGATGCGGCTCCATCCAGCCCAGGGTCAGGAACGGCCGCGGGCCGATGAGCTGGACGTCGATCTGGCGCTCGTCCAGGTACCTGACGTGGTCTTCCGCCGCCGCCCTGAAGTCCGCCACGGTGACCTGGGCCGGCCCGGCCGCCGGCTGGCCGATCGGGCTGGGCATCGGAGTGTTCGAGCCCATCATGAGCACGGCGAGCGAGTTCGCGGCGAACGGGACCGACACGTGGCCGTGGACATCGAATACCGGGATGTCGTGGTACACAGCTATCCCTCCGGTGGGTCCCAGCAGGCAAAGGCCATCCCGGCCCCGGTGCCCGCGGGACTGCGGTACCCGGGCACGTAGTCGACGACCGTCGCGCTCAGCGACCGGATGCCGCTGCGGTTCCGCGGCGTGCACGGCCCACGCCGCCGCCCGGATCCCGGCCGGCATCCGGTCCAGCGCCTCGCCGCTGGCCGGCCTGTCTACCAATTCACCGCCGGCGAAGAAGGCAAACGCCGGGATGCCGTCGTCGAGGAACAGCTCGCGCTGATCGTCGCCGACGATGACGGCGACGTCGGGCCGCGCCCGGCCGAGCTGCCCGGCCAGCGCCGCGATGGCCTGCTGGCAGCGTTCGTACTTCGCGTCCCAGACAGCGGGATCGAGGTCGGCTTCGAAGTCCGGGCCGGCGACCGCCGCCAGCTCGTCGTAGCTGTGGTACTGCGCGTCGGTGCCGAGCAGGCGCGGATTGCGCCGATCTCGCTCGGCGTGATCGGGCCACATGTTCACGCCGGAACTCAGCTGCGGCGTGTGCGAGGTGGCGATGCCGACCACGATTTCCGCCAAAGCGCCCTCCCTGTGTTGGGCAGCTTCAAGCTAGAAAGCCCTACATACCGTGTCAATATCTGCGGCGCCTCCTCCGCCGGAAACTGTGCCTGCCGACAAGCCGGCGGCCGCGGGAGTTGTGGTCTCGGACACCGACCGCAACCCCCGTGCTTGCCGCCGTCCGGAAACCGCCGGTGGCGGGCCGGGCGCGCGTCACTAAGCTCACATTCAGGTCAGCACGCCGCCGAGAAAGGAGCACGCACGTGCCGATGGTTGTACGGAATACGCCCAGGACCGACCTCGAGATCGTTGATGGCCTCGGGCAGGCGGGGGTAGCCACGGTGCACGAGGCGCAGGGGCGCACGGGGCTGCTCCGCAGCGACATCCGCCCGATCTTCCGGCCCGCCCGAATCGCCGGCAACGCGCTGACCTGCGAAGTCCCGCCGGGCGATAACTGGTCGATCCATGTCGCGGTCGAGCAGGCGAGCCCGGGTGACATCCTCGTGGTCGCCACGACGAGCCCGTGCGACGACGGCTACCTGGGTGACCTGCTGGCCGAGAGCCTGCGCGCGCACGGAGTCAGGGGCGTCGTCATCGATGGCGGGGTCAGGGACGTCGCGTCCCTGACCGAGATGGGCTTTCCGGTCTGGTCTCGGGCGATCTTCGCGCAGGGCACGGTGAAGGAGACGCTGGGCAACGTCCAGACCCCGATCACCTGCGCCGGGACGCCGGTCCGGCCGGGAGACGTGATCGTGGCCGACGACGACGGCGTCGTCGTCGTCCGCCGGGAGCAGGCCGCGACCGTGCTGGAAGCCGCCGTGGCCAGGGAGGCTAACGAGGCGGCCAAGCGCAAGCGGCTGGCCGAAGGCGAACTCGGCCTCGACCTCTACGACATGCGCGGCAGACTCGCCGGCAAGGGACTGCGGTACGTCGACTACACGGACTCGCCATGACCCAGACCGCCATCTCCTGTTCGGCCATGCGCGGCGGGACGTCGAAGGGCCTGGTCTTCCTCGCCGATGACCTGCCGGGCGACCGGGCGTCGCGTGATGCGGTGCTGCTGGCCGCCATGGGTTCTCCGGACCCGCGCGAGATCGACGGAATGGGCGGCAGTCATCCGCTGACGTCGAAGGTCGCGGTCGTGAGCCAGTCTCCGCGCGATAACGCGGACGTCGAGTACCTGTTCCTGCAGGTCTGGCCCGACCGGGCGGAGGTGTCCGACAGCCAGAACTGCGGCAACATGCTGGCCGCCGTCGGCCCGTTCGCGATCGAGCGAGGGCTCGTGGGAGCTCGCGACGGCGTGACCCCGGTCCGGATCTGGATGCAGAACACCGAGACCCTCGCCATCGCGTCGGTGCAGACTCCGGACGGGCTAGTTCGTTATGACGGCGCGGCTCGGATCGACGGCGTGCCCGGCACGCACGCGCCCATCCCCATCGAGTTCGCCGACACCGCCGGGTCTTCTTGCGGCGCGCTGCTGCCGACCGGCCGGGTGGTGGACGTGATCGAGGGCTCGCGGGTGACGTGCATCGACAACGGCATGCCGGTCGTGTGCCTGACCGCGTCGGACTTCGGGCTTTCCGGCCAGGAGTCACCGGCGTCGCTCGAGGGCAATCTGTCGCTGACCAAGCA
>JASHOL010000255.1 GCA_030041135.1 Streptosporangiaceae bacterium | reverse complement strand
GGGAGTGCCGTTCTCGAAGCCGTTGTACCAGCGGTCCGACACGACGAGGGCATCGGCGAGGTCGGACTGGTGCAGCCCGCTGCCGCGGCGGTTGGCCGGGGGTCTGATGCCGACGTCCTCGGGGCGGAGCCGGGCGCGGGCCGCCGTCAGGAAGTTGTGCAGCTGATGGTCTGGTGTCCCGTCGGGTGTCATCCTGGGTACTTCCCGTTCGTCACTGGCGTATCGTCGGAATCCCCCTCAGTGATAAGCCGCGCCCTGATGCGCACGAGGGCTGCGCGCAAAGCTTGTGCGCGCGAGATGGCTGCGCGCACCGAACTTTCGCTTGAACCTGGCGTCATCTCGTCACAGGGTGGGCAGTGTGCGGCTCGGCACGCACGCCCCGCCGCGCATGCCGGTACTTCCAGTCTTCACCGGCGAGATATCGGCCATGTAACGGTCGCCGCCGGGGAGGTGACGCTTCGTGCTCGGGTCCGCCCGGCCAGGGCGCCCGGTCCTGGTGGCCGCGGCGGCCGGAGCCCTGGTGCTCGCTGCCGGGTGCAGCACCGGCAGCGGCCACACTGATAAGCCCGCATCGTCACCGCACGCGTCCAGTTCACCGTCGCCCACTGCGGCGCGGGCTGCTGTCCGGTCTGCGCTGGCCGCTTACGACGGAATGTGGAAGGAGATGCAGGCTGCCGGGTGTCGCTTGCCAGCGTGATGGGACCGGGGTGTTGCCACGAGGAAGGGACCACCTCTGGTCGCGATTGATCATGGTGTGCTCCTTTCTCTGTGTCAATCGGCAGCTGTCGTGTCGTGCCGGATGGCTGGCTTTTGCCGCTGCCGGTAAGACGGGCCTTCGATGATGAGCTGGTGTGCGGCGGAGGCGAGCCGGTCGACGGCGGACTGGGCCAGCAGCGGGTCGGCCATCATGGACAGCCATTCATCGGGCGTCCTGTTCGACGTCGCGATGGTCGAGGCTTTCTGGTGCCGTTCGACGCATAGCTGGTAGAAGTCGGCGGTCTCGATAGGGTCCATGGCCTGCAGCGCCAGGTCGTCGAGGATGAGCAGCTCGACGCCGGCGAGGCGGCGCATCTCGGCTTCGAGGGTGTTGTCGAGGCGGGCTGCCTTGAGCCGCTTGAACAGCTTCGCGGCGGTGGTCATGTGCACGGTGCGGCGCCGGCGGATGGCGATGTGGCCGAGCGCGCAGGCCAGGTGGGTCTTGCCGACCCCGACGGGGCCGAGGATCAGGGCGCCGTGCGGGCCGTCGAGGAACCGCAGGCTGACCAGCTCGTTCCACAGCTGCCGGTCGTAGCTGACGGCGGCGGTCTCGTCCCAGGTGTCCAGCCGCATGGCCGCATCCAGCCCGGCGGCGCGGGCGCGCAGGGACGCGGACTTGGCCTCGCGGCGGGAGACCTCGTCTGCCAGGACCAGCTGCAGGAAGTCGGCGTGGGCCATCTTCTGCTGGCTGGCCAGGGCAAGCCGGTCGGGCAGGGTATCGAGCATCTGCCCGAGCTTGAGCGCCCGCAGTGTGACGCGCAGGTCCGGGCCGACGACACCGGTCATGGCCGCGGTCACCGGCTGCCCGCCTTGCCGTCGATGAGGGCTAGCTGCACGGGGGGCCGGTACTCGGCCGGGTCCCGGGCGAACCGGGCCGTCACTGCCGGCGGGGGCGGCGGGGCTGGCGGCGTGTTCTCGGTCGCTTTCTCCAGCATCGAGGCGATCTTCGTAACGTTGACGACGTCCACCTCCAGGGCCCTGCCGCACGCAGTCTCGACCGGGCCGGGCCCGTAGCGGCGGACCAGGCCCAGCAGCCGGTAGACCTGGCGCATCCTGGTCCACGGCAGATCGGTGTCCAGCAGCCGATCGGCATAGACCCCGATCGCGTCGCCGTGCCGGCGGGCGGCGGCGGCCAGCGCGGCGACGTCGCGCATCGCATACGTGCTCTTGTGCTCGGGCAGGTCGGCCGGGTCGGTAACCCGGTGTCCGGGCTGCTGGCGGGGATGGACCTTGACCAGCACGCCGCGATGGAACAGCTTCACCAGCTGGCTGTCGGCGCGGGCATCCAGGTGCCGGCCAAGGTAGTGCTGCGGCGCCGAGTACAGCGACCGGGCCACCTCGACATGGAAATCGCGGTGCACCTTGACCGAGGTGAAGACCGGCACATCGTAAGGCGGCGGGACGGGCAGCAGCAGGTGCGCCTCGTGCGCGGCGAACACCTCGCCGGGCCTGGCCTGGATGGTGCCGTGGATCCGCGTCCCGGCCACGTTGCGGCACCACGCCTCGGCGCGGGCCTGCGCATCGGCGAGCCCGGCGAAAGTCTCGCCGGCGAAGAAGTTGCCGCGCACGTACTGCACGGCCCGCTCGACACGGGGCTTGTCTTTCGGCGACCGGACCCTCGCGGGGTCGGTGGCCAGCCCGCAGTGCTGGGCGTAGTCCAGCCACCCCGCGGTGAACCGCGGGTTCACCGGGTCAGCGTCGGCGACGATCGCCGAGGCGTTGTCGGGAACCAGGACCCTGAACGTGCCGCCGAAGAACTCCCATGCCGCCTGGCAGCCCGCGAGCACCGCGGCCAGCGTCTGGGAGAACGTCACCCACACGAACATGTGCCGCGAGTAGCACGCGGTGAAGATCAGCGCGTGCACCTTGCGCCGCTGCCCGGTCACCGGGTCAGCCAGCAGCCCCAGGTAGGCGAAGTCGATCTGCACCTCGGCGCCGGGCTCGCCGTCGGCGACGCGGACCGTCGCCGCGGTCTTGCCGAACCCGCACCGCTCCACGCAGAACCGGTGCAGCGTCCGGTAGGGCACCGCCACCCCGCGGCGTTCCATCAGCACCCCGATCTTCACCACCGACAACCCGGCATCAACCCGGGCCTGGATGTCGGCGTGCTGGGCCTCCAGCTGCTCCCACGGCAGCCCGTGCCCGCCGGGCCGGGCCGGGCGCACCGCCTGGGCGACCTGGCCGATCAGCTCGTCGGTCAGCTGCCCTGTCCCGCCGTCACGGGCCAGGCCCGCGGCCATCGCGGCCTCCACATAGCGCCGTGCGGTCTTGCGGTCCACGCCGGCCCGCTCGGCCACCCGGCGCAGCCCGATGCCCGCCAGCCATGCGCGCAGTACCTCACGGATCTCAGTCACCGCTACCTCCCGGAATGCCAATCCCAGCCTCCAAGCCGATCGACTTGAAGGCATCGGACACGCAAGTGATCAAGACTCCCGGCACGACACGCCGGGTGGTCCCATCACTGGCAACCAGGTGGTCCCATGCTCGTGGCAGAAAACCCCTCACGGTGGTCCCATGAGCGTGGCAGGCGACAGGGACGTCAGCCCGAAGCCGCAGGAATGCGCCGAGGTCAGCCACGGAGATGTGCTGCGCAGAGTCGCCACCGGCCACGTCATCCTCCAGACGAGTTCGTGGGTTCCAGCTCGGCGAGACGCGAGCTGGCTGACGGCCGCGAGAGGTGGAGCCTCAGCAGGTGATCCGCCGCCGTAGTCATCCCGTCAGCCACCAAGCCGATCAGCTGCCGATGCTCGCGGGCCTCGCGCGCCATGGGAAAGTCCGAGTCGTCACCACGCGGCGCGCGCAACGGATCGGGAACGAGCAGAAGCCGCGCGATGCCACAAGACGCCGGATCGCCCGTCAGCTTCAGCAGGCAGAGGTGGAAGTCCATGTCGGCTCGCAGGTAGCCCGGCGTGTCCCCGCTGCCGGCCGCGCGCATGGTGGCGTCGGCCAGGCCACTGACGAACGCAACCTCTTGGTCAGACAACCCTCGGTCAGCCAGGACGCGCACAGAGCTCAGCTCTACCAGCAGCCGCAGCTCGGCGATGCCGTCCGGCAGTGCGGCAGCGCGATAACGAATGCTGGCTGTCATTGCTGGTCTCCCTCATCCGCTGCCGGAACCCTGGCAGCCTCAACTGGAGCCAAGCATCACGACCGTGTTATGAACACGAAGAACCTCACGAAAAACTGACCGAGCCAAACCTGCGGGCCCGCGTCGGTGACATGCATATTGTCGGCGTGACAGGGCGCCAGGCGGATGAGGGGACAAGCTGTGGCTGAGGTACAGCTTCCGTTCGCAGGTCTACTGCGGGGGCTGCGCACCGAGGCCGGGCTGACCCAGGAGGAACTGGCCGAGGCGGCGGGGCTGACCGCACGGGCGATCAGCTACCTGGAGCGGGGTGAGGTGAGCACCCCCCATAAGGAAACCGTCCGGCTGCTGGCCGGCGCCCTCGGCCTCACCGGACCGGCGCGTGCTCAGTTCGAGACGGCGGCGCGCAGCCGCGGCAGACCCGAAAGGCAAGGGACTCCGGCTGCGACCCGGACACTGCCCCGCGACGTCGCCTCGTTCACCGGACGGCAGCGAGAAATCGCCCAGCTGGTCGAGGCGGCGAGCGCTAGCGCGGTGGTCAGCATCCACGCGATCGGCGGCATGGCCGGCATCGGCAAGACCGCCTTCGCCGTACACGCCGCGCACCAGCTGGCCGACCGTTTCCCCGGAGGACAGATCTTCCTCGCGCTGCACGGCCACACACCCGGGCACCAGCCGGCCGACCCAGCCGACGCGCTGGCCAGCCTGCTAGCGACCATCGGAGTCCCGGCCGGCCAGATCCCCGCCAGCCTAGAAGCGCGCGCTGCGCTCTGGCGGGACCGTGCGGCAGGACGGCAGCTTCTGCTGATCCTCGACGACGCCGTCGGCACAGAGCAAGTCCGGCCGCTGATTCCCGGTTCCGGCGCGACCCTAGTCCTGATCACCAGCCGACGTCGCCTGTCGGCATTGGACGAAGTCACGCCAATCAGCCTGGATACGCTGTCCCCAGACGAGGCCGCGATACTGCTGATCCGGCTGACCGGCCGCGCCGACCTGAATGCCGATGATCCGGGGGTCGGAGAACTCATCCGGCTATGCGGGTTCCTGCCGCTGGCGATCGGAATGGTGGCGCGCCAGTTGCGCCACCACCCGGCCTGGACACCGGCCAACCGGGCTGCCGAACTCGCCGCTGCGGCGGACCGCCTAGAGGAAATGACCACCGAGAACCTCTCGGTCACCGCCGCGTTTGACCTGTCCTATGCAGATCTCACCGATGACCTGCAGCGGCTAATTCGCCGGCTCGCGCTGCACCCAGGCGCCGAGATCGACGGCTATGCCGGGGCGGCCTTGGATGGCACTGACCTGGCTGCGGCGCGCCGAGGCCTGGAGGACCTGTACGACCATCACCTGCTCACCGAGCCGACCGCTGGCCGCTATCGGCTGCACGACCTGATCCGCGAGCGCGTCCGCACCCTGGCCAGCCTCCGGGATTCCGACCATGACACAGAGCTGGCCATGGAACGGCTGCTCGATTACTACGAGCACACGGCTGCCGCTGCCAACGCCCTCATGGCCCGAGCCCGCCCCGCCCCGGCCGCCGCGAACGATGCGACGCTGACCGCAGCTCCGGTCCTGGCCGACATGAATCTCGCACTCACCTGGCTCAGGTCGGAGCGCGCCAGCCTCCTCGCCTGCCTCGACCACGCTACCCGGGCCGACCAGCACGCCCATGTGCTCTCGCTTACCGCCGGCCTCAGCGAACTCTGGCAGCGCGACGGTCCCTGGACCGAGGCGGTCACCCGGCACATCGCCGCGATCGCGGCTGCCCAGCAGCTCGGCGACCGGGTCGGTCGCGCGAATGCGCTGAACGACCTGGGGATCCTCCGGCGGCTGACCGGTGACTATCCGGCCGCGGTCCAGGCCCATGAGCAAGCGCTTGGCATCTACCGGGACCTTGGCCAGCAGCTTGGTGAGGCCAACGCCCTCAGCTCCCTCGCCGTCGTGCGGTACATGACGGGTTACTACCTGGCCGCCGCCCAAACACTGGAACAGGCGGTTCAGATCTACCGCCGGACCTGTGACCGGCTGGGCGAAGCCGACGTCCTCAACCGCCTCGGGGACGTGCGGCAGCAAACCTCTGATTACCCGGCCGCCGCCCAAGCCCTGGAGCGGGCGCTTGGGATCTACCGTGATCTTGGTCACCGGCCGGGTGAGGCCAACGCCCTCAGCTCCCTCGCCGTCGTACTGGACCTGACGGGTCACTATCCGGCCGCCGCTCAGGCCCATGAACAAGCGCTTGGCATCTACCGCGACCTTGGCCACCGGCTCGGTGAGGCCAACGCCCTCTACGGCCTCGGGAGGGTGCTGCGGCGGATGCGTGACTATTCGGCCGCCGTCCAAACCGACGAGGATGCGCTTCGCATCTACCGGCAGGTCGGCAGCCGGCTCGGTGAGGCTAACGCGCTCGACTGCCTCGGCGCAGCGCTCCGGCTCACCGGCGACTATCCGGCCGCCGCCCGAGCCCTGGAACAGGCACTGGGCATCCACCGCCAGCTCGGCAACCGGGATGGTCAGGCCGAGGCCCTCAACGAGCAGGGGACGCTGCACCGCGTCAGCGGTGACGTAGCGCTCGCCGAGCGATGCCATCTGGAGTCCCTGGAACTCGCCCGCGCCACCGGCAACCTCTGGAACGAGGCGCATGCGCTGGCCGGCCTGGGCCGCTGCGCCATGGCTGCCGGCTCCACCGCCGAGGGAGAAACCAAGCTGCGACAGGCACTGGCGATATTCCAGCGGAGCGACGTAGTCGAGGGTAGAGACGTCTCGGCCGAACTCGACGCGCTGTCGGGGTAGTAACAGCGCCGGGGCGGTCGTGCCTGGCCGCAGCCGGCGCCGCCGGCTATCGGGCATGTACTCGGGACACTCCTCGTTCCCCACATGGTCGTGTCTGGCAAATCGCCTGCCCGGTGGAAACTCTCACTGCCCGCACTGCTGACTAGCCGCGCTTGGCGCTGGCGACGTTCGCCTGCAACTCGGCCAGGCTCTGCCGGGTCACGAATGCTCGCTGCCCCGGGTCCACTCGCCAGCTTTCGGCCAGCGGCCCGAGATCGACGGTATCGAAGCCGAACTGGTCACAGAGGCCGGCCACGAACAGCCTGGCGTCGGGATCGTCCCCGGCGACGGCGATCGCCCTGCGCTTCGGGTCTGCCTTGGGGTGACCGTCCCCCGACATGTCCGCGGCGTCGAGCATGCTGAACGCCCTGACAACCTTGCTGGCGGGCAAGTGGGCCTGGAGCACCCCGGGGACACTGGTCGTCCCGTTGTCAATCTCCGCGATGTGCCCGTCGCGCTGGGGGAAGTAGTTGATTGTGGCGATGACGACCTTGCCGGCCAGCGGCTCGACCGGTACCTGGCTGACCGTGGTGATGGGGATCGCGACGATCGCGAAGTCCGCTGCCGCTGCTGCCTGGCCGGGCGTTGCCGCCCTTGCGTGCGGCCCGAGTGCGCGGACCAGATCCGTGAGCGAGTCCGGGCCAGCCGAGTTGCTGATCACTACGTCGTAGTCGTGGGCGACTGCGGCCTTGGCCAGATTGCTTCCCACGTGGCCGCTGCCGATGATGCCGATCGTTGTCATGTCCGCAACCTCCCTGCCGGCCAGAGCACAATTGATTCTACTACAGTATCATCCATGGAATCTAAATTCAGCAGGGAGGGGGCTCGCGTCAGGTAGACCACCCGGAGGCGCCCCGGTAACCTGGCGCCGAGGACTGGAACAATTCCATAGAACTTGCTTCCCGACGATACATCAATTAGCGTCGCTGTCGTGTCCGACGAGAAGGCGCCGCCCGAGCTAATGAGCGCGCTGGTGACAGAGCACTTCGTGCTCCAGTCCGCGGCCAGCGCGACCATCAGCGAGAGCGGAAGCCGGGTGACGATCTACCTGTCGTCGCTGTCCAGCGGGCTGGTCGCAATCGGGTTCGCGAGCTCCTCACCACACGCATTGGCGGCACTGGGATTCACCGTGCTGCCGACTGTGTTCGTGCTGGGCTGCTTCACGGTCGTGCGGCTGATCGACACGAGCGTGGCTAACGTCATCTCGTTGCGCCGGATGGAGCGGATCAGGCGCTACTACGCGTCGATTACCCCGTGGGCCGCCGGCTATTTCGAGGCCGACGACTCGGTGACAGGCAATCACGGCGTCCGCTACAGCCGCTGGTCGTTCCTGTTCACGATGGCCAGCATGGTGATCGTCGTCAACGCCGTGCTCGGCGGCGCCACGGTGACGCTTGCGTGCACCCTGGCCGCCAAGGTCCCGGTGCCGGCGGCGACCGCGATCGGGATCATCGCCGGGCTGGCGCTGCTCGCTCTCGGCCTGCTGTACGAGCACCGGCGCCTGACCCCGGTCGTGACCAGGTCGGCTGCGGCAGTGCCCGGCATCAACGGGCAAGGGGGGCCTTCGTGAACGGACGGCACGAGACCTACAACGACTGGCACGCGCATTGCGAGCAGACGGGACACGCGGTCATCGCTAACCAGTCCGGTGGCGAGCCATGGGGCTGGTGCTATGAGGCCGGAATGCCGCTCACGCCCGATCGTTCCTGAACAGGACTGCTCTCCGGTCGCATGGCCGGGGGCCGCGTGGCGCCCGCGCCAGGTTAGGGCTGCAGGGGAGGAGTGCAGTGATCGGGACCCCGAGGGCGCGACTGGAAGCCGTTGGGACGGGCAAGCACCCATGGGGGGCCGCGATGCGGCAGCCGCGGCGTACCCGGCAGCTGACTACCGGCGATGACCAGCCACCGGGGGATTCGATCAGGACCCTTCCGGACGCAGGCTATGAGAAGCAGCATCAGACTAGCTCGGCCGGAACGGGAGCAACGCGACGAAAGGAGCAGGAAAGTGGGCCTAGCCTGGCAGCAAGGACCGCTCGCCCAGGGTGCGGTCGGCCGCTTCCTGGTCGCCGACCCGCTGCCGGAGCGGCTGCTGTTCGCCGAGCCGCTACGGCGGCGGATGCGTGTCCGGTTCGGTAAGGTCTGGGTGGTCGACAGCGAGGATGTGACGCTGCTGCACGAGCCCGGGCACTACCCGGTCGCCTACTTCCCGCTGAGCGATATCCGCCAGGAAGTGCTGGAACTCAGCGACCACACCACAAAGCACCGGGACCTGGGCACGACGGCCTGGTACTCCGTCCGGGCCGGCTCGGAAAGCAAGCCGCGGGCAGCCTGGCAGCACACCGCGCTGCCGGACTACGCGGGCGATCTGAAAGGACGGATCGCCTTCGCCTGGCGGGCAATGGACGCCTTCTACGAAGAAGACCAGCAGCTCGTGGGCCATGCCGCGGATCCCTATCACCGGATCGACATCCGCAAGACCAGCCGTCACCTTGTCGTCCGCCACGGTGATCAGGTCATCGCGGACACCACCCGGCCGCTGGCGCTGTACGAGTCAGGATTCGCGGCCCGCTGGTATGTCCCGCGCGCTGACGTGAACGAAACGGCGCTGACGCGCGTGGACTTCCAGACGTTCTGCCCGTACAAGGGTGTCTGCAGTTATTACGACATCGCTGACGCTCGGCACGCCGCCTGGTCTTATCTGGACGCCTGGCCCGAGGTCGCGGCCGTTGCCAGCTTCATCTCCTTCGAGCCGGACCGGGTCCAGGTGAGTCTCGATGACAAGCAGATGCGGCTCGAGCCCGGCCAGAGCGTGACCCCGCATGGCGTTGACCGCAACCTCAGCATCGACGAGGCACCGCTGGGCGGGAAGTTGTGACGATCCCCGGCGCGGCTGCCTCAGCGGCCGAGGCTACGGATCGAGGCTCTGCGGCGCCAGTGCTGGTGTCGGTGAACGTCGGCATGCCCAAGGACGTGCCCTGGCAGGGCAAGACCGTCCACACAGGCGTGTGGAAATACCCGGTGACCGGACCGCAGATGGTGCGGAGGCTGAACATCGACGGTGACGGCCAGGGCGACCTGGCCGGGCATGGCGGCGAGCAGCGCGCAGTACTGGTCTACCAGCTCGACTCTTACCGGCACTGGCAGGAGCACTTCGGCTGGGACGACTTCAGTTACGGTCAGTTCGGCGAGAACCTCACGGTCGAGGGCATGGCCGATGACCAGGTCTGCATCGGAGACCGCTACCGGATCGGCGCGGCGGAATTCGAGGTCAGCCAGCCCCGGGTCACGTGCTATCGCGTCGGCCTGCGGCTCGGTCAGCCGCAGATGGCCGCGCTGCTGGTCAGTCACCACCGTCCCGGCTTTTACATGCGGGTCATCACCGAGGGGCATGTCCAGTCCGGTGACGAGATCATCAAGACTCAGGCCGGCCCGCACGAGCTGAGCGTCGCCGACACCGATGCACTGCTCTACCTTCCGGGCCGGGACCGGGCCAAGTTGCAGCTTGCCGTGCAGATCCCGGCCCTGAGCCCTGGCTGGCAGCAGTCATTCCGCGACCTTGTGGCCGAGGGTGACACGGCGGTCGGCAGCCCGCGGCAAGGCGACGCGCCTGCCTGGGCTGCGTTCCGGCAGCTGCGCGTTGCCCGGGTCGTCCGGGAAAGCACAGGGGTGTCCTCGATCTACTTCGTTGCCGCTGACGGCAGCGCGCTGCCGGCTGCCCGGGCCGGCCAGTACCTGACGCTGCGGATCACGGGCGCCGGCACCCCCGCCCCGGTGCGTAGCTACTCATTGTCCGCGGCACCCGACGCGGGCACCTACCGGATCAGCGTCAAGCAGGAGCCCCACGGCATTGCCAGCAGCTATCTGAATCGCAAGCTGCAGCAAGGAACGGTCCTGGACGCGGCCGCACCCCGCGGCGACTTCGTGCTCGAAGACGGCACCGGCCCGGTCCTGCTCATTTCGGCCGGCATCGGCGTCACGCCGGTCCTGTCCATGCTGTACCAGCTCACCGCATCCCACAGCGACCGGGATGTCTGGTGGCTGCACGGCGCACGCGGCCCGCGCGAACATCCCTTCGCCTCCGAGGCGCACGGCCTGCTGGCTGCCCTGCCGCACGCCCACGAGCACGTGTTTTACAGCGCCGCCACGGCGACCGAGCGCCAGCGGGCGCATGCCGCCAGCGGGCGCATCACCATGGAGGCCCTGGCCAGCCTCGGCATCCCGACGGGCGGGACCGCCTATGTTTGCGGGCCGGCGTCGTTCATGGCCGACGTGCGCGACGGTATCAGTGCGCTCGGCGTTGACCCGGCCGCAGTCCACACCGAACTGTTCGGGGCGCTGGACTCCATCAACCCCGGGCTGACCGGTCAGACCCGCCGGCAACCGCACCAGCCGCCCGGTGCTCGGGCCACCGGCCCTCTGGTCACCTTCGCCCGCAGCGGCATCGCCACTCCCTTCGGCGGCGACCGGCACAACGTGCTCGACCTCGCCGACGCCTGCGACGTGCCCACCCGATGGAGCTGCCGTACCGGGGTCTGCCACACCTGCGTTACTCCGCTGCTGTCGGGCGACATCACCTACAGCCCTGACCCGCTAGAGCCTCCGGCAGAGGGCGAAGTGCTCATCTGCTGCGCACGGCCCAGCACTGACATCGTCCTGGATATGTAGGCGAGAAACGCCCTGACCACACGAGACCGGGCAACCCGCGAGGCCCGTTCGTCCCCGGATCGCTTAATTCCGTGGGCCGACCTTGACGTAGTCACGTTGACGGTGGTATCGCCGATTTGGCTTCGTGAGCGCTGCCGCTTGCGCCGGGCGCGCGCCCCCGCTCCCCCGCTTCGCCGCGATCACCTGACGACCGGAGGAAGATCATGGCCGTTCGCTGGAGTGTGCCGCGGATAGCTTCCCTACTCGGACTGATCACCATGTCGGCGGTGGGCCTGGCTGCGGCGCCGGCATCGGCCGCGGCAGCGCGAACCGCTCCGCCGGCCGTGGAGCGCGTCCAGGGCGCCGCGCGTATCCCGCCAGGCGACCGGCCGGCCGGTGCCGTCCCGGCCCTGGCCAGGATTTCTGGCACGGTCGTGCTCAAGCCACGGGACAACGCCGCGCTGGTCCGGTTCATCGCGGCCGTGACTGACAAGAACTCACCGGTGTTCCACCAGTACCTCCCGGCCGGTGCCTTCGCCAGCCAGTTCGGCCCCAGGGCGTCGAGCATCGAGGCCGTGCGCGCCTGGCTGCGGACCGACGCCCTGACCGTGAGCGGTGTCTCCAGCGACGGCCTCCTGGTTTCCTTTAGCGGGACTGCCCGCCGGGTCGAGGCGGCCTTCGGCACCGGCCTGGAACGCTACAAGCTTGGTAACGGGAAGACCGGGCAGGCGGCGACCTCCGCCGTGTCAGTGCCGCGCAGCATCGCCTCCTCGGTGACCGCAGTACTCGGCCTGAACACGCTAGTGCAACTCCATCCGGTCGGGCTGGAGCGCGCGCCTGCCGCCGACCGCGGCAAGATCCGCCCGGCCGCGACGGTCTCGTTCCAGCACCCGGCCGGCTCTCCTGACGCGTGCCCGGCCGCCAAGGCGGCGGCGCTTGCTTTTGGCGGGCTGACCGACGACCAGATCGCGCACGCCTACGGGGCCTTCGGGCTCTACGGCGGCGATGACACCGGCGCCGGCCAGCACATCGCGCTGTACGAGCTCGAGCCGTTCGCCCGCTCGGACATCAGGGTCTTCGACACCTGCTACTTCGGCAAGGCCAGGGCGGCCGCCATGATGGAGCGGCTGCACGTGATCCCGCTGGAGGGCGGCCAGCCGACCGGGTCGGGCAGCGGCGAGGCGCTGCTGGATGTCGAGGACCTGTCGGCGATCGCGCCGGGCGCGACCATCAACGTCTACGAGGCCCCGAGCTACGGCGAGAATGGCGTCGACTACGACCCGGTCGACAACTACGCCGCGATCATCGACTCGGACCAGGATCAGATCATCAGCACCAGCTGGGGCCTGTGCGAGCAGGCTATCCAGGCCGGCCAGCCGGGTCTGCAGGCGGCGGAGAACCTGTTGTTCGAGCAGGCGGCAGCGCAGGGCATGTCGGTCTTCGCCGCGGCCGGCGATAACGGCTCGGACGACTGCAACACCGCCGAGACCTCCACGCCGGTCGCGGGCCAGAACCCGGTGTCGATCGACGACCCGGGCAGCCAGCCGTATGTCGTCTCGGTCGGCGGCCTGACCATCGACTCGGCCAGCGAGCCGCCGCTCGAGCACGTGTGGAACGACGGCTCCACCGGCGGCGGGGGCGGCGGCGGGATCTCGCAGTCCTGGACCATGCCGAGCTGGCAGCGGACCGCGACGGTCCCCGGCATCGCGCTGCCAGGCAGCGCAACCTATGCAGCGGCGGGCAAGGTGGAGCACGAGTTCGGCTACCCGGCCAATTTCTGCGAGTCGACCGTGGCGGGCGCGACCGCCTCGACGCCATGCCGCCTGGTGCCGGACGTGTCCTCGCAGGCCGATGAGTTCACCGGCGCGATCACCGTCTACCAGCAGGCGTACGGCGGATGGCAGACGACCGGCGGCACCTCCTCGGCCACGCCAATCTGGGCAGCCATGCTGGCGCTGGTGAATGCCTCGCCGACCTGCCGGTCGCAGGCCATGACCCGGAGCGGGATCGGTTTCGTCAGCCCGCTGCTGTACGCAGTAGCGAGCAACCCGGCCGAGTACAAGGCAGCGTTCACTGACGTAACGGAAGGTAACAACGACATCTACGGCCTGGATAACGGCAAGGTGTTCGACGCGACCCCAGGCTATGACCTCGCCTCCGGCCTGGGCTCGCCCGAGCTGACCGGCTCCGGCGGCACGGCCGGTCTCGCCTACGACCTGTGCAGCCTGGCAAGGCGGCCAGGCCGACCGGTCGTCACCGCAGTCACCCCGGCGATCGGATCGACCTCGGGTCGTCAGCGCGTCGTCATCACCGGCACCGGATTCACCTCCGGCGGCAAGCCCGATGTCGCCTCGATCGAGGTCGGTACCGCGCAGCTGCGGCCTGGCCAGTTCGCCGTCCGGAGCGCCACGACGATCGTCGCGACCATGCCCCCGGCCAGTGCCGTGCGGCCGCCGTCTGGCCCGGCGCCGCAGGACGGTGCCGGGGCGGTCCAGGTGGTCGTGACGGTCAAGGGTGATGTGTCCAGCGCGCCAGGCCCAGGCTCGCGGTTCGAGTACGTAGACACTAACGGAAGCGGTGTCGTCCCGAGCGTCACCGGCGTAGTGGCGACCTCGGGCTCGGAGTCGGCGCCGACGCCCGTGACGATTCTCGGCTCGGGCTTCACGAGGGCGACGTCTGTTACCTTCGGCGGCGTCGCCGCGGCCAGCTTCACGGTGAACAGCGCGAACCGCATCACCGCGACGCCGTCGGCGTACTCGGCCGCCACCGCCTGCGCACCGCTGCCCAAGACCGGTGTGTACGCCGGGGAAAACGCCTCCAATGACATCTGCCAGGTGCAGGTCCAGGTCACCAACCCGCATGGCCCGAGCGCCAGGGGGCGGATCCTGCCCCCAGCCGAAGGCGCGGTCGAAGTCAACAACCTCGGCGTACTCGTGCCACCAGCTGGCTGTAACTGCGAGACCATGCAGGCGCCGACCGAGTACGACTACGTTCCGGTGCCGGCGGTGACCTCGATCTCCACGTCGGCGGGCGCGGCGAGCCTGGCCAGCGAGACTGGCGGCACCGTGGTAACCGTCCAGGGCAAGGGATTCGATCCGCTCGGCATCGACTGGGCCGACTTCGGCAACCCAGGTGTCGAGAATTCGATGGACACCAGCTACGTGTTCGTCACCGGCACCGAGATGCAGATCGTCGCGCCGAGCCAGGCGTACACGACCGGCGTGTATCGCATTCCGTTCAGCATCAAGACACCCGGCGGGCAGTCAGCGGCGATCAGCGCCGCCTACGCGGGCATACCGCAGGTCACCGGCGTGGTGAACATGGCCAACGGCAGGAACCTGGATGGCATCTACGGCGCTCCGGACACCGGAGGCACGCCGATCCGGGTCCGCGGCCGCGGATTCGCGGGCCAGCTGATCGCCCCGGTCGAGTTCAACGGCGTAGGCATGGCCATCTCGAACGGGACGCAGTACACGTTCACCGTCCACGGCAACAGCAACCTGACTACACAGACGGTCGCGCAGAACCCGGCGCTGGTCAGCGTCCAGCTCTGCACCGTGACCGGCTGCAGCTCGGATCGGCCCGCAAGCCACCTGTATGTATATCCACCGGGCAACCCGAAGGTCACGTCGGTGTCACCGAAGTCAGGACCGGCCAAGGGCGGCACGAAGGTCACCATCCGCGGCCAGAATCTCGGCTGCACCCTGCAGGTGTACTTCGGCAAGGCTAAGGCCAGGTCGTTCGCGCAGATACCGACGTTCCTCTACTGTGGCTCGACTGTTGCGCTGAACGCCGTCTCGCCGCCCGGCAAGGGCCGGGTACCGATCACCGTCTATACCGCGGAGAGCTTCTTCACCGGCACCGGGCGCAGCACCACCACCGCCAGATTCAGGTACAAATAGCCGAGCCGCCGGTCCGGGCCCGCGCGGCGGGGATCAGCGTCGGCGTGCCGGGGCAGCAGATTCCCGACGGCCCGGTCTTCGTCGGTTGCCGCCACCAGCGGGCCTACTGCCAGCTCAGCGGGCGTTGGCCGACGTGATCAGCGGTTCTAGCGGAGGCGCCGAGGGATCGGCTATCCGTGACAAGAGTTACCGTGCTCGTGTCCAGCATCCCGCGCACGTGCCGACCTGAGTTTGACGCGTGGGATTCCCTGTCCGGAGGCCAGACAGCTTAGAACCGAACGATTCGCGCGAGCAAGCCAGCTCGCTCACGGCATACTGGGGCATTAGCTAAGGTTTCCGCCTGCCTCGCCGGGTGATTGAGGGGCTGAGCGCATGGATCCAGGGATAGTTGCCCGGGCCGGTCATGTCTCCGGCCAGGCATCCCCGCGGCCGTTCAGCGCGGAGGCCCCCGGCTATGACCGGCGTCAGGCCGATCAGCACATCAGGCCGGCGGAAACCCAGGCCAGTCAGCTGCGGGAGCGGGAACGCCCAGGTTATGCCCGGCCCGCTTCGCAGATCGAGCAGCTGCTGCAGCTCGCCGAGGAGCAGGTCACAAGGATCGTCCAGGAGTCCCGCTCGGCGGCGGACCAGCTGCTAGTGGCAGCGAGAGCCGATGCCGCCGAGTTGCTGGCTGCGGCGGAGAACGAGGCCGCGGAGCTGCGGGCGGCGGCGAGGCGCGAGACCGATGACCTGCGCGGGTCGGCGGAACGGGAGGCGGACGCGATCCGAACGTCGGCGGAGCGGGAGTCCCGCGAGCTGAGGTCTGCGCTGCAGCAAGCCGGCAAGCTGACGTCGACAGCCGAGCGGGAGGCCGCGAAGCTGCGGGCGATGGCCGACCAGGAGGTGGCGGAAAAGCGGGCGGCGGTGGAGCGGGAGATAGCCACGCTGCGCACGGCCACCAAACACGAGGTGGCACAGCTAAAGGCCTCCGCGAAGCGGGAGGGCGACGAGATTTTGACGACGTCGAAGCGGCAGGCGCAGCGGAACTGGGAGGAGAGCGAGGCGCAGCGAGCGCTGGCGGAGGCCGAGTTGGAGGTCACCCTCGCCTCTCGGCGGGAGGAGGGCGAGCGGCAGGAGGCGGAGCGGCTGGCGGCGGCACAGGCAGGGACACAGAAACTGGTCACCGAGGCTGAGCGGCGGGCGTCGACGGCCGAGCAGCGGGCCGCCGAGGCCAGCGCGCAGGCCGACCGCACGCGACGGGAGGCAGAGCAGCACTCCAAGCACCTGGTCGCCAACGCTCAAAAGAACGCCGACCAGATCGTCGCCGAGGCCAAGGCCCAGGCAGCCCAGGCCAAGGCGCAGGCCGATCAGCTAGTGGCCGACACCAAGACCGAGCTCGAACGGCACCGGGCCTCCGCCCAGCGCGAGGTCGACGAACTGAACCGGCAGAAGGATGCCATCACGAACAGTCTCGAACAGCTACGCCGGGTGATCAGCGGGCAGGCGCCTGCCACCGGCGTCCCAGTCGAGGCCGCCCAGCCCGCGGCCTTGGACTAACCCATGCACACCGGCCGCTCTGCCGTTGGCCAGCCGGTTCACCCAGCCGCGGCGCCCATCGAAGGTACCGAGCACCGCCGCGGTCAGGCCGTGCGGGTCTTCGGTCACCACGACCAGCTCAGGGTCCCTGGCCAGCACGGCCCCCAGCTCTGCGGGCACATCCTCGGGACGGAACTTCAGCCCTGCGGCCCTCCATAGCTTGATGAGCGATGCCGCGTCGGCCGGCACGGCGGTTCGGATTTGCATGGCAGCAGGCTAGCGGCGTACGTGTGCCGTCCCAGCGCGGAGCCATTCCCAGCCAGTGGTGACAGCTCCCCGGCGTCAGGACTTCCGAAAAGGCCACCTAGTCGTCAGAACGCTCCGATGCCGTCCGGGGTGCCGAGGCCGGTGGGCGCGTTGTAGCCGCGGGTGGCGACGCAGAGGTAGTCGTCGCCGCAGCGGACCTTAGGCGTGAGGTACCCCGGCCACGCGTTGTTGCCTCTGGTGATCTTGAAGAAGTCTCTAGCGTGGCGGTACAAGTCTGCGGTCGTAACTTGGCGGCCGTTGCCCGCCAGTCCGTAGATGCCGGAGATCAGCGGGGCAGAGATACTCGTGCCAGCGACCGTGACCCAGCCGCCCCAGTACGCGTTATAGATCGGCACGTTCGTCGCGACCGCGGCGACGTCGGCGACGGTCCGGCCAGGGCAAGCCGTGCGGTTCTGCCAGCGGGGCCTGGGCACATAGGCGGAGCAGCCGCTGCCACCAGCCCCGAACAGGGAATTCCATACCTGCTCCGACCAGCCGCGCCTGACGTGCGCTCGGCTTAGCTCGGTGCCGCCGACGGCAATCACGGTGGACAGGTCGGCCGGGAAGTTGGCCGTGGTGAAGCCGAAGTCGCCTGCGGCGACCACGATCGTATGCCGGGACTGGTGGTAGGCGCTGGCGTAGGTCATCGCCAGGCCATTTTCCGGCTGGCCGTAGCTGTTGCTGATCACCTGCGCTCCAAGCCTGGCCGCCGACTTCTCGGTCTCGGCGAGGCTCGTAAGGCTGTCGCTGTCGGCCTCGACGACCAGGATGTGGCAGTAGGGACACGCCGCGGAGATCATGGAGACGTCGAGGGTAGCTTCCAGGTCCCAGCCCGAGCCCTGTCCCGAGATCGGCAACGGCGAAGGCTTGCCGTCCTGGTTGACGACTCGGAAGCACCCGCTCGACTGCGTGCATGCGGGCAGGCGGAAGTACTTGCGGTAGTACGCCAGGTACTCGGCCAGATGCGGGGTGTTGTAGGCGATCGAGACGGCAACGGTCTGCCGGGACCGCCGCGCAACCGGCAGCCGGTACGCCGACTCGATCTCGGCCGGGGTCAGACCGAGGGGCCTGGTGATCGGCCCGGTGAGACCCTCAGCTAGGGCCCGGTTGACCGAGTACTGGGGCTCGTAGAGGGTGAAGCAGGACGCGTCCCCGGCCGGCGGCGGCCATACGCAGGCCCGGCGCAGCCCCTGCACTGGTGTCGGCGCCATCGTGGCCGGCCCGGCGAGCGGGTCGGCGAGCGAAGCAGCATGAGCGGGCAGCCCGCTGGCCGCCTGCGCGGCAGCGACGCAAAGAGTGGCTGCTGTAAGTGCCGCGATCGCCAGCGCGGCGTGGCGCGCACGAGCCGGGGGGAAGATGCTGAGAAGACCGGTCAGCCTGGTACGCAATGGCATCCTATGCTCCGTTCGCTCGTTCACTTTGCGATCCCGTAGGCGCGGTCGATGGTCTCGGTAATTGAGCTGCCGGCAGCATCGGTGGCCGTGACGCGAAGAGACACGTCGGTCCCGGCGGGCGCGTCGAAGTCGATCTGGACCTGGCTGCTCCCGGCTGTGGTGACCGAGGCCGACCGCCAGCTGCGTCCGTCGTTGAGCGAGTACTGCGCGGTCGCGCGGGTGACGGGTGAGGTAGGGGCGAGCTGGAGGTGGCCCACGCTGATGTCGACCTGCTGTGCCCCCGGTGCCGCCAGGCCGGCCAGCGACATGCCGTGCACTAGGTAGCTCAGCGTGAGGAGCGGCTGGACCGCGCACTTGTGGATCACCTTCGTGTAGTCCGTGATGCCGCAGTACCACCCGTCAGGTAGCTGAGCGCGGGGCTGTGCGTAGGTTTTCCAAGTCCAGGTCGTCTGGCTGCTCGGAGACAGCGGGTAGACAGGTCCGCGGGTGGCGGCGTCGAGTACAAACCGGATCACCGACGGTTTCGGGCTGACCCGGACCTGGATTTGCTGTCCGGGAAGGACGCCGAAGGGGAACGTGCCCGCGGCGATTCTGGTTCGGTTCTCGTACACCGCGTAGCTGGCGACGGAGGTCCCGGCGTGGCGCGCGGGGATGTATCCGCCGAGGTGACCGGGGGTGTTGTCGCTGAACGGCGTCTCGTCCAGGTTGAGCTCGTTGCCGGTCCTGTAGGCGGCTGGGAGCTTCGGGGCGAGGTCGGCGAACCTTCCGCCGAGGAGCTGCACGACGGGCTGAGGGTGCAGGGGGTAGGTGCCCCAGTCCTCGGTGAGGTGCTGCCCGGCCGGGAACGTTCTGGTCGCGTCAGTCTGTCCGCCGGCGAGGGTGCTGCGGTATTGCACGTACTGGCTCTGCCAGGCGATGCCGGGGCCTGCGGAGAAGTATTCCGTCTGCACAATCGGGAGGCTGACTGGTAGTAACGGTGCCAGCAGCTCCCCGAACTGGGCTGGGAAAACAGCAAAGCTCGACCAGCTGCCGACCGACTTCACCCCCTGGTAGATACGCTCGGTGACGGCAGCGAGCTGTGCACTCAAGGCGACGTAATGCTGTGCCGGAATGACATCGCGAGGACCTGCGAACAGCAGGTTGTAGGCGTAGCTTGAGCCGCGGACTTTGGGCGGTGAGGTCATGGTCGCGGCCGTGAAAGTCTGCAGGCTGCCGAGCGTCGGCTTGGCCGTGGTCGGGCTTACCCACAGCGACGTCTTGGGGTAGTACCAGATGGCGGCTACCGAGCTGCCGGGGTTGCCGTAACGGATGAGCTCGAAGGCCTTCTGATCAGTCACGGTCGGCCGCGGGGTCGCAATGGTGATCTCGCTCGTTGCCGCCTGCTCGCTCACCGCGACCGTTGTGTCGTTCCTGACCTTGAACTGCGGCAGTACCGAGATTCGCACGGCCGTGCCGGCGCCGTTGCTGAACTCCCCGATGGCCCAGTAGGTGCCGACCGGAACGCTGAACTTCGCCACGCCGCGGTAGAAGAAGCTGGTCGCGTCGTTCAGGCCGGCGCCGTAGATGTCCGGGTTGGCGACGTTGAACACCATGACCTCGTCACCGGTATCTGGCGTGCCTGCGATGTTGCGGCCGATCACGGTAAGCGTGCGCATCTGGTAGCTGGGCCCCAGCGGCTGCGGGGCCGACGGCATCCCCGCCAGGCTTATCTGCACACCGTGAGCGAACAGCCCGTCCTCGCCGTAGGTAGCGTTCCGATGGTCGAATCGGAACTGGCGGGCCAGCGCCGCGCCGAAAGCGCTGGCCGAGTTGGTAGTCAGGTATCCAGTGGCGCTGCCGCGGCCTGAGTGGCTGATCTTGACACCCGGCAGTCGCGCCAGTCGGCCACTGAAAGTGATCTCCAGCGGCACTCGCCCGCCTCCCTCGGCCCGCTCGAGGTCGCCGAGGTTGAACAGATCCGGGTTGAGGCCCCGGCCC
Organism: Streptosporangiaceae bacterium; assembly: GCA_030041135.1. GTDB lineage: Bacteria > Actinomycetota > Actinomycetes > Streptosporangiales > Streptosporangiaceae > JAJYUU01. The sequence goes on along the minus strand of JASHOL010000255.1, from coordinate 7,827 downwards.
ACATAGGGCAGCGCGTCTGCCGGTATTTCCTCGGTAAGGCTGCCGATACGCAGGCTGAGCAGACCCCCCGCGGACGGCGCGGCCTCCACCGCTATCAGGTCGGCCGTTCCGGCCGCGGTCCGGACATCGAGACGGTCACCGTTGATCAGCGTGGCGACCCGTGTCGCGACCGGTGCTGCGGTCGCGCCCGTCGACGCTACCGAGACGGCGCGAGCAGGCCGGCCAGCGGTCAGCCAGGTCATCCCGATTATCAGGACAAGGGCCAGCGGGACCGCGGCCCGGTAGTAAGGCCAAGCTTGCGCAAGTCGATGATTACGCACACCATCCTCCTCAGGACTGCCGTCCCGCCAGCCGCCTGGTGCCGCAGACCTAATCGCCCGCGTCCTGCGCGCCAATGTGCACGGTCCACCGCCGCCATAGTCAGCGGCGACCGATATTGAAACGCACCCGCGCGACCCGGATGCTGCGCGACTTCACCGACTTTCTGGCACCAGCGGACGCGTGGTGCCGGCGTCCAGCATCCGAACCCATGCCGTGGCCCGGAGCTGGCGGGCGAGCAGCCGATTCGCGCTCTGGGCCAGAAACTAGCTGGGGACGCGCAGCATCTGGGACGGCTCGCTGCGTTTTAGTTCCGACACGACCGGTGGAGGCGGTATGACCTTTGAGGAGTTCGCCCAGGCGCAGCTGCCCGCCGTCCTGGCCTTCGCCACGGCCCTGACCGGCCAGCGGACGACCGCCGAAGACCTGGCTCAGGAAGCGCTGATCCGCGCTCATGCCCGGTGGGACTCAATCCGCCGCCTGGACCGGCCCGACCTCTACTTCCGGAAGATGGTGCTCAACGAGTTCCTGTCCTGGCGTCGCCGGGCCTGGCGCCTGGTCCCGGCAGATCAGAGGAATCTAGGCATCCGGACCGCCCCGGACCACGCCGCTGGGTACGCCGAGCACGCAGCGATGCTGGCCGAGATCGCCAAGCTGCCACGGCGGCAGCGAGCCGTGGTCGTGCTCCGCTACTACGAGGACCGCACGGACGCCGAGATCGGCGAGCTGCTCGGCTGCGCGCCCGGCAGCGTCCGGGCCTATGCATCGAGGGCGCTCGCTGCTCTCCGCGTCGAGCTGCGACAGACATCCGTGGACCCGCCTGCGTTCGCCGACAAGCTTGAAGGTGACCTGTGAAGCGCACCGAAGACGATATCCGCGCGGCTCTGCGCGTGCTGGCTGACGATGCGCCAGACGCCAGCGCCATCCTGTCGGCGCTGCGCTCGGCGGCCAAGCGCGGCGCCAGTGGGGGCCGTGGCCGGCCGCGCCGCGTGGCCAGGGTTATAGCTCCCCTCGGTGCCGCCATTGCGGTGACCGCCGTTGTCGTGACCGCGGTCGCGGTCGGATCAGCCGGCCATCGGGGTCGCGGCCATCACAGCACGGGCGCTCTCAACACAGCCACTCCCACAGCAGGAGCCCGCGGCGTGCCGCAGTATTACCTGGCCATCACGGTGCCCCCAGGGCAAAGCGGCATTGTGACGACCGTCCGCGACGCCAGGACGGGTGCCGTACTCGGCACGGTGCATCCACCGCGAGGCTACTGGTTCGTCGCCGCCGACCGCGGCAACACCAATGACTCGTTCCTCCTCGAAGCCAACCAGCACGGCGGCCCGCCCGGGCTGTTTCTGCTTCAGTTCAACCCGGCCGACCGCAGCACCAGCCTGACCAAGCTGCCGATCGCGCTCGGGCCCTACCCCACCGGGCTCGCCCTGTCACCCAGCGGGACCGAGGTGGCCGTCGCTGGCATCACGAACACCGGCGCGCGGCCCGCAGAACTCCAGATCTACTCCCTCTCGGGGAGTCTGGTCCGTCAGTGGCAGAGCCCAGGCGCGATCTGCGCGGACCCCGGGGTGCCGTGCCTGTCCTGGTCCGCGTCCGGGCGACTGGCGTTCCTCTGGAACAACAACGGCACTAACCTCGCCGCCGAGGGCATCAGGCTCATCCCGGCCGCAGCAGCCAGCGGCAGCCTGGTCGGCGCCAGCCACCTGACCGTGCCGTTGCGGACCTTCCAGGGGGCAAGTTTCGCCGTTTCCGGTAACGGCACAACGATCTCCGCCGAGGTAAAGCTCAACCACTCGGGAACTGCCTATCGATTCGAGAACTTCTCCGCGGCTGCGGGCAAGCTGACCGGGCTGTTTCCGCGGGTAAACGCTGGCGTGCTCGCGTACTGGAGCAATTCGAATGGCAGCGAGCTGATCGTGTCGGAACCGTTCCCGGCGCACGGACAATACCCTCCCCAGCCGCTCGGCCGGTTCGGCATCCTCACCGACAGGCGGTTCACGCCGCTAGCGGACGAACCAGAGGGGCAGTTTCTAGCCATTGCGTTCTAGCAGGAGGCATCCTGCACGGCGGCGCTGCGGCACGGCGGCGCGCCTGCGCGGCGTCTGGGCTGGGACTCGAAGTCATTGCGCGCCACCCAGCGCTGGCCTGCGTTCTCGGGCAGGCCGGCTAATCCGAGGTTAGGCGTTCGCATCTCCGCCGGGGAGTACGCGGTCAAGCTGGCTGCGCGCGGTGATTCCAAGCTTGGCGAAGACCTTGCGCAGGTGGTACTGGACGGTATGCGCGCTGATGAAGAGCCTGTCGCCGATCTCCGGGTTCGACAGCCCGTCCCTGGCGAGCCGGGCGACCTGCATCTCCTGGGCCGTCAGCTGGTCGCTTTGCGAGCCGACGGTGCGTTTGCGCGCGGTTTCGCCGGTGGCCTGCAGTTCGCGCCTCGCGCGCTCGGCGAAGGCCGCGACACCCATCGAGTCCAACATGCCGAAGGCTGTTCGCAGCTGTTCGCGCGCATCGGTGCGGCGGCGCGCTCGCCGCAGCCACTCCCCGTACAGCAGGTGGGCTCGGGCGAGGCAGATGCGCATCCGGGTCCGTCGCAGTCGGGTGAGCGCCTCCCGATAGTGCTCCTCCGCCTCGGCACCCTCGCTCAGCAGAGCGCGCGCCCGCGCTTGGTGCCCGAGCGCCCATTCGGTGCCGCAGGCATCGGTCATCTCGGCGAACCGCTCATAGGCGTCCGCTGCGAGATCGGTTTTGCCGGTACGCACAGCGGCTTCAATCAGCTCCGCGATGGCCCACGGCGGCGTCCCGATCGTGCCCGGGCTCGCCGTCGCCAGTTGCGCCGCCGGCACAGCTTCCTGGTACCGCCCGAGGCCGAGGTACAGCAGCGCGGTGGCCATGCCGACCGCACTCATCCCCGCTCCCTCACCGCGCATGGTCACCTCCGGCGCGGCCGTATCGACCAGCGCCTGCAGCACACGCTCGTCGCCTTGCAGGGCCGCCAGGGACAGCGCGCTGTAAGGCGCCAGCAAGCCGCCCGTCGCCTCGGTCGCGGCCTGAGCCTGCACAACCAGGGATTCCGCGGTGGTCAGCTGGCCGGTGAGGAGCAGCCTGTGAGCGCGCATGCTCACCGCCAGCGGGAGCTCGCCAAGGGCCCCGGCCTGCCGGGCGAGCACCAGGTACCGGGCAGACAGCTGCTCCCAGGCGTCGTCATCCCAGACGTGCACGGCGGTGAGACAGGCCAGCCAGAGCCAGCGCAACTCCTCCTCGACGGAAATGTCGGCCCCGAACGCAGCCAGCGCCTTGCGCAGGACCGGCACCCCGGCTGAGTACCCGTCGGCGTAGTACGCGGCCAGGCCATCCAGAAGCAGATCGGGCGCGCGCACCGGACCTGGCGGCGCAGGTGCCGCCAACGCAGCGCGCGCCACCTCCCACAGGCCACTGCCGGGGCTGGCAAGCTGCCCGGCGAAGATTCCAGCTGACAGCGCTTCCAGGTACGTCGCTCGGGCCAGCTCGGGGTCGACGGACTCCAGCCGCCTCGCCGCCGTCAGCAGCAGGGTCGGCGCGTCACTCCCGCGGCTGGAGGCGAACGCGATCCGAGCTCTGAGCAGGTCTACGCGTGCCTGCCAGTCCTCGTTGGCTGGCCCGGCTTCTGCCATGGCCAGTAGATCGCGCGCCGTGCTGAGGTCTCCGGCCTGCATATGCGCGTCCGCTGCGGCCAGCGCCCTGCGAGCCCGCTGCCTCGGGGCCAGCGTCAGGATGGCCGAGCGTTCGAGGAACGCGGCGGCCGCTAGGACACCGCCGCGGGATCTGGCGCGGTCAGCTGATCGCTCCAGATCGTCGGAAATCTCGGCATCCGGCCCGCTCGCGGCCTGTGCCCGGTGCCACGCTCGCCGGTCAGGGTCGAGGCAGGGATCAGTGACCTCCGCCAGCGCGCTGTGCGCGCGCCTGGTATCCAGAAGCGACCCTGATCGGTAAGCCGCCGAGCGGACGAGCGGATGGCGGAACAGGACCCTGGCCCCGAACTCGACGAGGCCGGCCTCCGTGGCCGGCACCGCTGCCTCGGCACTGATGCCGAGCCGGGAAGCTGCCCGCCAGACGAGCGCTGCATCACCAGTCGGGTCGGCCGCCGCAAGTATGAGCAGCTGGCGGGCAGGGCCCGCTAGCGCAGCTACGCGGCGCTCGAAGCTCTCTTCCATACTGCCCGCGAGCCCGGTCGCCCTCGGAAGACCATATCCGCCGGCCAGATGCGCCAGGGTCTGTCCCTGTGGCAGCTCGAGCAGGGCCAGGGGGTTGCCGTGCGACTCGGCGATGATCTGATCGCGGACCTGCGGATCTATGGGGCCGGTAAGAGCGCCGTCGAGCAGCGCCCGCGCTTCGTCGTCTCGCAGGCCCTCGACGACGAGGTCGGGCAGGCCGGCCAGCTCACGTGTGGGCGCGCTCGCGGCGAAGACCAGGCCGACCCACTCTGCCCCGAGCCGCCGGGCGGCGAACGCCAGCACCTGCGCGGATGCCTGGTCCAGCCATTGCGCGTCGTCGACCAGGCAGAGCAACGGTTTCTCCTGGCCGACATCGGACAGCAGGCTCAGGAAGGCCAGGCCGACGAGAAAGCGGTCTGGTACCGGCCCGACGCTCATGCCCAATGCGGTCCGCAGGGCCGCCCGCTGCGGTGCGGGCACGGCTTCGAGGTGATCGAGCATGGGCTGGCACAGCTGATGCAGCCCGGCAAAAGCCAGGTCCAGCTCCGACTGGATGCCCGTCGTGCGCTCGACCCGGCAGCCAGGCGCGTGCGCAGCCAGGTAGTCGAGCAGCGCTGTCTTCCCGATCCCAGGCTCGCCACGTACCACCAGCGCCCTGCTCTGGCCACCACCGATCGCACCGACCAAGTGGTCGAGCTCCCGGCACGGTGCGCCGCGCCCAATCAGCGCCACCGCTCGCCGGGCCAGCAGCGCTCGGGCGAGTGCGCCTTCTCCGCCGAACGTCTCATCTCCACCGATTTCGGATGGCATGACATCTTCCTTTGCCGAGCTCGCAGCGCTCTTTCATGTCTATAGCTTCCGTCAAGCCATGCGCCCCCGACCCCCAGGAGCCCCAGGAGCCCGGCGCGGCAGGTCGCCACGGACGGCGGCGGAAGGCGGCGCCGGGCTCCTCGTCAAATCCCGGCGCCACCTGGCCAGCGCACCGGCCGGTGGCTAGCCATCGGGGGATTCGAAGACTGCGCTTCCTCCCGCAGGCTCGAACTATGCCGACGGACTCGGCGCCAACCGTCGGCGAGGACCAGCGGACAGTCCGGTCCCGACCCGAGCCGCACGCGGGAGCACCGATGACAACAGTCCACCACCGATATGCCGAAGTCGAGGGACTGCAACTGTTCTACCGTGAGTCCGGTTCGCCGCGAGCGCCAGCCGTCGTGCTGCTACATGGCTTCCCGGCCAGTTCGTTCATGTTCCGCAACCTCATCCCGGCGCTGGCCGACAGCTTTCACGTGATAGCTCCGGATCACCTGGGTTTTGGTTTCTCCGACGGGCCGCCAGCCGGCGAGTTCGGCTACACCTTCGACGCGCTCGCGGCCCTGACCGGCGCCCTGATCGGCCAGCTCGGGGTCACCCGGTACGCGATGTACGTACACGACTACGGGGCGCCCATCGGCTGGCGCCTCGCCCTGGCCGACCCTGCTGCGGTTACAGCCATCGTTACCCAGAACGGCAACGGCTACGAGGCCGGGTTCACCGAGGACTTCTGGAAGCCCGTGCGTGAGTACTGGCAGGAGCAGAGCCCTCGGACCGAAGCGGCGATCCGCCAGGCCCTCACGCTGGATGCGATCCGCTGGCAATACGTGCACGGCGTGCCGGACGAGAGCGTGGTCAGCCCGGATACCTGGCACCATGACTTCGATCTCGTGTCCAGGCCTGGCAACGACCGGATCCAGCTCAGCCTGTTCGCCGACTACGCGACCAACATCCCGCTGTACCCCTATCTCCACGCCTACCTGCGCGAGAGCCGGGTACCGGTGCTCGCGGTCTGGGGCCGCAACGACGCGATCTTCGGCCCCGACGGCGCCCGAGCGTTCGCCACGGACGCGCACCGCGCCGAGATCCGCCTGATCGACGGCGGCCACTTCCTGCTCGAAAGCCAGCTCGAGACTGCGGTTGGCCACATCCGGCCCTTCCTCCAAAGAAGCCTGTCATGACCGGACGCCTTCCGCGCCCCGGCCGCGACCGACATCGTCCTCGTCATGCAGGCGGCGACGGCCGTGACGACGGTTTAGAGGGGGGAACTATGCCGGGAAGTCACGTCAGCGTCGTACTCGCGCACGGCGCCTGGGCCGACGGATCAAGCTGGGCCAAGGTGATCGGCCCGCTCCAGGCCGCGGGCCTAACGGTAGTGGCGGCACCATTGCCGCTCTCGTCCCTGGCCGACGACATCGCCGCAGTCGAGTGTGTCGTGGAACGCGTTGATGGCCCGGTCGTGCATTCGCCGACGCGTTCGCGCCGAACGCGTCGCCAGATCAGCAGGCCATCCTGGCCGCCGTTCAGCGCCCTATCAACGAGGCTTGCATCGGCGTACCCGTGATGTCGCCGGCGTTGCCTAGCCCCAGGCTGGCGGCTGTCCGCCCGCCCATCGACCATCGGGCCCGCCAGGCAGATGGCGGCCCGGACTAGCTGATATGGAGGAGTGCGTTATGCCTGAGCGGCCTGCCATCGTCTTCGACGTCAACGAGACACTGATGAACCTCGACGGGATCCGGCCCACGTTCGACCGGATCTTCAGCGACCCTGCCGCCATGCGGCTGTGGTTCGCCAACCTGATCACCTACTCCGAAGCGCTCACACTCAGCGGCGTCTACGTTCCGTTTACCGACATTGGCGGCGCGGTGCTCCGGATGCTGGCCGCGACCCGCGACGTGAGCATCACCGACGCTGACGGTGCCGAGCTCACCGACCGGTTCGCCACGATGCCGCCCCACCCGGAGGTCCCCGCGGCCCTGCGCCGGCTGCGCGACCGTGGCTTCCGCCTATTCACTCTGACCGACAACACGCTTGAGATCGCCGCCCGGCAGCTTGAGCACGCGGGCGTGATCGACGTGTTCGAGCGCCGTTTCAGCGTCGACGAAACCGTCAAGCGCCACAAGCCAGCGCAAGAGGCCTACCACGCCGTCGCCACGGCACTCCAGCTCAATCCGGGCGACATCTGCCTGGTTGCCTGCCATGTCTGGGACACGATCGGCGCTAAGTCGGCGGGCTGGCAGGCCGGGCTCATCCTCCGCGAGGGCAACGCTCCACTCGACGTCGGCCCCCAGCCGGACTACATCGGCAAGGACCTCGACGCGATCGCCGACCAGCTGATCGAGAGGTACGCCGGAGCTAGCTGAAATTGCCGGCTAGTCACAGAAGGAAGGCGATGAGATGGTGGCGTGGGACAACGTGACTCGTGCCGACGTGGTGCGGGCGATAGATGAGTACGACCGTCTGGGCCAGGAACAGTTCTTCGCTCAGCACGGCTTCGGCCCGAGCAGAAGCT
>JASHOL010000254.1 GCA_030041135.1 Streptosporangiaceae bacterium | reverse complement strand
CACCTCGCCCGGCGGACCGAGTCGGCTGAGCACGGTTGCCACCTCATCCGCCGACGCTGCTTGCGGCAGCGCGTCTTGCAGGTGCGCGGTGATCTGCTGTCGCAGCTCAACGGCCTTCTCTGAAGGCAGCTTCGCGAGAGCCAGGTCCAGCTCGCGCAGGTATTCGCGGATCAAGGAATGGCGCCGCCGCGTTCTCGTGCTCATCACTGCCCTCCGTCTGGAGCGACATGCCCGCCGCCCTGGACGTGGTTGAGCACGCCGCCGACAGTGGCCGCGAACTGGGCCCAGTCGGCGCGGAACACCACCAGGGTCTCCCGGCCAGCGGCCGTGATCGAGTAGTAGCGCCGGGCGCGCTCGCCCTGCTCGTCCCGCCATTCGCTGGTCACCAGGCCGGCGTCCCGGAGTCGGTTCAGCAGTGGATAGACGGTGCCGTCGCTGGTGAGCAGTCCGTCGGCGGCGGCCAGGTCACGGACAAGCTCGAGGCCGAACCGCGGCCTGAGCTCAAGCAGCGCGAGCACGCACGGCCCGAGCACGCCCCGGCGGAGCTCGGTCATGTCGCTCTCGGCTGCCATGCCTCACATGATGTCTTGTCACGCAAGATAAGTAAAGGGCAGTCGCACAACGCTGACTCCCATACCGGCTGCTGCTGCGTATCCTCCACACACATGGCAGCATGCGCACGCCAAGGCGACCCGTGAGCCCTCAGGGTTGCTCCGGCGCAGTCGGCATATCCACGAACACCCGAGGATGTTGCTGTAACCGGCGTCGCGCAGGTCATCGATTCGCTGGTAGACCGTACGGACCCGCAGCCGGGTGCAAGCGGCCGAACAGCGGCCCGGACCGGTCGGCAGGCTCGCCGCTGCGGACCGCCAGCCCTGCTAGCGACATCTGAGGTAAGCAAGCTGCCGTTCTTGCGGCAGCAGGTTTACCTCTGGTGCTGTCTAAGACGCTGCTTTGCGGCAGCAGACTGCCCAACGCTGCTCCTGGTGCGTCCTTGGTGTCGCCGGTGGGCTCGGGGGATGAGCACGCGGGCCTCCTGGTGCGTCCTTGGTGTCGTCCGTCGGCTCGGGGGATGAGCACGCGGGCCTCCTGGTGCGTCCTTGATCTCGTCCGTAGGCTCAGGGGATGAGCACGCGGACTTCGACCGGCGCCTCGCTGGCGGGCGGCACGACAACCGCGGCGCCCGGCGGGGTCGGCGACAGTGCCACGCGCCCGGACGGGGCGTTGAAGGTCACCGGGCAGTTCGCCTACGGCAGCGACCTGTGGGCAGACGACATGATCTGGGGCGCCACGCTGCGCAGTCCGCACCCCTACGCCCGGATCAGGTCGATCAGCATCGGCGAGGCGCTGGCCACGGCGGGGGTCTACGCCGTGCTCACGCACGAAGACGTCCCAGGGACCAACCGCTACGGGCTGGAACACGCCGACCAGCCTGTGCTGGCCGCGGACGTCGTCCGCTACCAGGGCGAGCCGGTCGCGCTGGTAGCGGCAGACCACCCCGAGATCGCGCGCCAGGCGGCCAAGAAGATCCGGGTGGACTACGAGCCGATGCGTCCGGTGACCGACGCGGTCGCGGCACTTGAACCGGGCGCGCCGAGGCTGCATCCCGGCGGCAACCTGGTCCGCCACCTCAAGCTGCGCAAGGGCGGCCGGGAGCCGGCGGCCGAGGTAGTCGTCGAAGGGACATATCGGGTCGGCATGCAGGACCAGGCGTTCCTCGGACCGGAGGCCGGGCTCGCGGTGCCCGACGGCGACGGCGGCGTGGACCTGTACGTGGCGACCCAGTGGCTGCACGTGGACCAGCGCCAGGTCTGCGCGGCCCTCGGGCTGCCCCCGGAGAAGGTCAGGCTGACGCTGGCCGGCGTGGGCGGCGCCTTCGGCGGGCGCGAGGACCTGTCCATGCAGGTGCATGCCTGTCTGCTGGCGCTCCATACGGGCAAGCCGGTGAAGATGGTCTATAACCGCGAGGAGTCGTTCTTCGGCCACGTGCACCGCCATCCGGCGATCATGCACTACGAGCACGGAGCGACCCGCGACGGCCTGCTGGCCTACGTCAAGGCGGAGATCTGGCTGGACGGCGGCGCCTACGCGTCGAGCACCCCGGCGGTGGTAGGCAACGCGGGCACGATGGGCATCGGCCCGTACGTCGTCGAGAACGTGCACGTCGACGCGTACGGCGTCTACACCAACAACCCGCCCTGCGGGGCGATGCGCGGGTTCGGCTCGGTCCAGGCGGCCTTCGGGTACGAGGCGCAGATGGACAAGCTGGCCGCCGCGCTCGGCCTAGAGCCGGTCGAGTTGCGCTGCCGCAACGCGATGGCCCTCGGCAGCGAGGCGCCCACCGGACAGGTCGTCGACAGCGCCGCCCCGGTTGCCGAACTGCTGGAGCGGGTCAGGGCCATGCCACTTCCCGAACCGGACGGGGCCCGGCCCGATCTGCGCGAGTTGCCGGGCGGCGTGGCCAACACCACCCACGGAGAAGGCGTGCGGCGCGGCGTCGGGTACGCCGTGGCCTATAAGAACGTCGGCTTCTCCGAGGGCTACGACGACTACTCGACCGCGCGTGTCCGGCTCGAGGTGCTCGGCGGCGAGCCGACCGTGACCGTGCAGACCGCCGCGGCCGAGGTCGGGCAGGGGCTGGTCACGGTCGAGCAGCAGATCTGCCGGACCGAACTTGGCGTCACCAACGTGGTCAGCTACCCGAAGGACACCTCGGTCGGCTCGGGCGGATCCACCTCGGCCTCGCGTCAGACCTACGTGACCGGCGGCGCGATCCAGGCGGCCTGCCAGCAGATCCGCGAGCAAGTCTTCGCCAGGACGCAGCAGCGCCTCGGCCGCACGCTGGCCGGGCTGCGGCTGGAAGACGGCGCAGTGGTATCGGACACCGAGGGTCGACTGGCGTCGCTGGCCGAGGTGCTCGGCGGCGAGATCATCGAGGAGACCGTGCAGTGGCGGCACCGGCCGACCGAGCCGGTTGACCCGGAGACCGGTCAGGGCTTCGCGCACGTCCAGTACGCGTTCGCGGCC
>JASHOL010000253.1 GCA_030041135.1 Streptosporangiaceae bacterium | reverse complement strand
TTCGGCGTCGGCGCGGCCATCCTCATCGGAGATGCACTGCTGTCATGGACTGACGAGATGTACCACGGCAGCGGCCTGCCTCCCGAGACGCTGCAGCGGGGCCAGCCGATGCTCAACGCGATGCGAACCGAGGTCGCGGCCGGCCAGTACCTGGACCTCGTAAATCAGTTCAGCCGCAGCGAGAGCGTCCAGAGCGCCCTGCGCGTTATTACGTATAAGACGGCCAAATACACCATCGAGCGGCCGCTGCACCTTGGCGCGGCCATGGCCGGCGGGCCGCCCGGGTTGACCGCGGCGGTCGCGGCCGCCTGCACCGACTACGGCCTGCCGCTTGGAGTCGCGTTCCAGCTTCGCGACGACATCCTCGGGGTGTTCGGCGATCCAGCCCAGACCGGGAAGCCGGTCAGCGGCGACCTGCGCGAAGGAAAGCGGACCGTGCTCGTGGCGCTGGCCTACGAACGGGCGAGCGCCGCGCAGGCCCGCCTGCTTGACCGCTATCTCGGCGACCGGAACCTCGGCGAGGCCGCCGCGAACAAGATTCGCGCCGTCATCACTGACACGGGTGCGCTGGCCGAGTGCGAGACCATGATCGGCGCCAGCGTCAAGGAAGCGACCTCGGCGCTGGAAGGCGCTCCCATCACGAGCGAGGCGACGGCCGCCCTTATCGCGCTTGCCGTCGAGGCGACTGCGCGCGCTCTGTGAACAATGTCTGCGCGATCTTCGGCGGCAAATGCCAGCGGGCCGGGGGCGGCAGACACCCCGGACCCCCGATTCGGCTCGCGCGGGCGCCGGCCGGGGACGGCACGCGCCCGGTTTGCGCAAATGGAGCAGACGCCGTGAAGCGGACGCCGCATATGCCGAGTTCCACGAACGACGTTGCCATGCGGGGCCGGCGTGGGCCTCGGGCGAAGGCGGCAAAAGCCAGCGGGCGAACCGACGTTGTTCTCGTGACTTCGTACCCAGTTATGTCCGCTTATGCGACACGACAACCTACACAACGTGCCAGATGATCTTAGGGTCGCGCCCGCAGCCGGGCGGCCAGGCGGGCGGCCGCGGCCCCAGGGTGCTCCGCCTCGGTGATGGCCCGGACCACCACGATGCGGCTCGCCCCGGCCTCGAGCACCTGATCGAGGTTCTGCTCGTCGATCCCGCCGATGGCGAACCACGGCCGCGAGGTACCGAGGCCGGCGGCGAAGCGAACCAGGTCAAGCCCCGGCGCGGGCCGGCCCGGTTTGGTCGGCGTCGGCCACACCGGACCGGTGCAGAAGTAGTCGATCGCGGGCTCGGTGCTCGCGGCCAGCGTCTCGGATTCTGCGTGCGAGGACAGCCCGATCAGCGGGTCAGGTCCGATGATCGCGCGCCCGTCCCTGACCCACAGGTCGTCCTGGCCGAGGTGAAGTACGTCCGCCCGCGCAACACGGGCGACGTCGGCCCGGTCGTTGACCGCGAGCAGGGCGCCGTGCGCCGCGCAGGCCTTCCTGAACACCTCCAGGTAGCGCAGTTCCTGAGCCGCCTCGAGCCCCTTCTGCCTGAGCTGGATGATGTCCACGCCGTTGCTGAGCACGTCCTGCAAGAACCAGTAGAGATCCCCCTGGCGCTCCCTGGCATCCGTGCACAGGTACAGCCGGGCCTCGGCCAGCCGGGCCTGCAGGTAGTCGGCGCGCTCGGACACGATCAGAAGGCTAGTGCCTGGGCCCGCCTGTTCACCTCGGTGCGCCGGTGCTCGGTGAGCGCCTGGACCGGGGTGCCTGGCAGCGATTCGTCGGCTGTGAACAGCCAGCTCAGCGCCTCGCCCTCGGAGAATCCGCAGTCGAACAGCAAGGTCAGCGTGCCGCCGAGCCCGTGGATGATCTGGTCGCCGGCCAGGAACCCGGCAGGAACGGCAAACTCTCCGCTCGGGCGCTGGACGGCGAGCAGCTTATGATCGCGCAGCAGCTGCTTGACCCGGTTCATCGGCAGACCTAGACGGCTAGCCACGTCCGGGATACTCAGCCAGTCACCGACGATGGCGTCGGTCGGGGGGTCGATCTGTGCCACGTGTGCAGCTTCCCACATCGGGGCGACGGTAAAACCTATGCAATGTCATTACCGTTGGCCACATTTCCGGCATGCTTCCGGCTTACATCACGAAACTAGATCGCACAGTCACGGACTGCAACTGCCGGGTCGGACAGCTTGGGCGCGTCGACCCTCCCGCCCCCCTCGATCAGCCGGCGGGCCTGCAAGAGGTCCCTGGGCGAACTGACGGTCAGCATCGCCCTCAGGCGGCCGCCAGCCAGCCAGCCCACCCCCCACTTCTGCGCCCGCGGATCCCCGCGCCAGACCAGCTGGTCCGCATCACCGTGCCAGCCGACGTACTGCACCATGCGGCCGAATTGCTCCGACCAGAAGTACGGAACGGGGTCGTACTGCATGCCGTCGCCCAGCACGTTGGACGCGACCACCTCGGGCGCGTGAAGCGCCACGTCCCAGTGCTCAAACCGGAGCTGGCGGCCGAACCTGGCCGACCAGAACGACGCGCAGTCGCCGGCCGCGAAAACGCCGGGCACCGACGTCCGGAGCTGCCCGTCCACCGCGATGCCGTTCTCAAGGCGCACCGGCGATCCGTCCAGCCACGCCGCCGCGGGCCGGACGCCGACCGCGGTCACGACGACGTCCGCCGGCTGCCAGCCTCCCCCGGCCAGCGCTATCCCGCCGTGCTCGATGGACTGCACCTTCTGGCCGAGTCGCAGCTCGACGCCCGCCTCGGCATACCAGCGCGCGGTGATCCCCCCGACCGTGCTGCCGACTGCCGCCGCCAGGGGCGTCGATGCCGCCTCCAGGACCGTCACCGCGCAGCCACGGGTCCTGGCCGCCGTCGCGAGTTCCGCGCCGATCCAGCCCGCGCCGACGATCGACAAGCGCGTTCCCGGCCTGAGCAGCGTCCGCAACGCGAGCGCATCATCCGCCGTCCGCAGCACGTGCTGCGGGCCAGGGCCAGGCAGCCGCACAGGCACCGCCCCGGTAGCGATGACGAGCGCGTCGAACCGGTACTCCCCCGCATCCGTGCCGAGGATGCCTGGCCAAAGCTGCGTCGCAGTCTCCGACAGCCGCAGCCGTACCTCAAGTGAACCCAGGTCGGCCCGCAGCGAGGTGTCGTCGAGCTCGCCGGTCATGAGCTTCTTCGAGAGGGGTGGCCGATCGTAAGGGGGTCTGGCCTCGGCGCCGATCAGAGTGATCGCACCCTGGTGCCCGCGCGCCCGCAACTCCTCGACCGTGCGCAGCCCGGCGAGGCCGCCGCCGACCACCACGACGGTCGGGTCGCTGGTCATCGCCTCACTACCCTCCGCTGCCTAGGTCCCTGCCAGCCGGCGTCGCATCAGCGCGGACGTCGCCCCCGCGGCGTCCCGGCGAACAGGGCTAGGCTAGGGGCATCGCGCGGGAGTCCGGTGCTGACCGGACTGAGAGGGCGGCTGGGGAGCCGCCGACCGCAGGAACCTGATCCGGGTCATGCCGGCGAAGGGAGCCGACCATCTCAAGGTCTAGTTCAGACGCCGACGTAGTGATCGTCGGCGGCGGCGTCATCGGCCTCAGCATCGCCTGGCGAACGGCCCAGCAGGGCATGCGGGTCGTGGTCGCCGATCCCGCGCCTGGCCAGGGCGCGACCCACGCCGCGGCGGGCATGCTGACGCCGATCGCGGAGGCGGCGTACGCCGAGCGCGACGTCTTCGCCCTCGGCCAGGAGTCGCTGCGCCGGTACCCGGCGTTCGCGGCCGAACTCGAGAAGTCGGCCGGATTGCCCACCGGGTTCCGGCAGACTGGCACACTTCAGGTCGCCTACGACTCCGACGACCTCGCGGTGCTTGACGAACTGCGGACCCTGCAGGACTCGTTCGGCGTTCAGACTCACCAGCTGACCGCGCGCCAGTGCCGGGATGCCGAGCCCATGCTTGATCCGTCGATCCGCGGCGGGCTGCTGGCAGCCGATGACGGCTCGGTCGACCCGCGCCTGCTCGCGGCGGCCCTGCTGCGCGCCGCGACCGCAGCCGGCGCGCGGCACGTGCCCATGAAAGTCTCCGAGATCCTCACCGAGCCGGGGACCGGGGCCGGGCCAGGGACCAGCGCCGGGATCTCGGTCAGCGTCGAGCCAGAAACCGGACCCGTGCCCGAGAGCGCGCCGGCGGGCACGGCCGCGGCCCGGGCACGGCCTGGCCAGGGCCGCGCCAGCGGCGTCAGGCTGTCCGATGGCTCTGAGCTGACCGCGCCCGCCGTGGTCCTGGCGGCCGGGTGGGAGTCGGCCGGGTTCGCTGGCCTGCCGCCTGGATGCGCTCCCCCGGTGCGGCCGGTCAAGGGCCAGATCCTGCGGCTTCGCTCCACGGCGACGACAGCGGCCGGCGGCCTGCCGCCTGGGCTCTTGCGGCGGACCGTGCGCGGGATCGTGCGCGGGTCGAGCGTCTACCTCGTGCCACGCGAGAGCGGCGAGCTAGTCGTCGGGGCCACCCAGGAGGAGTTCGGCGCAGACACCACGGTGACCGCAGGCGGGGTCTGGGAGCTGTTGCGAGATGCCCGTGCGCTGGTACCCGGCATCACCGAGCTGGCGCTGGCCGATACGGTCGCCGGCTTGCGGCCGGGAACGCCCGACAACGCCCCGCTGCTCGGCCCGGGGGCGCTGCCCGGCCTCGTGCTGGCTACCGGCCACTTCCGTGCGGGCGTGCTGCTCACTCCGGTGACGGCCGACACGATCAGCCGCTATCTGCTGACCGGAGAGGCGGATCCGCTCTGGGCAGCGTTCGGCGCCGATCGGTTCCGCGCCGACGGCGGGCGGTCGCGGCAGCCTGCTGTTGCCGCTCGGGGAGCCGCGACATGACCGTGGTCGTTAACGGCGAGGCACATGTCGCGAGCGGTCCGATGTCGCTCGCCGACGCGGTGGCGCTGCTGACCGACGCGCCGACCGGGATCGCGGCGGCGGTGAACGGCGAGGTGGTCAGGCGAGCCGCCTGGACCTCGACCCAGCTATCCGACGGTGATGAGATCGAGGTCGTCACCGCGGTGCAGGGAGGCTGAGAATGGACGATCCGCTCCTCATCGCCGGTGAGTCGTTTAACTCCCGGCTGATAATGGGCACAGGCGGCATGCCGAGCCTGGACGTGCTGGACCGCGCGCTGGTGGCGTCCGGTACTGAGCTCACGACCGTCGCCATGCGCCGACTCGACCCGGCCGCGACCGGCTCGGTCCTTGACCTGCTAGACGCGCGCGGCATTCGCGCACTGCCCAACACCGCCGGCTGCTATACGGCCGCCGAAGCGGTCAAGGTGGCGAAACTGGCACGCGAGGCCCTGGGCACCAAGTGGGTCAAGCTCGAGGTGATCGCGGACGAGCGGACCCTGCTCCCTGACCCGGTCGAGCTGCTCACCGCCGCCGAGCAACTCGTGGCGGACGGATTCGTCGTGCTGCCCTATACCAACGACGACCCGGTGCTGGCCCGCCGCCTTGAGCAGGCAGGCTGCGCGGCGGTCATGCCCCTGGGGTCGCCGATCGGCTCGGGCCTGGGCATCAGGAACACGCACAACATCGAGCTGATCGTCGAGTCAGCGGGTGTCCCGGTGATCCTGGACGCCGGAATCGGCACGGCCAGCGACGCGGCGATCGCGATGGAGCTGGGCTGCGCTGCGGTGCTGCTGGCCACCTCCGTCACCAGGGCCCGCGATCCTGAGCTGATGGCCGAGGCCATGCGGCTAGGCGTCGCCGGCGGGCGGCTGGCCTACCACGCGGGCCGCATCACCCGGCGCCGGTACGCGCAGGCGTCCTCCCCGCCGGCCAGCTGACAGGGCGCGGGCAACCGGTCCGCCTGCAGCTCGCGCGGCGCCGCCACGACCCACGTGGCGTGCCTTTACCGGGCGGGGACACGTTTCCGCACCCTAGACTTCTCCCGATGGATACGACGCTGTCAGCACCGATCGGGCAGTTGCTCGACGGCCGCTACCTTGTCGAGTCGCAGCTCGCCCGCGGCGGCATGGCCGCCGTCTACCTGGGCCGTGACGTTCGGCTTGACCGGACCGTCGCGCTGAAGATCGCCCATCCGGAGCTGGCCCGCGACCGGGAATTCATCGATCGATTCATCGGCGAGGCCCGCGCGGTCGCCCGGTTGTCCAGCCCGAACGTGGTGGCCATCTTCGACCAGGGCTCCACTGGCGACATCAACTACATCGCCATGGAGTACGTGCCTGGGCCGACCCTGCGGGAGTTGCTGAACGCCAGGGGGCGGCTGAGCCCGCGCGAGTCCCTGGACATCATCGAGGGCGTGCTCAGGGGGCTTTCCGCGGCCCACGATGCTGGCATCGTCCACCGGGATGTCAAGCCGGAGAACGTGCTGCTCGGCACCGGCACAACCGTGAAGGTCGCTGATTTCGGCCTGGCCAGGGCGGCGGCGGGGCTGCGGAACACCAGGACTGGGCTGCTCATCGGCACGGCCGCCTATCTCGCGCCAGAGCAGGTCTCCTCGAGTGCGTCGGACGCCAGGACAGACGTGTACGCGGCGGGCGTGATGCTCTTCGAGATGCTCACGGGTACCCAGCCGCACACTGGGGATACCCCGCTGGCGATTGCCTACAAGCACGTGAATGCGGCCGTCCCGGCGCCGTCGAGCCTGGTTCCCGAACTGCCGGCGGCGCTCGACGCGCTGGTCGCGCTCAGCACCAGCCGTGACCCGGCGCTGCGGCCCGCGGACGCAAGTCATTTCCTGCACGCGATCGGCCAGGTCCGCCGGGGCATGCCGATCGCGCCGATGCATCAGGGTGGCCATGCCGCCCAGAGCCCTGCGGCACCGGACGCCCGGTACCAGGCCCCGAGCGGCGGGAGCGCAGGCACTTTCAGCATGGCCGCCACCGGCCGGATCAACCAGGCAGACGCGGCAACGGTGGCCGGCCCTCCTGTCTCCGCGCATCACACCATGATCGTTCCAGCGGGCGGGATGGGGACCGGCTACGCCGACGACGGCGCCGGATATGCCGCTCGGCCACGACGCTCCGGCGCATACCGTGAGCCGTTCCTGCAGCGCTGGCTCTTCAGTCGCCGGATACTGATCGTCCTTGCCGTCATCGTGATCGGCGCGGCGACCTGGTGGCTGGTCGCGGGCCAGTACTTTAGCCTGCCCAGGGTGACCGACATGACCGTGAGCACGGCCAGGGCCGACCTGGTGAACGCGGGGCTGACCGCCAGGGTCGGACGTTCCGAGCACAGCAACACGGTGCCCGCGGGCGACGTCATTACCAGCGTTCCTGCCTCGGGCTCGGGTGTGAAGCACGGCCAGGTGATCACGCTCATCACCTCGCTCGGCCCGGTGCTGGCCACCGTCCCGAATGTCACCGGCCAGTCGCTTGCCAGCGCCGAGCAGGCCCTCAAGCGGGCCGGGCTCATGCCGGCCTCGCCCACGGGCGAGACCTCCTCCACGGTCCCGGCGGGGATCGTGATCGCGACCGCCCCGGTCGCGGGCACGAACTGGCCGAAGTACAAGCCCGTGGGCATCGTCGTCAGTTCTGGGCCGCCGCTGCCGAGTTTCGTCGGCCTTCCGCTTACCCAGGCCGAGGGCGAGGCCGGATCGGTCGGGGTGACGCTTGACCCGGTGACGGCGTCCACGAGCAACCTGCCGGCCGGCACCGTGGTCCGGCAGTCCCCGGCGCCGAGCACGGCGATCACGCCCGGCGAGGTCGTCGTCGTCTGGATCTCTCCCGGCCCGCCTGAGGTGCCGGTGCCCGATGTCCAGGGACTACCAGAGCCGCAGGCAGCCGCCGAACTCAAGGCGGCCGGCTTCCAGGTCAGCGTAAGCGACCCCTTGGACGGCATCGCAGGCAGCACGGTGAGCAGCTACTCGCCGACCGGCGAGGCCCCGAAGGGCTCCACGATCACCATCAACATCGGGCTCAGCGTCTAGCCGGCCGGCTCCGGCGGGCTCGCACCGTGGGGCCGCTGACCTGGGATCGCGGCCTGGCTACAGCGGCGGGCCGTCGCCGTCCACTTCCTGGTAGGAGTACCGCTGCTCGCGCCACGGGTCGGCCACGTTGTGGTAGCCGCGCTCCTCCCAGAAGCCGCGCCTGTCGACCGTCATGTACTCGATCGCACGCACCCACTTGACGCTTTTCCAGGCGTAGAGGCTGGGGACGATCAGGCGCAACGGGAACCCGTGCTCGGGAGTCAGCGGCTCGCCGTCGCAGTGGGTCGCCAGAATCGTGTCCTCCGCGGCGAAGTCGCCGATCCGCACGTTAGCGCTGTACCCGAAATCAGCCCAGGTCATCACGTGCGTGACCGTGGCCGCAGGCGGGAACGCGCACAGCAGGTCGGCGGCCAGGACTCCCGACCAGCGGAGGCCAGGCACCGTGAACTTCGTCACGCAGTGAAAGTCGGCCGTTACTTCCGCCGCGGGAAGCTCACCGATGTCATCCCAGCTCAGCAGGGCCTCTTCGCCCGATTCGGTCGCGCCGAAGATCCTCAGGTCCCAGGTCTGGGAGTTGAAGGCGGGCACTGGCCCGTAGTGCAGGACCGGCAGAGTGCGCGGGACGTACTGGCCCGGCGGCAAGTCTCCTGCCTCGTCGGCATGCGGCCCGCCCGCTGTCCGCCCGGCCTGCTGAGGATGACCGGGCCCGGATTCCGTATGGCCAGCGAGAGGGCCAGCGTCCCAGGCGGCGCGCGAACCCTGCTCTCGCCCGCCGCTCTCGCGCGCGCCTGTATCAGGCTGCGTCATCTCAGGCTGACCTGCCCCTTCCCGCACAGCGCAGCACCCAGCCGCGAAATCGACCCTTGTTCTCGCAGGTGGAGCTATCTTGCCACCTCGCGAAAACTGACTGACCCTGGCCCACCGGCCAGACCGCATCGCGCCGAGTGCGCTAAGCTGCGGCTCATGCGTAGCGAGTATTGGTTTGGTTTTGGCTACCGGCCCGGCCCAGGGACGGTCGCCCGCCAGACTCTGCGCTGACGCGAGCGACGCTAACCAAAGCCCCGGGCCGAAACGGCCCGGGGCTTTTCGTCATGATGGAGTCGAGGAGGATGTCGTGGTGGTGGTCATGGCCCCGGAGGCCACGCAAGCCGACATTGATGCGGTCGTCGAACTGGTCCAGGCGGCAGGCGGCGAGGCCTTCGTCAGCCGCGGCGTTTCCCGGACGATCATCGGCCTCGTCGGAGATGTCGAGCAGTTCGGCGCGCTGAACCTGCGAAGCTACAGCGGGGTCAGCGAGGTGATGCGCATCTCCGCGCCCTACAAGCTGGTCAGCAGGGAGCACCATCCGAACCGGTCGGTGATTCACGTCGGCGGCGTGCCGATCGGGCCGGGCACGGTGACGGTCATCGCCGGCCCGTGCACGGTGGAGACTCCCGAGCAGACGCTCACGTCGGCACGGATGGCCCAGGCAGCCGGGGCATCACTGCTGCGCGGCGGCGCTTTCAAGCCACGCACGTCGCCCTACGCCTTCCAGGGTCTCGGCGAAGCGGGGCTGCGGATCCTGGCTGACGTCCGGGCTGAGACCGGCCTGCCGGTCGTGACCGAGGTCATCGATCCGGCCAGCGTCGACCTGGTCTCCTCGTACGCGGACATGCTGCAGGTGGGTACCCGCAGCATGCAGAACTTCACGTTGCTCCAGGCGGTTGGGTCGGCCAGCAAGCCAGTGCTGCTGAAGCGAGGCATGAACGCCACCATCGAGGAGTGGCTGATGGCCGCCGAGTACATCGCGCAGCGCGGCAACCTCGACATCGTGCTCTGCGAGCGGGGCATCCGGACGTTCGAGACCGCCACCAGGAACACGCTGGACATCAGCGCTGTACCGGTCGCACAGCGGCTGTCCCACCTGCCGGTGATCATCGATCCGTCGCACTCGGGGGGCCGGCGCGACCTCGTGCTGCCGCTGACCAGGGCTGCGATCGCCGTAGGCGCGGACGGGATCATCATCGACGTGCACCCGCAGCCGGCGGCGGCGATGTGCGACGGCGACCAGGCCCTCACTGGCGACGACATCAGCGAGCTGGCGACCGTCGTCAGGACGCTGCCGCAGCTGCTCGGCCGCGAGCTTACGCCAGCACCGGTCCCCGCCGGAGCCCGCTGAGACTCTGGCGCCGAGAGGGGCGGGCGGTTCCGCCGGTCAGAGCGCCTCGACCGCCGGGATGACCTGGCTGCCTATTACCTCAAGCGGGGCCAGCGTCCAGACGTTCGCGACGCTCCCGATCGCTGCTCCGAAGCCCTGCTCGGCCAGCCGGCCGAGTCGGCCGACAACCTCGCTGGCGCGTTCGCCGCGTTCCCCGACGTCGAAGACGAAGTAGCAAGTCTTCTCGATCTCGTCGTAGTCGCGGCCCTCGGCCTCGCAGTGCGCCCTGAGCACGTCGAGCTTCCGCCCGAGGTCGGGGCCCGAGAACAGGTTGCAGGCCTGGGCGTACCTGGCAACCAGCCGCAGCGTCTTTCGCTCGCCTCCGCCGCCGATCATGATGGGCGGGTGCGGCCGTGAAAGGGCTGGTGGCTTGTTTAGAAGCCGTTCGAGCTGATAGTGCTTGCCCGCGAATGGCGACTCGTCACCGCTCCACATCTGCAAGCAGATCTGCAGGGTCTCCTCGAGCCGCTCGAACCGCTCGGCCACGGGCGGAAACGGGATGCCAAGGCCCTTGCTCTCCTCCTGGTTCCACGCCGCGCCGATGCCCAGCCACGCGCGGCCGCCCGACAGCACGTCCAGCGTCGTCACGATCTTGGCGAGGATACCGGGATGGCGGTAGACCACTCCGGTGACCAGGGTTAGCAGGCGGGCATTGGTGGTGCAGGCGGCCAGGTATCCCAGCGTGGTGTAGGCCTCGAGCATGTCCTGCTCAGGCGGCCCGATGGCGCCGATCTGAAAGAAGTGATCCATGACCGCGATGCTGGAGAATCCCGCGTCGTCGGCGGTGCGGGCAACTTCGGCGAGTCGCCGGCCCAGGTGCTGCGGACCGCCAGCACCCTGGAAGTCGGGGATCTGCAGGCCTATGCGCATGGTTTTCAGCCTGCCACGGGTGAGGGCCCGCCGGGCAGACGGGCAAGAAACATCAACAGAACCGGGCCCCACCACTGCCCCTCACCGGGTATTTTGTGCAAGCCTTGACCTTAACCTTGCGCAACTGCGGGGTAGCGCCCCCTGGCCCCGCGCGGAGGCACGAAATGCCGAGGTACCGCTCGCTTGGCGCGGCTGCCGTGGCCATTCTGCCTGCCATGATTCTGAGCCCGTCGCCCGGCCAGGCGGAAGTGCAGCTCGTCACCCCGCATCGGGCGGCGGCGAGCCCGCAATGGCGTATGGCGGTGGACCGGCATTACGGCCAGATTCCCAACGCCTCCGGATACTCGGAGATCCTGGTCGCCGGGCGCGTCATCTGGGCATTCGGCGGGACGAACCCCGGCGGGCAAAGTTCGCCTGTGGCCATGTTCCTGGCCGGCGGAACCTGGCACGAGTCGGCGCTGCCGGCCGGGCTGACGAACTTCATCAGCAGTGCCAGCGCGCCCAGGCCGAACGATATCTGGGCGATCAGCGAATACGGCGGGTACGTGCTGCACTGGAACGGCACGCGCTGGTCGGAGGCTAAGAGCTGGGGCCAGTCGGCGGAACTCACAGGGGTGACCGCGGTCAGCAACCGAGACGTGTGGGTGTTCGGCACATCCGCCGATGGCGATAAGACCACCGGCACCTGGCACTTCAACGGCCGGACGTGGAAGCCCGTCCGGGGGGCAGGCAACGATATCTGTCGCGCAAGCGCGCTGTCGGCACACGATATCTGGGCGATCGCCGCGGGCCCGAAGGTCGACTCGATCGAGCGGTTCGGCCACCGAGGCTGGCGCCACGTAGGGACCGGCCGCGTGCTGGCCGGAGTCCACTGGCATGACATCCTGGCCGTGTCGGACCGCGACGTCTGGATTCTCGGGACCGCTGCGAGTAGTCAGGGCACAGGTCGGCTGGTCCTGGCCCACTGGAACGGCAGGAACTGGACCAGGTTCAACACGTCACTCACCGCATGGGCGGGCCGGCTTGCGTCGGCCGGCGGCGGCTCGATCGTGGCCACGGGCGCGGATCTGCTGGGCGGCGGACTCATCATCGAGATGACCAGCCGTGGTCGCCTCACCTGGTCGACGATCACCTCCAGCCTCGGCAGCGGCGTCACCGACGTCGCCTATGTCCCGCAGAGTCACATGCTGTGGGCCAGCGGCGGAGTCCTGACGAGGCTGGGCGGCAACGCTGCCCTCTGGACCCTCGCGCTGCCGCATTCCAGCCGGCAAGCCGTCCCGGCCAGCTGACCTCGGCCGCGATCAGCCGCGGCCGGGCACGTGCTCCTGCGCGGCCGCGGCGAGTTCCTCGGCCAGGTCGTCCGCGTCCAGGCGAGCCTCGATCCTGCGCAGGTCTTCGATCCGAGCCCGCGTCTCCACCTGCCGTGGCGTGAGCAGCGAGCAGCAGTCCTGGTCGGGCAGCTCCGAGATGGCCAGCGTCTCGATGCGCCGGGCCTCGCTGATGATCTCGGTCTTGTCCCAGCCGATCAGCGGCCGCAGGATCGGCAGGTCCACCGCGTCGTCAAGCGCCGTGATATTGGTCAGCGTCTGACTGCTCACCTGGCCCAGCGAATCGCCGGTCACCAGCGCGGTGGCCCGAAGCCTGCGGGCCATCGCCTCGCCGGTCTTGAGCATGAGCCTGCGCTGCGCCACAATCTGCAGCCGCCCGGCCCCAGATGAAGCGAGCCGGCGCTGGGCGTTACCGAACGCCACGACGAACAACCGCGAATCGCCCTGGAAGCGGTCGAGCTGGCGGACCAGCCCGTAAGCCTTGTACACCGACTCGGGCCCGGTGAGCGGCATTCCGGAGAAGTGCAGATAACTGCAGCGCAGGCCGCGGCGCATCATCCGGTAGGAAGCCACCGGAGAGTCGATGCCGCCCGACATCAGCACCAGCGCGCGGCCGCTCATGCCGACGGGAAGGCCTCCCTGGCCGGCCCAGCCCTGGGTGAACACGAACACCTCATGCTGGTCTACCTCGACGAACACCGTGGTATCCGGCGACTTCAGGTTGACCGGCAGGCCGTACTCCCGCTGGATCCTGGCGCCGATCATCACCGCGAGCTCCGCCGACGTGACCGGGAACCGCTTGTCACGGCGCCTGGCCCTGACCGCGAACGCTCCCGTCCGGCCGGCGACAAGGTGGACGGCCGCCTCCACTGCCGCCTGCGGGTCCTTTGCCACCCGGATGGCCCGGCAAATCCGCGCCACGCCCATCACGCGGGTGAGGCGCTCCGCGATCATGTCGGCCGCCGTCTCCGCGCCGAATCCGCCGGCCTCACCACCGGCGACCCTGACCACGACAACGCCCTCGCGCTGCCACACGCGGATGCCGATCCCGAGGTCACGCACCGAGCGCCTGATGTTGTCGTGGAGCAGGCGTTCGAACTGCTGCCTGTTCCGCCCCTTGAGGACGATCTCGCCCAGCTTCAGCAGGACGCAGGGCTCATGCAGCGCAGCTGGATGAGGGTCGGCCTGGCTGGTAACGGGCAGCACGGACATCACATAAGTCTGCCATCCATCTTGCGGAAGGTTACCGGCATTACCGGGCCGGCGCGGCCGGACGCTGCCCCGATCAGGTAGCCGCAGGCGATAATTCCCGCCATGCTGGGAACGAGGGCCGCCCCGCTGATGACGGCTCCGCAGGCTCGGATGACGTCACCGCAGGAACTCAGACCGAGCCGAACCCGGCTGCAAAGCCGCGAACAGGCAGTCCGTGGTCATTATCGCGGACTCGGTGGCGTCGCAGAGTATCTGCTCGGATACTTAAGGTGACGCTCACGGCCAGAGCGTGACCGGTCGGCAGAAGGACATGATCCACATGGCACTCTGCACAAGGTGCGGACGGCAGGCGGAACCAGGAACCGAGTTCTGCCAGGGCTGCGCCGGAAATTCCGCCGCCGAAGCAGCTGACCAGCCGTTGGCGGCGCCCGCCATGGCCGCCGCCGATTACCTGCGCCCGTTTGCCGCCGCAGGCACCGGCCCCGCGCTCTTACGCGAGCAGCCGCAGGAGGCACAGCCGCCCCGCGACCGGTCGATCGACGACCGCTGGTACGAGTCCGGGCCACATGACGAGCCATACCAGGGCCTTGTGGCCGGCCCGCCAGATGGCGCCTACAACTCCGGTGGCGGCCCTCGGGGCATGCTGCAGCCATACGGCCCCTCGGACGAGGCCGACCAGCGCGACCCAGCCCCAGCGCCCTACGCGGCCGACGGGGAACTCGGTGCGCCGGCCGACCCGTCCTATGCGGGCCCGCAGCGCTACCCGTCCGCGGTCGACTCGTACGAAGGCCCGGGCGATGGATACCAGGCCTATGCGGGCGACGAGGCCGACTACTACGCGGCCGACCAGACCTACGAGGCGAGCGTCGGGTACACGGCAACTGATGTCCCGTGGGGTACCGCTGCGCCACAGGGCCCAGCCGGAGTGGACCCTGCTGGATACCAGGGTCCACCGCCTTATCCGCCGAGCGGGTTCCGCGGTGGGCCGCCCGACTCGGCCCAGTCAGCCGGCCGCGGCTTGGGCGCTGGTGCCCGACGTCTGTTCCGGCGGCACGCCGGGCCGGATGCCGAGCCCTACGGCGGCGAGCAGCTGTCGGGCGCTGGCCTGCCCGGCCAGCCTTACGCCGCCGGACCGTACGAACCCGTCGGCGGGCCCCGGCTGGCCACAGACGCGACCCAGGCCGACCGCGTCGGCCCAGTCTCGGCCGGACCTGGCGGGGCCGACGCCCCGTTCGGGTTCGCCGACGACCCGATGCTCGCCGCGGACAGTTATGCCGACTTGGAGCCCGCGCGGGCGGCCGGCCGACGGCCAGGGCAGGGCCGCTTGATTGCGTTCATAGCGGCGGTGATCGTGCTGATCATCGCGTCCGCCGGGGCCGCCATCCTGCTCGCGCACCATGCCCCGCCTGCTGGCCACCCGGTCAGCGGCGGGAAACCGGCGAGCACGCGCGCGCCCGCGCCCAGGCCGACGACCAGCCCGCTGGTTACCGTCGCGCCCGCCGCCGCAGGCGCCCGGCAGGCGTCGGCGGTCGAAGCCTTCCTCACCCGTTACTTCACCGCCATTAACCGGCACGACTTCGCGGCCTACCAGTCGCTATTCATCGCCTCGCAGCGCAGCGGGCTGTCGGCCGCAACCTTCGCCCGCGGCTACGGCTCGTCGCGAGACTCGCAGGCGACACTGCGCAGCATTGTCGTGCCATCCGCGGAAAAGCTCATCGCCACGGTCAGTTTCGTCAGCCATCAGCAGCCGGCCGACAGTGCCACCCACTCGTCGTGCACGTCCTGGACCATCTCGTTGTTCTTGATCAAACAGGCGAACAGCTACCTGATCCATACACCGCCTGCGGGCTACGGCGCGACCGCCGCCGCCTGCTCCTAGCGGCCCGGCTGTGCTTCCCGCTCAGCCGTCGGGTGCGCCGTAGGGCGTCGCCTTCCCTCGTCGCAGTGTTTTCCCGCTCAGCCGTCGGGTGCGCCGTAGGGCGTCGCCTTCCCTCGTCGCAAACCCCGCTCCTCAGTCCAGGCGACGCCGCGCCCCCTCCGGCTCGCTCGCTTCCGCTCCCCAGTCCAGGCGACGCCGCGCCCCCTCCGGCTCGCTCGTTTCCGCTCCTCAGTCCAGGCGACGCCGCGCCCCCTCCGGCTCGCTCGCTTCCGCTCCCCAGTCCAGGCGGCGCCTTAAGGGCGGCCTCTACGGCTGAGCGGGAAACACAGCTGGCATTACGGCGCAGAGCAGGCGGTTGTAGCCGCGCTGCCAGAGCGTGCCGATCTCCGCGAATCCGGCGTCGCGCAAGGCCTGCGTCTGCACCGGCAGCAAGCCAGCGGGCGAGCCATGGTGCTCGGAGTCCACCTGACGCGCGTCGCGCTCGGCGCAGAGTTGGGCCAGCTCCGGGGCCGCTGCCGCCGCGGCCCACCAGTCGTCCCAGGTCTCGTGCCGTGCGGCCAGCCGCGACCGCCGGTCCTCGCGTTCCTCAAGGGCACGCCCCAGACGGTGAAGCGTCGGCGCGGTGTCGTCCTCGCGCATGTGGTCACCGTTGAGCAGTACCCCGCCGGGCGCGAGCAGCCCGGCCGCCTCCGCGTACGTCGCGATCAAGGCCTCCTTCGTCAGCCAGTGGAGCGCGGTGGTGCTCACCACCGCATCCACCCTGCGGTCCAGATCCAGGCCAGCAGACCAGCCGGCGACGCGCAGGTCAGCGTCGACGAAGCGCAGCCCGGCCAGGTCCTTGAAGGCGGCCCGTCCCAGCGCCATCGTCAGCGGGTCAGCATCGATGCCGATGACAGTCGCCTTGGGCAGCCGTGCCAGCAGTCGCACTGACAGCGAGCCGGGGCCGCAGCCCAGGTCGAGGACGAGCGGATCGGGCCGGCCCACGGCATCCTCGAGCGCGTCGATCAGGGCAGTGAACCGCTCCTCCCGATCCGGCAGGTAGCCCTGCTGCTGGCGGTCCCAGCGGTCGATCCACGCGCGGGCCGCCTCCTGAGTGAGCGCTTCGTTATTCTCGACTGCCGGGCCTGCCATGGGATGTCCTCCTTCGCCCTGAGGGCGTAACTGGCGTATAGGATTTTCACAGTAACGAACCTAGACCGACAGGAAATAACTGGTCAAGTGAATTTCACCAGTCACGTGGATACGATCGTGGCGGCTGCGGTCGGCCTGGTCAACGCGGTCACGCCGGGCGAGGCTCGCGGCCGCAGCTTCGAGCGGCCCGCCGGAGACGACCTCCGCGTTGCCATCAGCGAGGCGCTGCGAGTCGGCCGGCCGGAGGCGCCAGTAATCACGGCCAAGGACGCGGCCGAGCTTGCCCTCGTCGCCGACTGGCTCCGCTCAGTCTTCGACTCGGCCGACCGCGGTGACGTGGACACGGCCGCGCTGACGCTCAATGCTCTGCTCGCCGAGACCGGCGCGCGGCCCGAGCTCGAGAAGCACGACGGCGAGCCATGGCACATGCACTTTCACGGCCACACCGATTCCCCTGCCGTGGGCTGGGCGGCGGGCTGCGCCACCGGCCTGGCCATCGTGCTCGGCACCGAGATGTACGACCGCCTGGGCGTGTGCACGGCCCCGCGGTGCGACCGCGTCTATGTCGACGTGTCCAGGAACGGGACGCGGCGGTTCTGCTCGACGGCCTGCCAGAATCGGGTCAAGTCCGCCGCGTTCCGCGCCCGTCAGGGCTAACTCGTCCCCCCGAGCAGATACCGCGGGGGGATCCGGGGGTCGTCCCTCCGGGCGGGGCCGTTTTCAGCAGACCGGTGAGCGTCAGCCGAAGAAGACCTCGGCCTCGCCGTAACGCTCGGGAGGCACGAGCTTGAGCTGGCTGGTTGCCTCGGCAATCGGGACCCGCACGATGTCGGTGCCGCGCAGTGCAACCATTGCGCCCCATGCGCCATCGGCGACCGCGCGGGCCGCGTGCACGCCGAACCTGGTAGCCAGCACGCGGTCGAAGGCGGTCGGCGTCCCACCGCGCTGCACGTGCCCGAGCACCGTGCAGCGGGCCTCCTTGCCAGTGCGCAGCTCGATCTCGTCCGCCAGCGTCTGGCCGATCCCCCGGTTTGCCAGCCGGACGTGCCCGAACGCATCCAGTTCCTGCTCGGTGGCCGCGTCGCTCGAGGTCTTCTGGTTCGCTCCCTCGGCTACCACCACGATCGGCGCGTACCGGGTCTGGAAGCGGTGCCTGACGTATTCGCAGACCTGCTCCATATCGAACGGCTTCTCGGGGATGAGGATGACGTTCGCGCCGCCCGCGATGCCCGCGTGGAGCGCGATCCAGCCCGCGTGCCGGCCCATGACCTCAACGATGAGCGCGCGGTGGTGGCTTTCCGCGGTCGTGTGCAGACGGTCGATCGCCTCCATCGCGATGTTCACGGCGGTGTCGAACCCGAAGGTGAAATCGGTCGCGTTCAGGTCGTTATCGATTGTCTTGGGCACACCCACAACCTGCGCCCCGGCCTCGCACAGCCGGGCCGCCACGCCGAGCGTGTCTTCTCCCCCGATCACGACCAGCGCGTCTACGCCGAGGCTCTCCAGGTTCTCCTTGATCCGCTCCAGGCCGGACTTGCCGCCTACGGCGGCGGACTCGGCGAGGGGGTTGGTCCGGGAGGAGCCGAGGATTGTGCCACCACGCGGCAGGATCCCGCGTACCGCCTCCACGTCCAGCACCATCGTGTCGCCCTCGAGCGGACCCCGCCAGCCGTCACGGAACCCGATGAACTCGAATTCGTGCTCGGCCACGCCCGTCCGCACGACCGCGCGGATCACCGCGTTCAGGCCGGGGCAGTCACCGCCCCCGGTCAGGACACCCACTCGCATCGTGTTTTTCCTCTCACGTCTCCTGCGGCCACACTAGTGGCTATGAGCGTCCTAGCGATTGACGCGGGCACGACTGGTGTAACCGCTCTTATCGTTACCGATTCAGGCGCCGTCGCGGGCCGGGGCTACCAGGAATTCCGTCAGTATTTTCCGCAGCCAGGCTGGGTCGAGCACCTGCCAGAGGGCATATGGCAGGCGACGCTGGCGGCGTGCTCGCTGGCGCTCGCCGCGGCCGGGAACCCGCCCGTGGTCAGCGTGGGCATCACCAACCAGCGGGAGACCGCCGTGCTCTGGGATCGGACCACGCTCGCCGCCCCGCACCGGGCCATCGTCTGGCAGGACCGGCGGACGGCCGGGATCTGCGATGAGCTGCGAGCCGCAGGTGACGAGCCGCGGGTGGCGCAGCTCACCGGGCTGAGACTCGACCCGTACTTCACGGCGACGAAGCTGACGTGGCTGTCCCGGCACGAGCGGGCGATCTGGGCGGGCGTGGTCGACGGGTCCGTGGCGGTCGGCACCGTGGACTCCTACCTGATAGCCCGCCTGACCGGCGGCCGGCGCCACGTCACCGACGCATCGAACGCCTCGCGCACGCTGCTGTTCGACATCGAGGCCGGCCAGTGGTCGGCCGAGTTGTGCGAGCTATTCGGCGTGCCGCCGCACGCGCTGCCCGAGGTAGTGCCGTCCACGGGCATCATCGGGCACACCGATCCTTCGGCTTTCCTGGGCCTGGAGCTGCCGGTTGCGGGGGTCGCCGGCGACCAGCAAGCCGCCCTGTTCGGGCAGGCCTGCTTCGAGCCTGGCGCGGCCAAGTGCACGTACGGGACAGGGTCTTTCGTACTGGAGAACACCGGTTCGTCGATCGTGCGATCTCAGGCCGGCCTGCTGTCTACCGTGGCGTGGCTGGAACCTTCAGGCGAGCTGACCTATGCGCTTGAGGGCTCGGTGTTCGTTACCGGCGCCGCCATCCAATGGCTGCGCGACGGGCTGGGGCTGCTTGACAACGCCGACCAGAGCGAGGCCCTGGCCCGATCGGTGCCCGACTCGGGCGGCGTGGTCTTCGTGCCTGCTCTGACCGGGCTCGGTGCGCCGGACTGGGACCCGTCTGCACGGGGCTCATTGTTCGGCCTGACGCGGGGCACCACCAGGGCGCACCTGATCCGGGCGGCGCTCGAGGCGATCGCCCTCGAGGTCCGCGACGTTGTGGACGTCATGACCGTGGAGGCTGCCGCTCCCGCCCCGTCAGGCATGCCGGCCGGGCTCGGCGGGGCTGGCCGGGCTGGCGTAGCGGG
>JASHOL010000252.1 GCA_030041135.1 Streptosporangiaceae bacterium | reverse complement strand
GGTGCTGGAAAAGAACGGCTTTCACCTGGTAGCCGAGCGCCTAGTTAGCACCGACCCGAGCGACCGCCCGAAGGCCATCTACCGGCTGCCTGGCAATGATCCGGTGCTGTCAGTGACGAGCGGCGGCGCTCGATAGTCGAAGCCTTGAGCAAGTAGGCGCCGACGGCGCTCCGGTAGTTATCTGGGCCGCCATTGCGCTACGAGCTGTTCGATGGCGGGTCGCAGAAAGGTGCGCGTCACTTCCGCCCGCCGGGCGATCCACTGCTGTGAGGCTGGGCCGGGGTCGCCGTACCGCCGCTGCCTGATGTCGTCTACCACCTCTCCAGGCGCATCGAGTTCAGTAAGCACGCACAGAGCCTCGGCCTTGGTGATCAGCTTGTCGTCCCGCAGGGTCACCGTTGCCCTGGCCAAGGTCAGCAAGCCGAGGTCGACCCAGATGTCACGGTCCCACCGCTTCGGGTGGTCCAAGGACGGCAGCCAGAAGCCTTCCATGTCCTGGACCACGAACTCGGCCAATTGCTCGCCGGTCACCGGCGGAAGCAGGGCCGCTGGCGCCTCGCCATACAAGACGAGCCCGAAGTCGTGTAGCTCGCGCCTGGTAACCGGGGTGACTCGCCGGTGCATGAACTCTTCATGCGCCCATGTGAGGTGCAAGTGCTCGGGATCATCCAACTGCTCCGCTGCGCAGTAGCTGCAATGTAGCTTCGACGCGAGCGCGAAGGCACCGCCCAGGCTTTCATGCACCTCCCCGAGATGTTGTTGCTCCGCCGCCGTGCACGGCCGGTCGATGATGGCGATCAGGTCGAGGTCACTGCGCCCCGGCTGGTAGTCACCACCTGCTAGCGACCCATGTGCCCACACCGAGACCAGTGGCACGACCGGCTGGACAGCACCGACGAAACGGCTTAGGAGCTGGCTGGTGGCGTTGTCCGTCATAGGACCAGTATGTCGGACCCGGCAGATCCGGCCCGTCCTCCTGGCGGGAGCCGAAGTCATGGACCGCGTTTTCCGAGAAAGCTCGCCAGATGCAGGCTCGTGGTCACTCAGTCGCCCGGCCGCACTGCCTTGAATGGCCGGACAGGGCCTGTGAGCTGGACTGCCGAGAGGACACGGATCATCGCAACTCCTACAAGAGCCAACATCACCGCGAACCCCAACGCGGGCCAGGCCGGAAGCCCGGAGAAGACACTGGTCGCGTAAAGACCAGCCCACATGGTCGCTTCGAGCACGAGCGCGACCCCGCGAACTGTGAGGCCTACGTGAGTCAGTGGGACAGGGGAGAATGACTAGCTTCCGGTCGCTGAAGCACTGCCTCGAATTAAGTCACTGCCCGAATTTCAGTGGAGCCCCAGTCGTCCGGAGATCCGGCCCCCGTTACCTCTTGGTTTGGCTCTTGCCTATACGCGGCCCCCGCGGTCAGCAGGGCGTACCGATACCCAACGCCGCGTTAGCCTCCGGTCATCACCAGTTGGCGTTCTTACTTCGCGGCCTCGGCTGCCCGACACGCCGCAGTGCGAGGCGCAACAGGTTCGCGTTCGCGGCCCCGGCACGGCAAACTGAGAAAGTGACCAGCGAACAGATGGCGATGATCTCTGGGGACCCGGCGGTGATGCATGGCCAAGCCGTGATCGCCGGCACCCGCGTCCCGGTCAGCGTGATCTTGGACTGCATTGCCGCTGGCATGACGACAGAGCAAATAACTGCCGAGTACCCGACGGTGACCGCGGCCGGCGTGCGCGCGGCCGCAGCGTACGGCGCAGCGCTCGCACGCGAGGAACTGCTGCCGATCCCGCAATCACGGTGAAGTTCAAGCTGGATGAGAACTTGCCCGTCTCGGCTGCCGCCGTCCTGGCTGCCGCGGGACATGACGTGGATACGGTTCCCGGCGAGCACCTAGCCGGCCGATCCGACCAGGACGTCGGCCTGGGCGACATCCGCGCCTATCCGCCCGGCAGCCACGCCGGCATCGTGATCTTGCGCCTCGCCGACCAATCCGCCTCCAGCGTCATCAAAACGATCGGGGACCTGGCCAGCCTGGCTGAGCCCGATAGCCTCGCCGGGACTGTCGCTGTGCTGCAGCGTGGCCTGCTGCGCATCCGCCATCCCTGATCGGTGTCCAGCGCGCAACTGAGCCCGCCGGACAGGCGGCCACTTACCGTGATGCGCGCAGCAACGCCTACCGCCAAGCTGCGGCGGCAAACGCTCGTTCGCCACTCACCGGCCGGGGCGTGCAGATTAGGTCGGTCTGCGTGCACCGTGATCGGCCGGGCGGGGCAGTGGTTCAGGGCCGCAGGGGCGGGTTGTTGGGGTCGAGGAAGCCTCGCCGTCAACGTCCGTCAACATCCACGAACTGATGCGGCGATTGTCACCCAGATTGTCACCCAGCGGCCTACCGGCGGCCGAGGCCCAGAATCTGGCGGAGCTGACGCCAGCAAGACGTGACCAACCCAATCAGGCCTCCAACCGCGCATCCGATCGCTACACCTTCGAGCGCTCCTCCCAGCCCGGCTGCGAGCACGCCTACAACGAATGCCGCTTCCAGGAAGATCAGCAGGCGGATGCTTCTGATGTCGCTGCGAGTCAGCGACCGTCGCCTGGGCGAGCACCAGTCAGATCTAAGCTGCCGCTCGTAGCCGCCCTGGGGCGGCGGCCATGGCCTGAGCTGCTGGAGCTGGTCGCTGGTATCCGGCATCACAACGACATCGTAATGACGCCCGGATAGCAGATACGGCCAGTCCTGCTGGAAGGCGCTGCGATCATGGATCGCATATTCGGCAGGCGCTCCAGCGGCACCTAGCCAGCCACTTTGTCACCCAGTCGGCTCTCTGGACTGGACTGAATGGCCGGACAGGGCCTGTGAGCTGGAGCCGCCTGTCGGAATCGAACCGACGACCTATTCATTACGAGTGAATCGCTCTGCCGACTGAGCTAAGGCGGCGCGCTCGCGGTGAACCGCGGGGGCCACAGGAGTCTACCGGTCCGCCGAGCGTCCCCGCGCCCCACGGTGCATGGCCTCGAAGGCCTTCCGCGAGCCGCACACGCTGGCCTTCGGGCACGTGGTCCGGCGTCCGTCCTCGTTGAGCTTGACCACGACCTGATCGGCCGGGACGTTGTGACCGACGACGGTGCCGGGCCCGTCAGGCGTATCCACTGCCTCGCCCATCCGCGGCGCGGTGGCGCGGAAGTCCTGGTAGAGCGGGTGCTCGTACTTCAGGCAGCACATCAGCCGCCCGCACGCCCCGGCGATGCGCAGGGGGTTAACTGGCAAATCCTGATCCTTAGCCATGCGCACGGACACGGGCTCGAAATCCTTGAGGAACGTGGCGCAGCACAGATCGCGGCCGCACGGGC
>JASHOL010000251.1 GCA_030041135.1 Streptosporangiaceae bacterium | reverse complement strand
CGGACCGGGCAGTTCTGTGAAGGCTGTGGGCACGACTTCGACGCCGACCCGGACCTCGAACCTGCGGTGGTTGCGGCCGCGCAGGCCTGGACCGCGGTGGTCAGGGCCGACCGCCGGTACTTCGACAGCATGACCGACGCCGACGGGCAGGAGGCGACGGAATTCCCGGCACGCTTGCCTGAGCGCCAGTTCCGGCTGGCCGGGGCGCAAATGCAGATCGGCCGGCGCAACCCCAGCGGCGTCGAACCGGACATCGACCTCAGCGGCCCGCCTGCCGACACGGGAGTCTCCCGCCAGCATGCGGTGCTGGTCGCCGAACCGGACGGCACCTGGGCCTTGCTCGACCAGGGCTCTGCCAACGGCACGCTGCTGAACGGGGCCGGCGTGATTCCCAGCCTGCGCGCGCCGTTGCATGACGGCGATGAGATCAGCATCGGCAGGTGGACGGTCCTGACGATCCGGCTATTGCCGATTGGCCAACAGGAAGTGACGGATGACTGAGGTTGAGACCCTGCTGCACGTGACGGTCGTCAGCGCGCTTGGCCTGATGGCGCTGGACTTGCCGGCCGACAAGCCGGTGGCCGGGCTGCTGCCCGAGCTGGTGGCCACCGCGGACCTATGTCCAAGCCCGGCGGTCGCGCGGGCTGACCAGTGGCAGCTCGCCGTGACCGACGGCCCCGTCTTGGCCGCCGACCGGTCGCTCGCCGACCAGGGCGTCCGCGCTGGCGCGTCGCTGCACCTGCGCGGCGTGAGCGTGGCCAGCCGACCATGGACCGCGGTGGTCAGGGCCGACCGCCAGTACTTCGAGAGCGTGATCTGGGCCGAAGGCGAGCGCGCTGACCTCGGTCAGTTTCCTGCCCGCTGGCCTGAGCATCAGTTCCGGCTCGCCGGGGCGCAGATGCAGATCGGCCGGCGCAACACCGCCAAGGACGTCGAGCCCGACATCGACCTCAGCGGCCCGCCGCCGGATATGGGGGTCTCGCATCGGCACGCGATGCTGGTCGCCGAACCCGGCGGTAGCTGGGCGCTAGTCGACCAGGACTCGGCCAACGGCACCCATCTCAACGGCGTCGAGGTACCGCCTAACCAGCGAATGCCCCTGCATGACGGCGACCAGATCAGCCTCGGCCGGTGGACGGTACTCACGATCCGGGTCGGATGACCTCGCGTGTCTCGCCGGGCCGTGACAGGGAGCGCCCTGCCCAGTGGGAGGTCAGGACCGGACGACGTCGCTCCGGAGACCAGCGTGCGGGGGCATTCGCGGGTTGCGATCCGCGGTTGACGCCGCCATCTTAGTAACGTGATGAAACGAAGCAATCAAGGGCAGGAGGCCCGATCGTGGGATACGGGGACTTAGTGGCTCAGGCTGTCGCAGATGCCCAAGGCGACATGGCAAGGGTCGGTGCCGCCGCCGACGAGATTCTGTCCGCGATCGGCGCTGTGCGGCCGTGGCTGCACGATCACACATGGACCGGCCAGGCGGCTGACGCGTGGTGCGGGCAATGGAAGACGTTCTACGGCCAGCTGTCCAGCCTGCTCGGCCCCCAGCTCGATGGCGCTGAGTCCGCAGCGGTGAACGGGGCCCGCACTCAGGCCGAAGCCATGGTCACCCAGCGCGAAAGGGGAGCGTCCGGTGAGTGACGCGGGTGACTTTGTGGGGGTGGATCCCGAGCGTCTCGACCGGCTGGCAACCCAACTGGAACGGCTGCGTGACGCAATCGGGGCCAACGCACCGGTGATCCTGAACGGCATGAGCGAGTACGACACGGGCCTTAACCTGACGCTCCTGCGCAACGCCATCCAGTACTCGGTTGACGATGCCGCCGCCATGCGGACGCGGGCACAGATGGCCGACAACCTGCAGCGCACGGCCACGGTAATTACCGCGCAAGGAGCGCCGCCGGTCCAGATCGGCGTGATGATCCCTTGGGACGAAATCAGTTCTGGCTCAGCAGCTCAGGCTGACGCCCAGCTGCTTCAACAGGCTGAGTCCGATCCCAATAGCCCACAGGCGCGCGCGGAGATCCTCTCCGTAGAGGCGGACATCCAGGACCACATGGACGCTCCGGGTGGCAGCGCTTACCTGGCCGCGTTCTACAACTACGCCTCGCCTCAGGTCGCTGCCCTAGCCCGCACCCTGGACGAGCAGGACGGCGCAAGCGACGTGCTGTCCGCCCAGGACGCCAAGATCCTCAAGACCTTCGCGGCAGGCCTGGCCGAGGCGGCGACCAGCCAGAATTTCAACCTCGAGGCGGTCAGCCGCGCGTTCACGCGTGCGCCCGACATGTGGTCGTCAGCGATCTTTTTCAAATATGCGACGGGCTCGGCGTTCGCCAGCTCCAACGGCACGCAACTGCTGGCGGGGATGTCTCGCGCCGTGCTGACGGATGCCGCAAACGGAGACCCATCCCTGGCCGCACCTATCCCCGACACAGAACCTCAGGCCGGTGCGGCTCAGCAGAACGAATTCCAGAAGCTCATGGCAGAATACGATCCCGTCGTCGCCGTCATCGGCACGACAGCCGGTAACCCCGCGGCCGCGCAGGACGTCCTAGGGGGTCCGAATGGCGAGAACTACGCCAAGGATCTCCTGAACTATCCGTGGAACACTGGTGGAGCCTGGGCATCCCTCGGCGGCAACCAGCCGCACACGCCGCTGACACACATACCTGGCATCGACACCTCGGCCGCCGCCGCCGCCTTCCTGAACGCGGCCACCGCGGCACCCGGCGGCATAATGAGCCCGGTGTCCGCCCAGGCTGTCATAAACATCGTGAACGCCACCGCTGAGTACTCCCAGGCACAGCCCGGCGCCGTGCTGCCGCACAACATCCGGCTGGCATTTATCGGCATAGCGCAGCGCAATGCCATGGGCTTCGGCATTTCGGCACCGGGGGGCAGTCCTGCCGTAATTCCGGCCTGGACTGGCAAGGGCTCCTGGGCCGAGGTGTCCAAGACCAGTCTGAAGCCTTTCCTTGCCCAGGCGCTGAACGACCCGAGCGACTTCGGGCGGTTCCAGGGCTACCTTAACTCGCAGATACCGAACGCGGTGACCGCGACGGTAGGCG
Source organism: Streptosporangiaceae bacterium (assembly GCA_030041135.1). Classification (GTDB taxonomy): domain Bacteria; phylum Actinomycetota; class Actinomycetes; order Streptosporangiales; family Streptosporangiaceae; genus JAJYUU01. The sequence goes on along the minus strand of JASHOL010000251.1, from coordinate 4,282 downwards.
GACAAGACGACTATCTGCACCCGATGGCGGACCTTTACGGACTGGTTCAGCAAACCGAAAATGGGCTGAATTTCGACACGGCGGAAAAGCAGGCCGCTCAGGCCGCATATAACCAGATGATGGTCGGCATCCTGACCGCCGGCGTCACGAGCGCCGTGGGCGCCATTCCGCTGGCTGCCGCCGCGGCCGGAGCAGCTGACGCCGCCGCGGCAGCTAATGCGGTTATTCAGATGTCAGCTCCCGCGGCCACGGCACTGATCCCGACTGGCGACGCTGCCGGTGCCGTGGAAGCCGGCATCCAGGCGACACAATCCGATGAAAGTTACATGTGGCCCCTTGTAGTACAGGGATTGATAAACGCGCACGCTATCCCGTCCGAATTCTTCGCCGGGAAAGACGGCGGGTTCTATGATCCGGCGACGGGAACGATCAAAGTTAATTCGCAGTTCTGGGACTGGGTACAGCAGAACTGGAAGAGCCCGCTCGGCGGCAACAACCAGAGCGTGGGATACTGGATCGACCAGACCACGAGTGCCATAAACAGTGGGGGCACTTCCTGAGAGACCGCTCGATCGGGGTTATTCGGTGAGGGCCAGCTGGACCGGCATGACCGTGCCTGGCCGGACCAGCAGCCCGCGGCCGAGCGCGCCCCGCCCGGCATTACGGGGCAGCCTGACGCCGAACAGGTCGCCGTCTCCGGGCGCCTCGACCGCGACGAGTACGCCGCAGCGGGACTTCAGCGTTTCCTTGATGAACCCGCCGAAGGCGCGCCCCAGGTCGCCAGTGGCGCCGGCGATGATCAGGCCGTGCTCCCCGTCCCGGCCGGTGGCAAGGATCTTCTCCAGCGGCGCGGATAGCGGCCCGTTGAACAGCAGCTCCGCGTCGTCGACGACGACCGCGTAGCGATCCAGCCCGCCGACTGCGCCCGTCAGGTCGTCGGGACTGGCGTCGGCACCGAACACCCCGATCACTCCCTGGCGCCCGTCCAGCGACCGCAGCGGCGATCGGCGCGGGGTGACCACGAGCACCGGTGTGCCGCGGTCGAGCAGCGACGTGGCCATCGTCAGGAGGGTTGCCGACCGGCCCGACCTCGGCGGCCCGGCGATGGTCAGGCCCGGCCCTTCGTCGCGGATGTCGAGCCCGACCGGCCCAAGCTCATCGCCGCCGACGCCGACCAGCGCCCACAACGGCGACGGCGGGCTGAAGCCTGGGACGAGCCGCCATGCCTGCTCCAGCGTGACCCTGGCCGGCAGCGCGTCCACCCGCAGTGGCCGCCGGGCCCCGTCGGGCGGACCGTACCTGGCCAGCGACGCCTCACCGAGCCGCCGCAACGCGAGCGCCTGCGCCGGTCCTGACGAACTTCGGTCGAGCACCGCGACCTGGACCTCGAGCGGGTCCGGCGTTCCCTCGATCATGATGCGGCCAGGGGGCTGATGACTAGGCAGCGCGCGCTCCCTGATTCCGGCGAGCATCGAGTCCCCTGGATCGGTGAGTCGCAGCAGCATCCGGCGCTCGAAGACAGCTCCGGTGAAGCCGGTGAGCGCCAGTCGGTCGGTCGTCACGACCGCGCGCAGCCCGACCGCGGCGCCTTCGCGGAGCAGCTGGAGGAATCCGTCGATGAGCCGGCCGAAGTCGTACTTCTCATAGACGGCGTTGAACCCTTCCCACCAGTCCAGCAGGAGCACCATCCAAGGCAGCCGCTTTGAGGGATCGGTAACATGCGCGCGCTGCTCGGCGATCCCGGCGAACCCGCCCGCGGCAAGCAGCTGCTGCCTGCGGTTGACCTCGCCGCGCAGCGTGTCGAATAGCCGCTCCACCCGGTCGGTCTGGTCTCTGGTGACCACCGCGCCGCAGTGCGGCAGCGAGTCCAGGGCCAGCAGCGCGCCGGCGCCGCAGTCGAGCGCGTAGATGTGCACGTCAGCCGGTGAGGCGTGCGCGGCCACCGAGCCGGCGATCGTGCGCAGCGCTGTCGACCTGCCGCTATGCGCGGCACCCGCGATGACCACGTGGCCGCCGTGGGCGAGATCGAGGACCATGGGCTCGCGAGCCTGCCGGGCTGGGACGTCAGTGATCCCGAATGGAACGGCAGGCATCTCACCGGCGGGCGGTACCGCAGGGGCCGGCAGGTCCTCGAGCGTGATGAGTTCAGGCAGCGGCGGCAGCCAGGGAGGGTGCTGCGGCGGAATGCCCTGCCCGTGGCTGGCTTGCCTGATCGCCTCCACGAGCACCTTCAGATCGGTGACTTCCTCGTCTTCGCGTTTCTTCGCCCGCGGCGGGTGCGGCTCATCCCGGCCCAGGTCCGCCCAGCCGACTCTGGCCGCCCACACCCGGCGGCGAGCGTGAGCGTCCGCGTGCGGCCGGCGACCGCCGACATATCCGGCCTGGAACGGCACGAGTAGCCCGTTCCCGAGGAGAGCGTACGCGCGCCCCGGAGTCGCCGCCGCGATGTGCGCGGCGTCCGGAGCATCGATGACGTTGGTGCTTTCAGCCTCGTCGGTGACGCGCAGGGCGATACGCAGCTTCATGGTCGCCTGGACGTCCGCGGACACGACTCCGGACGGCCGCTGGGTCGCCAGGATCAGGTGCATCCCCAGAGATCGGCCCTGCCGCGCGATGCCGACCAGCCCGGTGAGGAAGTCCGGTAGCTTCTGTGCCATCTCCGCGAACTCGTCGATGACTATCACGAGTCGCGGCATCGGATCCTTAACCTCGTCAGGGAGCTTGTAATCAGGAAGCTCGTTCTTTTTCCTCAGCTCCCGATCCCGTTTTTCGATGTACTCGTCGATCTTCGAGACATCTGCGTCCGACAGGATGTCTTTGCGCCGCTTCACTTCGGCTTCCAGTGAAGCTAGCGCCCTGGCGACCAGGTGCGCGTCGAGGTCGGTGACCATGCCAAGGGTATGGGGGAGATCGACGCAGTCTTTGAAGGCGGCGCCGCCTTTGAAGTCGACCAGCACGAAGGTCATGGCATCCGGGCGGTTCGCGACGGCCAGGGACGCCACCATCGTCTGCAGCAGCTCAGACTTGCCCGAGCCCGGCATCCCGGCTACCAGGCCGTGCGGGCCGTCGTGGTCTGATTGCAGGTCAATGGCAAACGGTCCGTCGATGCCCTCGCCGAGCACGGCAGAGGTTGATCGTCCGCGTGCCTTCCATCGGCCCGAGATCTTCCCCGGTGTAGGCGGTTCCAGTCCGAGCACGTCGAGCAGCCGGCTCGATTCCGGCAGGCCCAGGCCGCCTTCCTCGTCGGTGATGTCGCGGATCGGGGCAATCGCACGGGCCAGGCGCATGCCCCACCCGGGTCGCACGAACTCCGGCCGGACGCCCTCAATCGCGGCCGCGCCGGTCTGCTGCACGCGCAGCCCGTTGCCCTCGACGACCACCACCGCGTGGCACTCGGCCGGCAGTAGCCGTTCTTCTGAGTCCAGGCAGATCGCGTACACGCCGACCAGGGGACCGTCGTCCAAGATGCCCGCCACGCCGGGCAGCCCCCGCAGCCTGAGGGACCCGTCCAAGACGACCAGGATGTCCGGGCGGCCAAGATCGGCATGCCCGCCACCGGACTTGCGGAGCGGCTTCCTCTCCGTGATAAGTGCCTGCAGCTCCGCGATCCGCTTCGCCACGGTCTCGGCTTCGTTCCCAACTGACGCCGCCGCGCTTGCGCCTGGCCGCCTGCAGTGCGGCAGCCACCGAACCCATTCCCAGGTTGCCTGTGACGTTTGCCGCGCCGAGGGGTCGGTGAGGAGGTAGATCCGCAGGTCGTTCGGGCTGTGCAAGATCGCGGCCTGGGCCACGAGCCAGCTGCCGATCTGCCGCGGCGCGCCGCCGGGCCCGGCCACACCCAAGACACCGCGCTCCCGGAGCGGGATAGTTACTGGGCAGTCTGGAATCGGCAGGGTCGCGCGACTCTGCTGCTCCTCGGCATCCGGGTCGTCAAGCTCGATCCTCGACGACAGCTCGGCGGTGCCGACTCGCAGCAGCAGGTAGTCCGGGTCGCTGCGGCGCCGTTCCCAGAGACGGCGTCGCGGTCCCGTAGCAATGGTCAGGGCGGCCGCCGGATCGGGAGAGCTGCCCGGCGCAGATTCCGCTCAGTCTCGAGTGCCTCGCGCGCGTTGTTCTCGATTCGATTCTTGCGTTCCTGATACTGGGCAGACCTCTGCGCGTAGCTCTTGATGCCGTGCCTGCGGTTGACGAAGTTGTTGACGAGCATCGGCATGGGCCCGAGCGCTGACATCGCCATCCAGGCCCACTGACCCGATATCCCTCCAATCACGGCGCCTATGAC
>JASHOL010000250.1 GCA_030041135.1 Streptosporangiaceae bacterium | reverse complement strand
CACGCGGCCGCGGCGCTGACCGCTCACGGCTTCACCGTCGAGATCCTCGACGACGCCGTTGCCGCGCGGGTCCGCATCAAGAGCCTGATACCCGAGGGCGCGATCGTGTTCACCGGGGCCAGCGAGACCCTCCGCTTGTCGGGCATCGACGACGACATCAACACCAGCGGACGGTACGAGGCCGTCAGGCCACGTGTCCTGGCCATCGACCGCATTACCGGCGCTGACGAAATCCGGAGGCTGCTGGCGAGCCCCGACGTCGTCGTGGGCAGCGTCCATGCCCTCACAGAAACCGGCTCACTCGTGGTCGCCTCGGGCACAGGAAGCCAGCTACCCGCCTACGCCGGTGGCGCCGCCCGCCGGATCTGGGTCGTCGGCGGCCAGAAGGTCGTACCCGACCTGAGTACCGCGCTGTGGCGCGTTGAAGAACACTGCCTGCCGCTGGAGAGCGCGCGCACGCAGGCGGCCTACGGGTCACCGAGCGCCATCAACCACCTGCTCATCATCAACGCAGAACTCCATCCTGGGCGCAGCACGATCCTGCTGCTCCGCGAGGCCATCGGATTCTGACTCGATCGGTCAGATGCGGTCGTCGTGCCGAATGGTCAGCGGGATCGCGCCGCTCCAGTCGCCGTCGGTGGCGAGGATCGCGGTGTCGCCCGGCAGGACGTCGCAGGGCGGCGTGACCGGGTGGGCGGTGTGGGTTCTCCGGATGAGCAGGTCGCCGAACTTGAGTTCCTGGCGCCACACGGTGGTGTCGAGCCTTCCGGGCGCGGTGACGGTGAGGCCGAGGGCCGGCGGGTATGCGGAGGCGGTTTCTGGAGCGGCATAGCTGATCTCGGCGAACAGCTGGCGGCTTGTGAGCAGCGTCCTCGTGTCAGCGGCCAGGAACCGGGCTGCCCGTGGGCTGAGCGGCTGGGCTAGTTGTTCTACGACGCTTGAGTAATCAGCGTTGGGGAACGGGCGGATGCCGGCCATGGTGATTCCGGTGAGGGCCTCGGCTCCGGCAACGGCGTTGTCCCAGCGGTCTTGCAGGGTTTGCTCGGTCGTTTCCCGGTCGGCCGAGTCGTAGCCGGCGACGGTGTAGCGCACGGTGCCCGGGATGAACGCCGTGCCGGGATGGGCGAAGCGGGTGGCGAGCCCGGCCATGAGCTGCTGTCGCGCCAGGTCGCGGCGGGGCTCGTTGTGGTAGATCATCCCGAGGATGACATCAAAGGGCCCGGTGGCGGCGGGGAGATCGGCAAGGTCGCACTGCAGGAACTCGATCCGGTCAGCGACACCGTTTTCCTCCGCCAGCGCCCGCGCGTCGTCGAGCCGGCCGGTGTCAACGGCGACGACCCGGCGCGCGCCGAGCCGGGCGGCCATGATGGCGAGCACTCCCAGGGACCCGCATCCGGCGTCCAGCACGACCGAGGGCGGCCCGATCGCTGACGACATCGCGAGCCGCAGGGCCAGGATGCGCTCAGGCGCGCCGGCCAGCAGGAGGATGTGGCCAAGCGGCGAGGCGCCCGCGCTGAGGACGCCGGGGTGAGTCATGTCGCCTCCTGGCAGATCTGGTTTCGGCTCGGTCTTCGAATCATTGATGAGAAAGGTCGAGTTCGGCGGCGAGTTCCTCGGGGGTGGGCTCCCGGCCCAGGTATTCGAGCATCCGAGCCTCCGTCCCGGTGAGCCCGGCGACGCCCACGGTCGGCCGAACCCGCACCCGCACCGGAGCCGGGCGGCCTGGTTCCTGGCGCTCGGCTCCGTCGCGCCCGGCCTCCATGACGGAGCCGGCGCTGCGGGTCTCGTCACGCGACCGCCCGGCCACGGCCCGTGCAATCCCCTGGCGGATCCACCAGGTCGCGTACGTGGGGAACCGGTAGCCCTTGGCCGGGTCGTATTTCCGCACGGCCCGGATGAGGCCCTGGTTGCCCTCCTGGATCAGGTCAGAGAACGGCACGCCGCGGCCGGCGAATCGGCCGGCCAGCGAGACCACCAGCCAGAGGTTGGCCTCCAGCAGGCGATTGCCAGCCAGGAGACCGTCCTGCGCGACCGGTTCCAGTTCCGCCTGCGCCTCGCCGGCCAGCGCTCCGCCGCCTTCGGCGAGCCGCTCCTCCGCGCGGCGCCCGGCCCGGATCCGCGTCGCCAGTTGCGCCTCCTCCTCGGCGGTCAGCCGTGGGATCCAAACCACCATCGCCCGGTAATCGGCCAGCGCGGCGCTCTCGTCGGCATGCGCGGCAAGCCAGTCCAGGAACCGAGCCCGTCCGGCCTCGGCGTCGTAGCCGCTGCCGTACTGCCCGGCGAGCCAGGCACCGAGCTCAGGGTAGAAGTCCGCGAGGAACAGCGCCGCGCGCCCGTCGTCCGACTGTGGCTCAGACGTCATGACGCCGCCCCCTCTCCTGATGGGTAATACCGTCCCAGGCCCGCGATGAGCTTGCGGCGCGCGCCGTGCAGCTGAGCGTGCACGGTGCCCTCAGCCACGCCGAGCCGGGCGGCGATCTCCGCGATGGGCAAGTGGTCCTGCCAGCGCATCAGCGCGATCTCCTGCTGCCGCTGTGGCATGTGCTCGATGATCTCGCGTGCCCGGCCCAGCGCGATGGCGTTCAGCGCTTCGGCCTCGGTATCGGCGGCGGCGGGCTGATACCTCGCGTGAATATCGGGCTGCCTGCGGCGGAATGCCTCCCGGCGTCGGAACTCGCTGATGTCTTTGTGGACGAGCGTGGCGAGCAGCCAGGCGCGCTGCCGGCGACAAGCATGCTCGCGCAACATGTCCCACACTCGCGCTGCCGCTTCGAACGTGTCCTGGACCAGGTCCGCGGCCAGCTCCCGGTCGCCGCGGGTGCGCGCGCACGCGTGCCCGAACAGCCACCGGTCATGAGCCGCGAAGAACTCGGCCAGCTCACCGACGTGGCGTCCGGGGATCCTCACCTCTCCGTCGTCATCCATGCGCGCTCTCACATCTAGTCAAGTCGCGCGGCGACGGCAAACCCTTTAGCGATCGGGGGCATACAGATGCCACAAGTCGCGCCGACCTCACTGGCGCGGGATGTGCCCGCCACTAGGCTCAGCGACGTGTCCGATTACTACCGCGCGCCCGGCTGGTTTGTGCGCAAGTTCTTCAACCCGCAAATGGCGCTGCTGGGCAAGGCCGGCATCAGCATCGTCGGATCCAGGACCCTGGCGGTAAAGGGCCGGAAGAGCGGGCAGTGGCGCACGACGACGGTGAACCTGCTCGTTCACGATGGCCACCGTTACCTGGTCTCGCCTCGCGGTGAATCCCAGTGGGTGCGCAACCTGCGTGCGGTCGGCACCGGCGAGCTGCGGCTGGGGCGGCGTACCGAGAGCTTCCGCGGCCGGGAACTCGGCGACGACGAGAAGGTGCCGGTGCTGCGCGCCTACCTCAGGAAGTGGGGGATGGAGACCGGGATCTTCTTCGGCGGCATCGGGCCGAGGTCGAGTGACGACGCGATCCGCACCGTCGCACCACGGCATCCCGCATTCGAGGTCGTCCCGGCCGACGCGCCGCCGGAGTCGTCCTCAGCTCCGAAGACAGCGCAATAGGGAGCACTAGCTCATGGGTCCGGTTACCGCGTAGAGCTGCCATTGACCGAGCAGGCCACCGAAGTCGTGCACGCCCCGGTCCGCGAACGAGATGCCGGAGCCGGTCACCAGGTCCTTGACGGTGCGGGAGACCAGGATCTCGGCCGGCCGTGCGAGCGGCAGGATGCGATGGGTGATGTCCAGCGACGCTCCGGTGATCTTGTCTCCTACCTGGTCGACTTCACCAGTATGGATCCCGGCGCACATCCGGCGGTCGAGCGTCGCGGCTTCGGCGCGCAAGGCGTCTGCGGTCCTGATCGCCTGCCCTGGCCGGTCGAAGGCGGCAAGGATCGCGTCACCGGTGGCCGTGATCAGGCGGCCGCCGTGTGACCGGATCAGCCGTCGGATCGGCGCATCCTGGCCGCTGGCCCTGGCCAGCAGGATCGTGGCGAGCACGCGGTCAGGGTGACGAGGGCTGCAGGCACCGGCGGCCAGGAAGTCCTCGATCTCGCTGAACAGCGCGTCGCTATCACCGCTGCTGGCGAACCGCAGCGAGTGGTCGCCGGGCTGCTCGAAATAGCGGGCGCCGTCGATCTGCGACGCCAGGTAACGCCCGTGACACGGCGGGGTGATGCGGTCACCGATCCGCTGGATGACCAGCGTCGGCACTCCGATGACGGGCAGCGCCGTGCGCACGTCGATCTCGCGGATCATCCGGAGCATGCGCAGGAATGCGGCCGGGCTGATCGCCATCCGCTCGAACCGCGCGACCATCTGTCGCGTTTGCGGCGATGCGGCCAGGCTGGGCAGATACCAGTTGATAGTCGCGCCCTGGCCCCGCTGGTAAGTGGCGATCTCCTCCATGGCCTGGAACATTTCCGCCGAGTCCTGCCCGCATGGGTAGTCCGGCGCTGTGCTCCAGCGTGCGGAGGCCGACCCGAGAATCAGCGAGGTGACGCGCTCGGGGTAGGTGGCGGCGAACAGGATACTCATCGGGGCGCCCTCGGAATAGCCGAACAAGACGGCTTCCTGATCCTGCGGCGCGCATCACGGCCCGGACGTCGTCCATGCGCTCCTCTAGCGGCGAGTCGCGAAGCGAGCGGTCCGAGAGCCCGGTGTCGCGCTTGTCGAACAGGATCACGCGCCCGAGCCTCGCCAGGCGGCGGTAGAAGTCGGCCGTCTCGGCGTCTTCCCACAGCAGCTCGAGGTGGCTCAGCAGACCGGGGACCATGACGATGTCGCGCTGGCCCTCGCCCAAGACCTGGTAGGCGATGTGCAGGCCGCCGCTCTCGGCGTAACGGGTTTCCGGCGGTGCGATCGCGTCCGCTGCCGCGCGGCGGGCGGGCCGGTAGTCAAGCGCGGCGGTCCGGACAGGATGTCGCGCGCGCAGGTTCGCGGCGGTGCTGGCAGGATTCACCCGCGATGACTGGTCTGCCCCGACTCGGTGCGCCGACTGGTCCGCTCACGACGTGGTCCGACATCTGTGCGACTGCAACGCGATTCTGGCCGGCACTGACGAGGGCGTGCTCGACGTGACCGCCGGCTTCGACCCGAGGACGAGCCCCCGCCGTTGGCCAGCGATCTTGGCCAGCGAGTCACCCGAGGCCACTCTCGCCCGCTTCCTTGACACAAGCCGAGGCCTGCTCGCGCTGGCACGCAAGCGGATGGCCCGCGCAGAGCGGTACGACGTCCGGCTCCCGTACGGGCCGATGGACTGGACGGTCCCGCTGCTGCACGGCTTCTGGGACTCATGGCTGCATGAGCGCGACATCCTGCTCGCCCTGGGCCGTGCACCAGTTGCCGCCGTACTTAGCAAGCTGCCGGCCAGCACGCGCACAGCCCTGTCCCGCATGGCTGACTTCTTCAACACACCCGCCACACCCAGGCCGACCTGAGTTTCCGGCCCAGCACGATTACGCCGGGCGACGCGTCGCATATTCAGGTACGCGGCTCCCACTTGAAGAAGCGGACGGAAAGGAGCAGGCCGCCTAGTCCCCAGGCCGCGACAATGAGCACGTCTGTCCAGTGAAAAAAGCGGTGCCGAGAAAGCCGGCCTGCAGCCACGGGCGAAGTGCCAGACCGGGAAGATCCGGGCGATCCATACGATCCAGCCGGGCACGTTGCTTCGTAGCGGGATGAAGACGCCGGACAGGAACAGCAGCGGCAGACCGGTCGGGATGCTGGCACTGTAGAAGATCCGGCCGAAGGCGGCGGTGATCGCCACCAGCAGGACACATCTTCCAGGCTGGGGCGGATGACTTCCAGCCCGGTGAGTTCGACGTGCTGGTCCAGGGCCCAGCCGGTAGCGGATCCTGGTCCTAGCCTGTTCGCGGTTCCCGATAGTGGCCGGCGGGCCTTCCGCGACAACCCGGCCGCTGCTGATCACTGCGACGCTGTCGGCCAGCCGAGTAACGCGAAGGTCAGCCATGTCCCCATGCTGATGCCCGAGATAAGGGCTCGCCTGGAGCCTTAAGTCACCACGAGGCTCGCCGCGACGCCAACCGCAAGCTGGCGGTCAGATCCCTGACCTGCTGAAAGGGCCGTTGTCCAGTCGCAGGATGCCGATGGCGAGTGCCGCGACCGCAGCGGCAGCGGCAGCGGCGAGCAGACGCTCGAACAAGCCACTCAGCCCGGAGCCCACGAGAGGAGCCGTGCCGCCGAACTGGGCATCGGCCATGGTCAACGCAAAGACCAGGATCGCCGTCCACCGGGCGGGCCATGCCCATCTCCGCCAGCCAGGTATGCGGCGCATGGCGGCAGCGAGGAAAATGCCCGCCAGCACGAACAGCAGCACGCCGACAGAGGTGAGAGTGTCATCCAGCTTCCCGCCCGAGTTCGAGATCGCCCTGGCCGTGGTGCAACCCGGATCGGCTGCACGGCAGGCTAGCCGCTCGAAGGGACTCAGCAGGTCACCGAGACCGAGGACGGACAGTGCAAGCAGTGTGCAACCCACTGCCGCGGTCCAGCCGCCCGGGCGCAGCACGGGCCAGACGGAACGGAGCGCGAACCACATCGTCGCGGCGCCACAGATCGTCAAGACGATCACCAGG
>JASHOL010000249.1 GCA_030041135.1 Streptosporangiaceae bacterium | reverse complement strand
CCGCAGCTAAGCCGATCGTCGCTAGCGCGCTGGCGGTGGGAACCGGATGATCATGGAATCCGGAGCAAGCCGGGCGGCCGGCAGCAACCGGGACCCGGCCGGTCAGCCAGAACCCGGCCAATGACCAGGACCCGCCCAGTGCGCCAGAACCCGGCCAGTGAGCCAGAACCCGGCCAGTGAGCCAGGACCGGGCAGTGGGCCGGGATCCGGCCAGTGGCCACGCCTCGGCAGTGACCAGAGCCGACCTGACAGGCGGTAGCCGGGCGGCCGGCGGAAGAAGGGCGGCCGGCCCGAAGACGGCTAGACCCGTCGAGTAACGACGGCACCAACGGTGCGCTTGCCCCGGCGAAGGATCAGGAACCGGCCGTGCAGCAGGTCCGCGTCCGCCGGCACGGCATCCTCAGCGCTCACCTTCGCGTTGTTCAGGTACGCCCCGCCCTCGGCGATCGCGCGCCTGGCCGCCGACTTGCTGGGGACAATCCCGCACGCGGCCATCAGGTCTGCGACCGACGGAAGCGAGCCGCCCGCACCGAGCGAGATTTCGGCCGACGGCACCTCGGCGATGGCCGCAGCCAGGGTGAGGTCGTCCAGCGCGGCCAAGTCGCCCTGGCCGAATAGGGCCTGACTGGCCGCCTGCACTTTCCCCAGCTCGGCCGCCCCGTGCACCAGCGCCGTCAGCTCCTCGGCCAGCAGCCGCTGGGCCCGCCGGGCGGCCGGCCGCGAGACGATCTCCCGCTCCAGTTCCTCGATCTCGGCGCGCGACCGGAACGAGAACACGCGCAGCAGGCCGGGCATCTCCGCATCGGTCCGGTTGATCCAGAACTGGTAAAAGGCGTAGGGAGTCATCAGCTCGGGGCTGAGCCACACCGCCTCGCCCTCGGTCTTGCCGTATTTGGTCCCGTCCGGCTTCGTGATCAACGGCGTCGCCAGCGCGTGCACCGAGTCGCCGGTCACCCGGCGGATGAGGTCGACGCCGGAGACAAGGTTCCCCCACTGGTCACTGCCGCCGACCTGCAGCGAGCATCCGTGCCGCTGGTGCAGTTCCAGGAAGTCGTTCGCCTGCAGGATCTGGTAGCTGAACTCGGTGTAGGTGATGCCGCCAGCCTCGAGCCGAGCGCGAACCACCTCGCGCGACAGCATCTGGTTCACCGGGAAGTGCTTGCCGATGTCGCGCAGGAAGTCGATCGCGGACAGCCCGGCGGTCCACTCCAGGTTGCTGACGATGAGCGCGCCTGACGGGCCCGGCGTGAAGTCCAGATACTGCGCAACCTCGGCCCGGATCCGCTCGACCCAGCCCGCGACAACCTCGCGCGGGTTCAGCACCCGCTCGGCCGACTTGCCGCTGGGATCGCCGATCAGCCCGGTGGCGCCGCCGACCAGCCCGATCGGCCGGTGCCCGGCCTGCTGGATCCGCCGCATCGTGAGCAGCAGCACCAGGTTGCCTATGTGCAGGCCGGGCGCGGTCGGATCGAAGCCGCCGTAGAACGTGACGATCCCGGTATCCAGGGCTTTGCGCAAATCGTCCAGGTCGGTGGACACCGCGATGAGGCCGCGCCAGGTCAGGTCCTCGATGACGTCACTCACCGCTGCATCGTCCCATCTCGCCAGCGCGGGCCGGCATTCATACCCTTGAAAAGGGAACTAGGGGTGTCCTCGCGACGGTGGTCGTCAGCCGGCGGAGGTCCTGCGGCCGGTCACGACCCCGTTCCCCTTGTAAGCCGAAACGTAGGCATCACCGTCCAGCCAGAACCGCAGCGGCCAGTCCGCCGCCCTGGTGATGCCGACGCGCGGCCCAGCGCGGATTTCCGCCGCGGCCGGCGGATCCGGCGCCGGGCCGATGCCGAGCGGCGAGCCCGGCGCGCACACGTCGGTGCCGTCCAGGCCGCGATCGATGCCCAGGGCCTGGCACAGGCGGCCGGGCCCGCGGGCCAGGTCCCGGTCGCGGTGTCCGCCGGGGCGGCGTTCGGCCGCCAGCGCGGCCCCCTCGATCACCTGGCCGGCCCGCAGCAGCACGGCCGAGGGCCGGCCGTCGGGCCCGCAGACCAGGTTCACGCAGAAGTGCATCCCGTAGGTGAAGTACACGTAGGCATGACCGGGCGGCCCGAACATGACCGCGTTGCGCGCCGTCTGCCCGCGAAAGGCGTGGGACGCCGGGTCGGCCTCGCCCTCGTAGGCTTCAACCTCGACCAGCCGGACCGCCACCCGGCCGGCCGGGCTGGCCGACCAGAACACGCACCCGAGCAGTTCGGGAGCGACCTGGGTGGCGGGCCGGTCGAAGAAAGCGCGCGGCAGCAGTTCATTCCGGCCGTGGTCCACGGTCAGTAAGCCTACCGACGCCCCTCGCGGCTCAGGTCCGCGCTGACGGTTCTCGACCGCAGGGCCTGCCGGCGCTAGCGCTGCGTGACGGTGAAGCTGGACTGCCTGCTCAGCGCGCCGGTGGTGGCCATCGTGTCATGCCCCCTGACCATGTTGATCCGGTACCACCGTGACAACTGATGAGCGCCGAGCCAGCGGTTCCCGACCCTGATGCCGACGTTGGTGAACGTCACCGGCGTCCAGCGCGGGAACGGGTAGTAAGGCCCATTCGGGTTCATCCCCTTGCCCGGATCCTCGACGATGAACGACGGAAATTCCTCTAGCGACTTCCACTTGAGGGTCAAGCCGAATCTCGCCCCGGACGTGGCGTCATCCAGTGCCACCCGCCAGGTATTGGCCTTCGCCGACAGCAGGGTGATGGAAGCCTTGATCAGGTTGCCGGGCGAGACGGCCACGCCGGCAAACTGCGCGAACTCCTTCGGGACGAGTTCGTACCAGATGCCTTCGTCACGCTTTCCGCCGCCAGGGAAATAGGCGAACGTCCCTTCCTGGATGATGTTGTCGTCCTTCAGGCCAAAGCCGCCGATGCCGAGCCAGACGAATTCCAGCTGGCCTTTCTTGCCGGTGACCCGCGGCTCCCTCCACTCGGCCCGCACGCCGGTCACGTGGCTCACCGGGAATGTGTAGCCGGCCCAGTGAGGCGAGGTGTACGTCGTGGTCGTCGACGTGGTCGAGGTCGAGGTCGACAGCGCGATACCTGAGTTGACGGAGGGGAGCCCGCTGTCGCTGGCCCCGGTGCCGACGTACGCCGAGGCGGTTGTGGCCACGCTGAGCGTGGCCGCTAACGCGGCAGTGAGGGCGGCAAGGGCGCGAAGCAGTGCACGGTTCGTTGTCGTAGTCACGACAGTCAGCCTGCCGGTCGCGCACCACCCCGTCACCCTCTTTCCTAAGATATTAAGAACTATGGCGAACCAGCCATATTCGGAGCACGCTGCCCGCCCGCCGACCGACGGGCCTCCGGCGGACCGCCCAGGCGACGGCGCGCCGGTTACCCGCCCAGGCGACGGCGCCCCCGTTACCCGCCCACGCGACCGCGCTCCCTCAGTCCGGCCGGTGCGGCCGGGCGACGGCGAGGGCTGCGCTCGCGCCTGGCTCGATGCGGCCAGGTACTACGTGCTGGTCGAGCCGGACGCCTTCCAGGTACCGGCCGAGGACGGCCTGGCCGAGTGGTTCGAGGAGCAGCAGGCCAAGCCCAGCCCGGACGAGCTGACGCTGGTTGCGACCGTGGCAGGCGAGGTGGCCGGGTTCGTGACGGCCGAGTTCCAGCCGCCCGCGGCCAGCGCCGCGTGGCAGCTGACCAGGGCCGCGACCGTCCCGCGGGTCTACGTCAACGCCCTGGTCGTGGGCGAGCCTTACCGGCGCGCGGGGGTCGGCACCGCGCTCATGGCTGCGGTCGAGGACTGGGCGCGCGGCCGCGGCGCGGCGATGGTGTCGCTGGATACCAACCTCCGCAGCCCGCTGTCGGTGCCGTTTTACGAGGACCGGATGAACTACTACCGCCACGGCGTGATCTTCCGGAAACTACTCAGCTAATGCCACGGCCGACAAAAGCGAAAGCATAACTGTAAACACACACTTTGCACGGGCTGTAAATGCTTTGCACAGAATACTAGGCCACGTCCCATAAGATCGGGGACCGTGAGTCAGCAGACCGACAGGTCGACGCCGCCGCCGCTGCTCGATGAACCGGAAGCCGCCCGCCCGCCACGGCGGGGAGCGGACGTAGCTGCCATCTACGGGCTGCTGGCGATAGCCGCGCTGATCGAGTTCTGGCTGCGGGACCTGCTGACCAAGCCCTTCTTCTCCGACGAAGCCTGGCGGGCCTATGACATCACGCTGGGCCTGCGGTTCTTCTCGCACCTGAACGAGTCCGCCGCCCCGCTGGCCCTGGGCTGGCTTGGCATCGAGGACGCCGCGCGGCTGCTGCTGGGAAACACCGAGGCCGGGCTGCGCGCGCCGATGTTCGTGGCGCTGCCGGTACTCGGGATCGCCACCTACCTGCTGGCCAGGAGGTGGCTCGGCCCAACGGTGAGCTTCTGCGTGGCCGCGCTCCTGCTCGTGAACCCGTGGGTGGTCAACAACGCGCTGCAGCTCAAGTCCTACTCCTACGAGGGCATCCTGTCGGTCGCGACGATAGCCCTGATCTTGCTCGTGCGGCGCGCCACGTGGCGCCCGGTCCAGCTTCTGCTGCTGTACCTGGCCCTCGGGCTGACGGCGGTCTTCTCGCTGCCGAACCTGTTCATCCTCGGCCCGCTGCTGCTACTTGAGCTGGTCCGCGCCATCCGCAGCCGAGACCGGCTGTGGCTTCGTATCGCCGGCGAGACCCTTGCCGGGCTGATCGCGCTGGTCCACTATGCCCTGTTCCTCCGGCCGCAGGCAGGCGTGGCGGCGACGATTTTCTGGCAGCGTTGGTACGCCCCGCGCCACCCCGGCCCGTTTGTACATTTTGTCGTCCACCAACTCGCGTCGTTCGACCCGCTGATCGTCACCGGAGTCGTGAGTGCGGAGAACAATTCCCCGACTTACTCGCTGCCACCAGTAGGCCACTACTTGCTGGTGGCCGGCATCCTGGTCCTGCTGGCGGCAGGCCTCTGGGCCGCCGTGCGGGACGCGGCCGCGCGGACGATCGTCGTGGCCCTGGGCGGAGCACTGGTACTCGAGCTGATTGCGTCGGTGCTGAAGCGCTGGCCGTTCGGCATGGCGCGCGTCAACGTCTTCATGTTGCCGCTCTTTTACATTCTCGCGGCGATTGGTGCCGTCTGGCTGGCCCGCGCCGCCCTGGGGCCGCTCGCCAGGCGCAGCAGGTCCGACGGCCCCGACCGGTTCGCCGCGCCCGATCAGCCCGCCGGCCTGGATCAGCCCGCCGGCTTCGATCAGCCCGCCGCGCCCGATCGGCTGGCCCGGTGGCGCCTGCCGCTCTTCTGGGCGCTCGCGGCCCTGCTGGCCATGACCGTCCTGCCGGGCGGCATCGCCACCGCCCACGCGCTGGCCGAGTCGGCCCAGGTGCAGGATCAGGTCACGCAGTTCTCGAACGTCAAGGCTGCGGTG
>JASHOL010000021.1 GCA_030041135.1 Streptosporangiaceae bacterium | reverse complement strand
TGGCTACCCGGCCGGGGCAGGCCATCCGTCGGCGGCCCGCCCCAGCTGCCCGTTGCGGACCGGCCAGGCGCAAGCTGTGCTCCAGAGGGAGGCGGTCCCGCAGGCAACCGGGAACCGCGAGGCCCGGAGGGGTCGTCACCCCGAGGCGGCAGGCCCCGACGAGAATCACGTCGGGGGCCGGGCTGGCGGGGCTCGGGCGGCAGATCGCCGCCGCGCCCGGCCGGATCAGCCGGCTGCCCGCGTCGGCCGCGCCACCCGCGGCCCGCAGGGGGCAGATGGCCCGCAGGGGGCAGGTTGCCCGCAGGGGGGAGATTGCCTGGCCGAACGGGGTCCTCCTGCGCCGGCCCGGCCCCGCCGAGATAGCGGATCCAGTCGTAATCGGCGTCCCCGCCTAGCTCGGGCTCCACCTCCGGCTCGCGTCCGCGCCGCCCGCGCGGCTCCGCCTGGCGGCCCCGGCCGACTGGCAGCGGCCCGCTCGGATGGTTCCGGCCGAACTCAGTGTCGCCAGGCCAATCCCCGCCGTCCTCGGCGTAGGGCCGCCGCAGGTCCTGCTGATCCCGCGGCCATCCCGATGTCATCCGGCGTGTTGCTCCTGAGACAGATGCGGCGTCTCTTCCCGATGTGGGGTCACTACATCATGCGGCACAGCCGACCGTGGCCGCTACGTTATCCCGGTTTCCCTACCGGCTAAACGGTTGGCCACAGCGCGCAGGACGGCACTAGCCTGCGGGCATGGCAGACGGTCACCGCGGCATTACGCCGCAAAGCGACGACTTCTCGGCCTGGTACAACGAGCTGGTCACCAGGGCCGGCCTGGTTGACCGGGGCCCGGTCCGCGGCACCATGGTGATCCGACCGTACGGCTATCGCATCTGGGAACTGCTGCAGGCGGACCTGGACCACCGGATCAAGGCCACGGGCCATCAGAACGCGTATTTCCCCTTGTTGATCCCCGAGTCCTACCTGGCCCGCGAGGCCGAGCACATCGAGGGGTTCGCGCCTGAGCTTGCGGTCGTCACCCACGCGGGCGGCAAGGACCTGGAGGAGCCGCTCGTCATCCGGCCGACCTCGGAAACGATCATCGGCGAGATGATGGCCAAGTGGATCAGCTCCCATCGTGACCTTCCGATGCTGCTCAACCAGTGGGGCAACGTGGTCAGGTGGGAAATGCGCCCGCGCCTGTTCCTGCGCACTACGGAGTTTCTCTGGCAAGAGGGGCATACAGCGCATATCGATGCCGACGACGCGATGGCGGAGACGATGCTGGCACTCGGCATCTATCAGGATTTCGCGATCCAGACGGCCGCGATGTCGCCCATCCCAGGCGAGAAAACGCCGGGCGAGCGATTCGCCGGCGCCCAGCGCACGTTCACGATCGAGGCGATGATGCGCGACGGGCGGGCGCTTCAGGCGGGCACGTCGCACTTCATGGGCGAGAACTTCGCCAGATCGTTCGACATCCAGTACACCTCGAACACCGGCGAGCTGAGACTGTGCAACACGACGTCCTGGGGTCTGAGCAGCCGGATGATCGGTGGCGTCATCATGACGCACGGTGACGACCGCGGCCTCGTGCTGCCGCCCGCGCTCGCTCCGTACCAGGTGGTCATCGTCCCCGTCGGCCGCGGCGATCAGGCGCAGGACGTGCTCCCCGCGGCGAGCGACCTGGCCGCACGGCTGATCGCCGCCGGGATCCGCGCGCACCTTGACGACCGTGACCACCTCTCGCCCGGCTTCAAGTTCAACGACTGGGAGCTGCGCGGCGTACCGATCCGCCTCGAGCTCGGGCCGCGCGACCTGGCCGCCGGGGCGTCGGTGCTGGTGATGCGCCTCGGTGACGGGAAGGAGTCCGTGCCGCTAACGTCAATAACGGAACGAGTGGCGGACGAGCTAGCCGCCTTCCAGGACATGCTGTCGGTCCGGGCGACCGAATTCCGGGAGACGCATACGGTCACCGTCGACAGCTGGCCGCAGTTTGTGGCGGCGGTCGCGGGCGGCTGGGCCCGCGCGCTCCACTGCGGATTGCAGGCCTGCGAGGACGAGATCAAGGCAGAGACCGCCGCGACGCCGCGGTGCATCCCGCTGGACGGCGAGCCCGAGACCGGCCTCTGCGTCCGCTGCAATCTGCCCTCGGCCTACGGCAAGCGACTGATCTTCGGCCGCGCCTACTAGCGCCACCGGCCCGTCTGTCCGCTAGCGCGGCAGGGCCCGGGAGGCCAGCGCCCGCTCAACCAGGTCGCGCTGCTCGACGAGCACCCGGACCAGGCCGGGGTCGTGTCCGTCGGCCAGGACCGCGTCGATCTGCGCGAGCAGCTCAGGCCCGGCGGCCGTCCTGGGGAACAGCGCCTCGCCCAGCCGCACCCGCAAGTGCCCCCCGCGAGCCGCCCACAGGCCCGGCAGGATCTGGAGGTAACGAGCCGCGTACGGGGCTAGCAGGTCCGCCTGCTCGGGCTGGTAGAACGCGCCGGCTATCTCCTGGACGCTGTCGACCGGAAGCTCGGTCTCGGTCAGCAGCCGCCAGGCCTGCGCCTTGGCGTCCTCGTCGGGCAGTGCGGCCCGGCATGCGGCCGCGTGCCGGGCACCGGAGTCAGTCTCATCCCTGGCCAGCTCGGCGTCGATGTCGGCGGGGCCGACCCGGCCGGTGGCCGCCAGGCGCAGCAGCACCGCCCAGCGCAGGTCGGCGTCCACGGTCAGGCCGGGCACGACCTCGTGGCCGGCTAGCATCCCGGCGAGCAGGTCGAGCTGATCCGGCGAGGCGGCGTTCCGGCACAGCAACTGGGCCCAGGCCAGCTGGTGGTCGCTGCCTGGCCCGGCCGTGGCCAGCAGCGCGAGGGCAACGTCGGCTAGCTGCCGCCTCCCCTCGCTGACCCAGGCCGGATCGGCGAGCTGCCCGAGGACAGCCCCGGTCGTGTCCATCAGGATCCGCACCGCCGCCACCGACGGCTCGCCGGGCAGTCCGGCCGCCACCATTGAGACGAACGCCGGCACGGCGAGCTCGGCCCGGCGGACCATGTCGATGACCGAGCACCAGCACACTGCCCTGGCCAGCGGGTCGTCCACGAGTCCGATCGACGTGGTCAGCGTGCGGATCGAGCGGTCGTCAAACCGCAGCAGCGCGTAGGTCAGGTCATCGTCGTTGAGCAGCAGCAGGTCGGGCCGGCGGTGACCGGTGAGATCTGCCAGCGCGGTGCGCGGCCCGGCGACGTCGGCCTCGACCCGGTACGTGCGGACGAGCCGGTCGCCGGCCCGGTTATACAGCCCGATCGCGATGTGGTGCGGGCGCATCGTCTGCTGCTGGTCGCCCGCCTCCTGGACTACCTCGAACGAGCGGAACGAGCCGCCCGTGTCGAGCTCGAACTCCGCCCGCAGCGTGTTCGGGCCCGTGGTCTCGAGCCAGGCGTGCGACCAGCCGGAAAGGCTCGTTCCCGAGCTGGCCTCGAGCGTCTCCAAGAGGTCGGCCAGGGTTGCGTTACCCCAGCCGTGGGCGTCGAAATACGCCCGGATCCCGGCGAAGAAGTCCGCCCGGCCCACGCGCGCGACGAGCTGCCGCAGCACCGAGGCGCCCTTGGCGTA
>JASHOL010000248.1 GCA_030041135.1 Streptosporangiaceae bacterium | reverse complement strand
GGCGCTTTACTGTCGTTCCACCCTGGCGGAACGACATCAGAGCACCCAGTGCTGCCGCTAGAACGGCAGCACAATGCCCTGCGGTGTCGTTCTCGCACCGGGTAGCAGCAGCAAAGTACCCAACGCTGTTCCTCAGGGAGGGCGTTTAGGTCCTCGGACATGGCCGGCCGAGGGCGGACCACACGGCGGTGATCCGGCCTGACAGTCCACTGTAGACTGAATGGGCTGTACAACGACAACGGACCACTGTGTCATGTTGACGCACATTGACGTGCACGCTGCTCGGTGGTCCCCACCGCCACCGGCTCGCCCCAGATAGCCAGCACGGCCTGCCTTGCCGCGACCGGGCGCTATCGCCCGTGAGCCAGCCGACGGAACGCCCGGCCGCCGGGCGCAGGCTGGTCTTGACCGCACCGCCCGGCTCGTGAGCTTCTACCAGCATCGTCACCGTCGGATACCGTGCAAGACATGGTGAACGCGCGCGTGCGCACGCTCGGCCCAGGGGAGCACGGGCACCACGACAAGGACGGCGGTGCTGAGCAGGGGCCGCCGGCCAGGCTGCGGGCGAGCTGACCGTGGCAGGCCTGCCGCTCGGCGGCGAACCAGCACCAGCCGACGGTGCACTCCCGGAATCGGCGGTCCAGCGCCTCGGCTCGGCTCCGCTAGGCGTCTACGTGCACGTGCCGTTCTGCCTGACCAGGTGCGGCTACTGCGACTTCAACACCTACACCGCTGCCGAACTTGGCTCGGGAGCGAGCCGGCAGGCATATCCGGCACTAGCCATCGAGGAGATCCGGCTGGCCGGCCGGGTTCTGGCCGGTCGCGGGGGCCCGGTACGAACGGTGTTCTTCGGCGGCGGTACGCCGACGCTGCTGCCCCCCGCCGACCTGGCCGCGATCCTGCGGGCAATCGACGGCGAACTCGGCCTGGCCGCCGACGTCGAGGTCACGGCCGAGGCCAATCCCGAGACCGTGGACCCGTCGGTGCTCGCGCAGTTGCGGCAGGCCGGGTTCACCCGAATATCGCTCGGCATGCAGAGCGCGGTTCCGCACGTGCTGGCGGTGCTGGACCGGGTGCACCGGCCCGGCCGCCCCGAGCAGTGCGTTGGCTGGGCCAGGACGGCCGGATTCGGACAGGTCAGCCTCGATCTGATTTACGGTACGCCCGGCGAGAGCGACGCCGACTGGGAGTTGTCGCTGCGCCGGGCCATCGAGGCCTGCCCTGACCATGTCTCCGCGTACTCGCTGATCGTGGAGGACGGTACCCGGCTAGCCGCCAGGATCCGCCGCGGCGAACTGCCGGCCCCGGATGACGACGTGCTGGCCGACCGGTACCTCGTCGCTGACGACATGCTCAGCGCGGCCGGGATGCGCTGGTACGAGGTCTCGAACTGGGCCGCGAGCGGGGCCTCGGCGTGCCGCCACAACCTGCTGTACTGGACCGGGGGAGACTGGTGGGGCGTCGGACCAGGCGCGCACTCCCATGCGGGCGGCACCCGCTGGTGGAACGTGAAGCATCCGGCCGCCTACGCCCGCCGGATCGCCGCGGGCGCTAGCCCGGCCCAGGCCAGGGAGGTCCTGACCGAGGCGGAGCGGGCCACGGAGCGGATCATGCTCACGACCAGGCTCGCCTCCGGCTGCCCGGTGAGCACGCTGGCGCCGGCGGGCCTGGCGGCGGCCCGCCAGGCCGTGGCTGACGGCCTGGCCGAGGCGCCGGCCCTGGACCGGGGGCGCGTGGCCCTGACCAGGCCGGGCCGCCTGCTGGCCGATGCGGTAGTCCGCGGCCTGACCGGATGATCGGGCGGTCGGCCCTCGCGCCGTCGGGAGCCGCGCGGGAAACTAGCTGACCAGCGGATCAGCGCAGCCTGTGCCTGGGCTGGATTTGCAACATAGACTTGGCACTCAAGACGGGGGAGTGCCAGGGAGGTGACGCGTGCTCGACGACAGGAAACTGGCAGTCCTGCGCGCGATCGTGGAGGACTATGTCTCGACAAACGAGCCGGTCGGCTCGAAATCTCTGGTAGACCGGCACAACCTGGACGTATCCCCTGCAACCATCCGTAACGACATGGCGGTGCTGGAGGAGCAGGGCTACATCGTCCAGCCGCACACCAGCGCCGGCCGGGTCCCCACCGACCTGGGCTACCGCCTGTTCGTCGACCGGCTGTCGGGCGTGAAGCCGTTCTCGCCGGCCGAGCGCCGGGCCATCGAGACGTTCCTGTCCGGCGCGTACGACCTCGACGACGTGGTCATGCGCACGGTCCGGCTGCTGGCCCAGCTGACCAGGCAGGTGGCCGTGGTGCAGTACCCGTCGCTCACCCGGTCGGCCGTCCGGCATGTCGAGATCGTGCCTATCGCCGAGCGCCGCGTGCTGTTGGTGCTGATTACCGACACGGGCCGCGTGGAGCAGCGGACGGTGGAACTGCCAGGGCCGATCGGCGACGACGGGATCACCCAGCTTCGGGCGGTGCTGAATGCCTGCCTGGACGGGCGCAAGCTGGCCGACGTGGCCTCGGTGGTGGCCGACCTGCCGGACCGGGTGAGCCCGGCCGACCGGCCGAACGCGGCTGCCGTGTTCTCCGTGATCGTTGAAACGCTGGTCGAGCGGCACGACGAAAGGGTCGTAGTGGGAGGTGCCGCAAATCTCACTGCGGCAGACTTCTCCCGGGGATTGCACGAGGTGCTGGAGGCGTTGGAGGAACAAGTAGTCCTTATGCGGTTGCTCGGTGAATCGGGCGATCAGGCCGCGGTTACCGTGCGCATCGGCTCCGAGAACGAGGTGCACGGGCTGCGGAGCACATCCATGGTCACGACCGGCTACGGAGCCGGCGAGCAGGTACTGGCGCGGCTCGGTGTCCTCGGGCCTACCCGGATGGACTACCCGACGGCGATGGGAGCGGTGCGGGCAGTGGCACGCTATGTGGGTCAGATCCTGGCGGAGTCCTAGGAATGCCGGTGGCAAACGACTATTACGGGATTCTCGGCGTACGCCGTGACGCGGACGCGGACGAGATAAAGAAGGCCTATCGGCGGCTCGCGCGCGAACTGCACCCGGACGTCAACCCTGACCCGGCGTTGCAGGAGCGCTTCAAGGAAGTCACGCAGGCGTACGAGGTGCTCTCCGACCCGGAGAAGCGCCAGATGTACGACCTCGGCGCCGATCCCTTTGCCAGGGCCGGAGCGCCCGGTGCGGGCGGCGCGGGCGGCTTCGGCGCGGGCTTCCCGTTCAGCGACCTCATGGACGCGTTCTTCGGCGGCGGCGCCGCGCAGCGCGGCCCCCGGAGCCGGGCCCGGCGGGGCCGCAACGCCACGATCCGGGTTGACCTTGACCTGTCCGAGTGCGCGTTCGGCACCACCAGGGACCTGGTCGTCGACACGGCGGTGGTCTGCCCGACCTGCTCGGGTGAGGGGACGGCGCCGGGGACGCACCCCGTTACCTGCGACGTCTGCAATGGCCGCGGCGAGGTCAGCCAGGTCACCAGGTCGTTCATCGGGCAGATGATGACCTCGCGGCCGTGCCCTGGCTGCGGCGGCTTCGGTACCGTGATCCGGAAGCCCTGCCCGGAATGCGACGCCGACGGCCGGGTCAGGACCCGGCGCACCATCAAGGTACGGATCCCGGCTGGCGTTGAGGACGGCACCCACATCCAGCTGGCCGGCGAGGGCGAGGTCGGTCCGGGCGGCGGACCGCCGGGCGACCTGTTCCTGGAGATCGTCCAGCGGCCTCACGCGATATTCGAGCGGCAGGGTGATGACCTGCACTGCACGGTGACCATCCCGATGGTGGCGGCCGCGCTCGGCGCAACGCTCCAGGTCGAGACCCTCGATGGGCCGGCCGAGCTGGACATCAGGCCAGGTACGCAGTCTGGCCAGGCGATTTCGCTCTACGGCCAGGGTACGGCCCGGCTGAACAGCTCCGGGCGTGGCGACCTGGTCGTTCACGTCACGGTCGAGACGCCGACCAAGCTGGAGCCCGAGCAGGAAGAGCTGCTGCGCCAGCTGGCCAAGTTGCGGGGCGAGGAGGCACCGCCGGGCAAGTTCGCGCCCGGCCAGCAGGGCTTCTTCTCCCGGCTGCGTGATGCCTTCAACAGCCGCTGACGCCTGCGGCGCCCGGAGGCCGGCCTGAAGCCGGCGTTCTTCGTTGCCGACGCCGACTCCCTGCGGGGCGAGCGGGTGATTCTGCGCGGTCAGGAGGGCCGCCACGCCGGCACCGTGCGCCGGCTAGCGCGCGGCGAGCAGGCCTACCTCACCGATGGCGCCGGTACGGTGGCGCGCTGCCTGGTCACCGCCGCCGCACCCGGCGAACTCGAGCTGACGGTGCTGAGCCGACAGTCCGAACCTCGCCCCGATCCCTCGGTCGCCGTGGTCCAGGCGATCCCCAAGGGCGATCGGGGCGAGCTCGCGGTTGAACTGCTCACCGAGGTCGGCGCCGACGTGGTGGTGCCGTGGGCAGCCGAGCGGTGCGTGGCGCAGTGGCGAGCGGACCGGGCAGAAAAGGCGCTCGGACGCTGGCGCTCGACGGCGCTGCAGGCGGCCAAGCAGTCCCGGCGGGCCTGGGTGCCGGAGGTGACGGCTCAGGCCGGGATGTCGGCCGTGGCCCAGCGGATACGGGCCGCGGCGCTCGCCGTCGTCCTCGAGCCCGATGCGCCGGCGCGGCTCGCCGATCTCGACCTGCCGGCGGCGGGCGAGATCGTGCTTGTCATCGGCCCGGAGGGGGGCATCACCCCGGCCGAGCAGCACGAGCTGGCGGCCGCCGGAGCGGTGGCAGCGCGGCTCGGCCCGACCGTGCTGCGCGCGTCGTCGGCCGGCGCGGTGGGGGCCGGCATCTTGCTTAGCCGGACTGCGCGCTGGTGATCATGCTCGCTTCGGCGGATCGCGCCCGCGGCTGAGTGCGGGCCTAGCCGTCCTTGCCCTTGACCGGCTCTGCCGTCAGGACGGGTGCCAGCGCCGGGCCGGCCGCCTCCGGCGTAATCGTCGGCGTCGCCGTCTTCTGTGTCGAGCACGTGGGCGTGGGGGATGGGCCCGCGGTCGCAGCACTCAGCGCAAGCGTGCTGACCGTGGAGTCCCTGCCGCTCGTCCCGACCGTCGTCGCCTCGCTGGCCCGCGCCTGATTCTCCGCAGCGCTCCCCATCCCGGCGGACGGGGAGCCGGTCCCGCCCGTCCCTGGCTCAGTCGACGGGACCGTCGACGTCGAGCTGGGCGTGGGCGTCGGCGTGGGGGTTGGCGTGGGGGTCGGCGTCGGCGTCGGCGTCGTGCTCGGCGACGGGCTGGTGGTTTGGCTGGGCGTGGAGGTCGGCGGCGGCGAGATCGTCGACGGGGACGAGGTCGGCGTCGAACTCCCTGACGTCCCGCACTTCGAGCCATTCGCCGAGCCAGCCGACGAGCCATTGGGCGAGCCCTGAGGGGAGCCTGACTGAGCCTGGGCGCGCCCGGAGCCAGTCGTGGACCCATTTCCCTGATGGTGAGTGCCAGCATGCCCTGAGCCGGTGTCCGAGCTGAGCGGCGAGATGACCTGCGATACGCCGAACGCCATGTAGACGACGGCCCCGACGATGAGGACTGCCGTCCCGGTCGCGCCAAGCGGCCGCAGCCACCGCAGGAGTTGCCGGCCACCATGGCTAGCGGCGGGCGCGGGCATGAATCGCTCGGTTGCCAGCCGGTACTCGGTCACGAGCCGGTCGGCGAGGTACCGAAAGGCGCTCGACAGGCGCATCGACAGCCGGGTCCACGTAATCATGGCCCAGGCCACTGCCATCGGACGCGGACGAGTGAGGCGATGCTGGATCCGCTCAAGCCCGTCCGCACGCGGCTCGACCTGATCAGCCGCCGCGTGCAGCATGCTGCGGAGCATCGCCTCGTCGTCTGGCCGGGCGTGGCTCATGTGTCACGCTCCAGCAGCGTTCTCAGGGTCGCCATCGCCCTGGCCGTGTGGCTCTTCACCGCGCCCTTGCTGATCTGCATCGCGTCGGCGATCTGTGCCTCGGACATGTCGGCGTAGAACCGCAGCACCAGGGCTTCGCGCTGCCGTGCAGGCAGCGTCCGCAGCGCGGCGATGACCGCGGACCGCTCGAGCAAGGCTATCGCTCCATGCTCTGCGCTTGGCATATCGGGCGGAGGCTTCGGCGCGTTCCGGTCGACGACCACTCGATGTCTGAGCACCGAACGTGATCTATTGACTACCGACTGCCGCAAGTAGGACAGGGCTTTCTCGCTGTCCCGCAGGCGACGCCAGCCGCCATGCATCGCAACGAACGAGTCCTGCACCACTTCCTCCGCGGTTCCGACATCGCGTACTAGCAGTGCCGCGAGCCGCACCAGCGAACGGTAGTGCGTGGTGTACAGCTCCGTCACCGCCCGGTCGGCGTCCAAGTCCGCCGGAAGTGAACCCAGGGCGACGCCCGCCACTAGGGTTTCGGTCACGTGAATTGGACGCGCAGCGACGTCCGAAGGTTCACTCGCTGTCATCACGGGTCTTCGTGATGTGCCGTTGACAGGTCGGCCAGGCTCACTTGTTGCACTTCCCCCCACGGAACTGAATTGCTTCAGCGCGCACCCACGCTGAACGTACCCTGGGGCGAACGGAAAGCCAACGAACTGGCGGGGGCCGTTGCACCAGAGGGGTGGTGCACCGTGGATTCGCAGTAATGCAACCATATATGTCGGCGGCTGTCCTGACCCGCCACACGTTAAGATCTTCCCCGTGCCTGACTGCCTGTTCTGCGCAATAGTCGCCGGCGACGTGCCGGCGACTATTGTCTCGCAGACCCAGCGGACCGTCGCGTTCGCCGACATCAACCCCCAAGCACCGCTCCACGTGCTGGTGATTCCGCGCGCGCATCACGCCAACCTGGCCGAGCTGATCGACTCGCCGGAGGAGGACCTGCTGCGCGAACTGCTGGCGCATGCCACCGAGGTGGCGCACACGCAGGGCATCGCCGACGGCCACCGGATCGTCTTCAACACCGGACCCAAGGGCGGGCAGACCGTCGAGCACGTGCACGCACATGTGCTCGGCGGCCGCCAGATGACCTGGCCGCCTGGCTGAGGCCGGGCAGCGCAGCCCGAAGGCCGCGGGCCTGCCCGGCCAGTAAGACGAGGGCCGGTGCGGCTGTGGGCTCCCGGCGGGCCATGCGGACCGTCAGCGGGGCCCGATATCATGGCCACTACGCAGGCCGGCGGGCCTCCGCAGCAGGAAAGAGCCATTGACAGACAATTCGACTGAGCCACGCAAGGGCGTACGGCCCGGCAACGGTACTGCGCAAGTCAGGATCGTGATCCCCGAGGGCAACTCGATGGTCAGCCTGCTCGGATCCGGGGATGAGCTGCTGCGGGTCATTGAGAACGCCGTCAGCGCCGACTTCCACGTAAGGGGCAACGAGATAACGGTCAGCGGGCCGGTCCCCGAGACCACGCTCGCCTCTCGCCTGTTCGAGGAGCTGACCGAGCTGGTGGCCAGCGGCGCCGAACTGACGCCCGACTCGGTCGAGCACAGCATCTCCATGCTCCGGCGCAAGACCGGAGCCCGCCCAGCCGAGGTGCTCAACCTGGACATCCTGTCCAACCGGGGCCGGACCATCAGGCCGAAGACGCTCAACCAGAAACGCTACGTCGACGCCATCGACACCCACACGGTCGTGTTCGCCATCGGCCCGGCCGGCACCGGCAAGACGTACCTGGCCATGGCCAAGGCCGTCAAGGCGCTGCAGGCCAAGGCGGTCAACCGCATCATCCTCACCCGCCCTGCGGTCGAGGCGGGCGAGCGGCTCGGCTTCCTGCCCGGCACCCTGTACGAGAAGATCGACCCGTACCTGCGGCCGCTCTACGACGCCCTGCACGACATGATCGACCCGGACTCCATCCCCCGGCTGACCGCCGCCGGCACGATCGAGATCGCTCCCCTCGCCTATATGCGGGGAAGGGCGCAGCCCGTCGACACGCGGGTGCTGACCCCGGACGGGTTCCGCCCGATCGGGCAACTGGGCGTCGGCGACCTCGTTACCGGATCCAATGGCGAACCCGTGCTCGTCATCGGCGTCTACCCGCAAGGCGAGCAGGACATCTACCGGGTGACCGCCCAGGACGGCGCCTCGACGCTGTGCACGGCGGATCACCTCTGGGCGGTACGGACTCGCGACAGCGACCGCCGCCGCTACCCGGTCCAGGTCCTGACGACTAGCGAGATGATCGGCAACCTGCGCGCGGCCCACTACCACCGCTACGAGCTTCCCGTGCTCAGCGGGCCAGCCTGCTTCCCCGGCCGGGACGTGCCGATCGACCCGTACGCGCTCGGGCTACTGCTCGGAGACGGGTGCCTGACCGGCAGCACGACGCCATCGTTCGCGACTGGCGACCCTGAGCTCGCAGAAGCCCTCGGGCAGCTGTTGACAGGGACCGAGGCATGCCTCAAGAGCGGTCCTGACTACGTCCAGAACCGGGTCAGGACGCCGGGGCAGGTAATGGCGATGGAGAACCCCGTGACCGGGGTCCTGCGGCGGCTCGGGCTCTACGGGTCCGGGTCGGCAACCAGGTTCGTGCCCGAGGCCTACCTGCAAAACAGCGCAGATGTCCGGCTCGGCGTGCTGCAGGGCCTGCTGGACAGCGACGGCGGCCCGGTCGTCCAGGCCGGCCGGACGTGCCGGGTTCAGTACGCAACCGTCTCCCCGCGCCTGCGCGACGGCGTGCTGTTCCTGGTCCGGTCATTGGGCGGGATCGCCTACTCGCGGGTCCGGCCGGCTGCCGGGCGAAGCCCAGGGCGCGCACGGGGTCGTGCCGTCCCGGACCGGCATGACGCCCACGTCCTGGACATCCGGCTTCCGGCTGGCATCCAGCCGTTCCGCCTCGCCAGGAAGCTAGATCGCTATCGCGCCTGCGGGGGCGGCGGCCATCCGCAGCGGTTCATCGAGCGCATCGAGCCAGAAGGCAGGGCGGAGGCGGTCTGCATCGCCGTTGCGGCGGCCGACTCGCTCTATGCGACCGAGGACTTCCTCATCACCCACAACACGCTTAATGACTCGTTCATCATCCTGGACGAGGCCCAGAACACCTCGCCCGAGCAGATGAAGATGTTCCTGACCCGGCTGGGCTTCGGCTCCAAGATCGTCGTGACCGGCGACATCACTCAGGTCGACCTGCCGGCCGGCACCGCCAGCGGGCTCCGGCAGGTGCAGGGCATCCTGGAGGGCGTCGATGATGTCTACTTTTCCCGCCTTACCAGCCACGACGTCGTGCGCCACAAGCTCGTGGCTGACATCGTTGATGCCTACGAGCGCTATGACGCCAGCCAGGCGGCCGCAGAGCCTGGCCGGCTGCAGCCAGGAAGGCAACGGCGGGACGGTAACCGCGCGCGGTGACAAGTCCAATGACGGGGGGCAGATGAGCATCGAGATCGCGAACGAGTCCGGGGTCGACGTCGACGAGGCGAAGCTGGCCGGGCTGGCCAGGTACGTCCTGGACGGCTTGCAAGTCCACCCGCTGGCCGAGCTGTCGGTGCTGCTGGTGGACGAGCCGGCCATGACCGAGCTGCACGTGCGCTGGATGGGGGAAGCCGGGCCGACCGACGTCCTCG
The DNA here is from genome assembly GCA_030041135.1 of Streptosporangiaceae bacterium. GTDB lineage: Bacteria > Actinomycetota > Actinomycetes > Streptosporangiales > Streptosporangiaceae > JAJYUU01. Next base: position 12,813 of record JASHOL010000248.1, on the reverse strand, counting down.
CGTTCCCCATGGACGAGCTGAGGCTGCCGCAGCCGGGCGGGCACGGAGATGGCCACACGCCGCCCGACCCGGACGCAGCCGACACGCTGCTCGGCGACGTCGTGATCTGCCCGCAGGTGGCAGCGGCTCAGGCGGCCGAGGCCGATCATGACGTGCAGGACGAGCTCGACCTGCTGTGCACGCACGGGATCTTGCACCTACTCGGCTACGACCATGCCGAGCCGGAGGAGCAAGCCACGATGTTCGGCCTCCAGGACCGGCTGCTTGCCTCCTGGCGGTCCGAGCACGACCTGGGCCTGGCCGACGGCTCGCAAGATTACGGATAGCTGCCAATGGGCTGGCTGCTGGTCGCCGCGCTGGTGCTGATGGCACTGGCGGGCTGGTGTACGTGCGCGGAGACCGCGCTGCTGCGCGTGTCCAGGCTGGGCGCGAGGGAGCTTGGCCGGTCAGCCTCGGAGACGGCCGGCCCGCTGCAGGCCGTACTCGCGGAGGTGCCCCGTTACCTCTCGGTGCTCTTGCTGGCGAGGGTGGCCGCGGAGATCTGCTCAGCCGTGCTGGTGACTGCGGTGCTTGTGCAGTGGTGGGGGATCGGGTGGCGGGCGTTCCTGGTCACGGCGGTCGCGGTGACGCTGGCCGCGTACCTCATCGCCGGGGCGGTGCCGCGCAGCATCGCGCGCCGCAACGCGGTAGGGGTCGCGAGCGCGGCCGCCGGAGTCCTGCGCCCGATCGTCCGGCTCCTGGGGCCGGTTCCGAAGCTCCTGGTCGCGGCGGGCTGGGCGCTGGCTCCCGGCCGCGGTCAGCGCGAAACACCGTCGGACACGGAGGAGGACCTCCGTGGTCTGGTCGACCTGCTTGAGCAGCGGCAGATCATCGAACCAGGCGAGCGCGCCATGATCCACTCGGTGTTCGAGCTCGGTGACACGATCGTGCGAGAGGTAATGGTGCCGCGCACCGACATGGTGTTCGTCGAGCGGCACAAGACGCTGCGCCAGGCGCTGTCGCTGGCGCTCCGCAGCGGGTTCTCCCGGATCCCGGTGATCGGGGAGAACCTGGACGACGTGGTCGGGATCGCCTACCTCAAGGACATCATGACCCGCATCCATGAGCACCCCGAGGGCGAATCGGTCGAGACGATCGACTCGATCATGCGGCCGGCGACCTTCGCGCCGGAGAGCAAGCCCGTCGATGACCTGCTCAGGGAGATGCAGGCTCAGCACGTGCACGTGGCCATCGTCATCGACGAGTACGGCGGGACCGCCGGCCTGGTCACGATCGAGGACATCCTCGAGGAGATCGTCGGCGAGATCGCCGACGAGTACGACCGCGAGATGCCGCCGGTTGAGTGGCTCCCCGACGGCACGGCCAGGGTCAGCGCCCGGCTCTCGGTCGAGGAATTTGAGGAACTGTTCGGCGTCCGCATCGATGCCGAGGACGTCGAGACCGTCGGCGGACTGCTGGCGCATCTACTCGGCAAGGTGCCGATCGCCGGCTCGGTCGCGACCGTGGCCGGGCTGCGGCTTACCGCCGAGAGCCTGGCCGGCCGGCGCAACCGGATCGGGACGGTGACGGTGCAGCGGATCGAACCGGCCGGCGATGGCGACGGCATCGAGCAGGCGGCGCACGGTTCGGTCGTTGACGCAGACGCTCACCACGAGGGGAACGGGGTCACGCCCGCCCGACGGCATCCCGCTTAGCGGCAGTAGAACCGGGTGCTGCGAACCACGCGCCAGAGCACTCCTGCCCGGTATCGCCGGTCTACTATCTGGCTGTGAGCGAGGTGGGGGCGGAGGAGCCTGGCCCAGAGGACATCAAGATCATTACCCTGGCCCGCGCGGCCAGGGCCAGGGTTGCCGCGGCCGAGGGTGCTGCGGTCAGGGACGAGACCGGCCGGACCTACGCGGCCGCCGCGGTCGCGCTGCCGTCCCTGCGGCTATCCGCCCTGCAGCTAGCCGTGGCGATGGCCGTGTCCAGCGGAGCAGCCAGCCTCGAGGCGGCCGCGCTCGTGAGCGACGGCGGGCCGGTCGATCCCGGCGACCTGGCCGCGGTTCGTGAGGTGGGCCCGGACGCGGTCCTGTTCCAGGCCGCCGCCGACGGCACGGTCCTGGCCACATTCTGCCCGTGACGGGGCCCGGGGGGACGACCCTCGTACCCCCGCCGGGGCGCGAGTGCGGCGCGCTCCTGCTCCTGTCGGCCAGGTCCTGGCCTCCTGTCCCTGGGCCTCGGCCGCGAAGAGCAGGACCCGCCCGCGGTCATCCAGCACCAGGCACCGGGCGCTGGGCCGGAACACCGGCGGGACGGAGGCAGTCAAGAACCGTAGCTGACCGGGCATTCCGCTAACCCGGCGGCGGGATGCGACACTTGCGCGGTGCGCGACCTTACCGAGCCGCCTGGGTCGCCGGGACTCCGGTCGCCGGCCGGCTCCGCGTCCTCGCCAGGGCTTCGTGGCCTGCCCGGGCCTGAACCCGGAGTCTCAACTGCCAGGCCGGCGCGCGGCGCTGTCGCGGTGCTGGCCGGTGCCACTGCCTGGGGCAGCACGGGGACCGCGGCGCACTTTGCGCCAGGCGCGGCGAGTCCGGTCTCGATTGGCGCGGCCCGGATCGTGCTCGGCGGGCTCGTGCTGCTGGCGATCGCGATGCGGACTAGGCGGGGCAGGCGGGCGGTGGCCGGGCTGGTGGCGGGCAGCCGCGCGGTCTGTGCCGTCCTGGTCCTGGCCGCCGCGGCGGTGAGCGGCTACCAGCTGTGCTTCTTTACCGCGGTGCGGATGACCGGCGTCGCCATCGGTACTGTCGTCGCCATCGGCAGCGCTCCGGTATTCACCGGCCTGCTGAGCAGGGTGACCGGCGGTCCTGCGCTGGATCGCCGGTGGATGCTCGCTACCGCCGCCGCCGTCGCGGGGTGCGCGGTACTGGTCACCGGCGGCCGATCGGCCGGTGCCAGTCCCGGTGGCGTGATGCTGGCACTCGCGGCCGGATTCTGCTACGCCATCTACGCCGTGGCCGCGGCCCGGCTGATCTCGGCCGGCAACCAGGAGGCCACGGTCATGGGCCTGCTGTTCGGCGGTGCCGCGGTGCTGCTGGCGCCGGTTCTCGCCACGAGCTCACCGGGCTGGCTGCTGACGGCGCGAGGTATGGCCGTGACCGGCTATCTCGGCATCGTCACTACCGTGCTGGCCTATCTGCTGTACGGCCGTGGCCTGCGCACCGTGCCGGCGCCCGTCGCGGTCACGCTCGGCCTGGCCGAGCCGGTCGTCGCGGCGATGCTCGGCCTGATCGTGCTCGGGGAACGACTGACGCCGACAGCGCTTATGGGCCTGGTCCTGGTCGGGCTCGCGCTAGGCGCGCTCGCGCTCGGGCGCCGCCAGGACGGCGTTCCCGGCTGCCCGCCCGTCGGGCCGCCGGGTTAGGACGGGAGCGCCCCGGTAGGGGAGAATCACCACGTGGGAACGCCGTCGCGCCGCGCACCAGGCCCTCCCCAGCGCGCGCCGCGGGGCACCCCCCCGCCAAGCGGGCCGTCGGCCGAGTTCAGGGCGGGGTTCGCCTGCTTCGCCGGCCGGCCAAACGTGGGCAAGTCGACGCTGATGAACGCGCTGGTCGGGGCCAAGGTCGCGATCACCAGCAGCCGCCCGCAGACGACTCGGCGAGCCGTCCGCGGCATCGTGCACAGGCCCGATGCCCAGCTGATCATCGTGGACACTCCTGGCCTGCACCGGCCGCGGACGCTGCTCGGCGAGCGGCTCGACAGCCTGGTGCGCTCGACGCTGACCGAGGTCGACGTGATCGGTTTTTGCATCCCCGCCAGCGAGCGGATCGGGCCGGGGGACAGGTACCTGGCCGGGGAAGTCGCGGGGAGCGGAAAGACGCCGGTCGTCGCGATCGTCACGAAGACCGACGAGGCCAGCCGCGAGCGTGTAGCCGCGCAGCTGGCCGCGGTGGTCGAGCTTGGCGACTGGGCCGACGTGGTTCCGGTGTCCGCGGTCACCGGCTTCCAGCTCGACATGCTGGCCGACGTGCTGATCTCCCACCTGCCCCCAGGTCGACCGCTCTACCCGGACGGTGACCTCACCGACGAGCCCGAGCAGCAGCTGGCGGCCGAGCTGATCAGGGAGGCAATCCTGGAGGACGTCAGGGACGAGCTGCCGCACTCGATCGCGGTCGTGGTCGAGGAGATGACTCCGCGGGATGGTCGGGATGACCTCATCGACGTGCATGCGGTCATGTACGTGGAACGGCCAAGCCAGAAGGCGATCGTGCTCGGGCCCAAGGGCAGCAGGCTCAAGGAGGTCGGCACCGTGGCGCGCCGCCAGATCGAGGCGCTGCTCGGCCGTCACGTCTACCTGGACCTGCGCGTCAAGATCGCCAAGGACTGGCAGCGTGACCCGCGCCAGCTGCGCAGACTCGGCTTCTACGGCTGACCTGGCCGGGACCATGCAACCGCATAGTCCCCTGACTAGCCGGCGGGCACAGGCGCGACGGCGGCCACCTCGTGCTCCCAGGCCTGGAGGTAGTCGGTCACCTGATAACCGAGCTGCTCGTTCACCGCGACCATGTGCTCGTTCTGCTCGGCGTTGGAGGTCACGATGTGCCGCAGGGCGGGCTCGCGCTCGGCCAGCAGTTCCAGCATCGCGACCTTTACCAGGAGTCCCAGCCGGTGGCCGCGATGTTGCTTCGTCACGGCCGTGATCGCCTGCCAGCCCCACTGCGGCTGGCCGGGCTGCACGTTAACCTGCGTGACGGCGGCGACCTCGCCGCGAGCCGCCTCGACCGCCGCGGCCGAGTACCAGCGCACGCCCCGCGCGACGAGCCGCTGCTCCTCGGCGTCCAGCCGGGCGGCGTCGAACGAGGCCGGCTCATAGGCCCCGTCGTGCGGAGCATCGCCGAGGGCGGTGTATACCGCGCAGAGGCCGTCGCGCAGCTCCGCTGGCGCGCGGCCATCCCAGCAGCGCAGCCCGTAGCCGGAGGCGTGCGGCTCCGCCGCAGCCCGCAGCGCGGGAAGGCGCTGGCGCAGATCCTCGCTGAGGTCCTGCCGGCGGCGCACCTCCCGCATGCCTTCCCGGCCGCCGGTGGCCCTCGCGAAGGCGGTGCCCGGCGCTCCGATCCTGGTCCAGCCCATCAGCCGTTCCCGGCCGGCCTGCGCCGCCTGGCCCGCCAAGTGCGCCAGCAGCAGACGCCCCGCCCCCCGGCGCCGGCGCGCGGGGTCGACGATGATCTGGACGAAGGCGTTCTTGCGGTTTTCCCGCTGCGGCAGCTCGAGCACGTACGCGCCAACCGCCTCGCCCGACTCGTCGGTGGCCAGCCAGGTCTGCATCAGGCTGAGGGATTCACCCAGCGCCCAGAAGACCCGGAAGTCCTCGTAGGGCTCGGCTGGGAGATTCGGGTCATCCTCGGGCTGGCCCGCAACCGCCATCCCATGGCACGCGCGGAGCCGCCTGTCATCGGTCAGGGGATCGAACTGCTCGATTCGCACGGCCGCCAGCTAATCGGCCTCCCGGCGGTTGGGCAACTCAATTAGCCCTGCATCCCTGCGCCCGCACCGGGGCTGAGCGGGCGCTGACATCGCAGTCGGCTAAATGTGCGAACGAGACCCTGATCGTGGGCCCGACGTGTGATGATCCCTCTACCTGGGCTGACGTCGCGCGGCACGGGCGGCTTACAGCAGGGGAGAGCTGTCGGTGGTTTTCGTAGGGTTTCAGCACCATTTCCGGACTACCGGCCAGGGCACACTGCACTGCTACCGTTGCGGCGGCGACCGTGACTATCGCCAGTGCGCCGGCCGCCGGTGGTTCCACCTCCTGTTCATGCCGGTGATTGCCCTTGAGCGGGTTGACGAGCACGTGCAGTGCACGACGTGCGGCACGCGCTATCGCAGCGAGGTACTGGCGCTGCCCACCACCGCCCAGATGCGATCAGCGCTCCCGGCCGCGACCCGAGCCGCAGTCGTGGCCATGGTGCGGGCCGGAGACAGTCGCAGCGCCTCCACCCGGGCCTGCGCGATCGAGAAGATCAGGGTCTCAGGTATGCGGGACTACGGCGACACCGCCCTCGCCGCCGACATCGGGCGCGGCGAGGACACTGGCAGCGACGTGGCGTCCGCGCTCGGGACGCTCGCGATTCAGCTGACGATGCCTGCCCACGAGTGGTTCCTGGCCGACGTGGTCAGGGTCGGCCTCGCCGACGGGCCGCTGTCCGACGAGGAGCGGTGCGCGGCCAGGGACATCGCCGCCTGCCTGGGCATGACCCCGGCCCAGGCTCGTGGCGTCATCTCGATGACCGAGGAGAGCGCCGCGGCGGGCTAGCGTCGGCCCGGCGCGCTAGCGGCGAACCCGGCCACGTGCGGCGAGCGCGGTTTGCCCGCCTGGCAGGCACGGTAGGCGAGAATGGGCTGGTGAGCATCTACCGTGACGATGGCATCGTGCTGCGCACTCACAAGCTGGGCGAAGCCGACAGGATCGTCACGGTGCTTGGGCGCAAGACCGGCCGGATCCGGGCTGTCGCCAAGGGCGTGCGGCGGACCAAGTCGCGGTTCGGCGCGCGGCTCGAGCCGTTCACGCACGTCGACCTGCTGTTGTATACCGGCCGGTCGCTGGACGTGGTCACGCAGGCGGAGACGCTGCGTCCGTATGGTGAGCAGCTGGCCAGCGATTATCCGCGGTACACGACCGGCACGGCGATGCTGGAGACCGCCGAGAAGCTCACGCCGGTAGAGAAGGAGCCGTCCATGCGGCAGTTCCTGCTGCTGGTCGGCGGGCTCAGGTCCCTGGTCGAGGCGGCCCATGAGCCGCGGCTGGTGCTTGACGCCTACCTGCTGAGGTCGCTGGCGGTCGCCGGGTACGCGCCCGCCCTGGACGAGTGCGCGATCTGCGGCACGCCGGCGCCGGAGGCCGACGGCGGGCTGCGAGCGTTCGGGCTGGCCGCGGGCGGGCTGACCTGCCGGGCCTGCCGGGTGCCGGGATCGGCCACGCCGGCGGCGGGTACGGTGGCGTTGATGAACGCGCTGCTGCGGGGCGACTGGGCCTATGCCGACGCCAGCGAACGGCGGCACCAGCTGGAGTGCAGCGGGCTGACCGCCGCCTACCTGCAGTGGCATCTGGAGCACTCGCTCCGCTCGCTTCCGCACGTCGAGCACGCGTAAGGGAACCGTCAGCAGATGAGGCGCGAGGTCAAGCCCCCCTATCCGCACCCAGAGGGGGCCCAGCCGCCCAAGATTCCCGGAGAGCTCGTGCCGCGGCACGTGGCCCTGGTGATGGACGGGAACGGCCGGTGGGCAAAGCAACGCGGTCTGCCCAGGACCGAGGGTCACAAGGCGGGCGAGTACGCGCTTTTCGACGTGATCATGGGAGCTATCGAGCTGGGCATCCCCTACCTGTCGGCGTACGCCTTCTCGACCGAGAACTGGCGCCGCTCGCCCGACGAGGTCCGCTTCCTGATGGGCTTCAACCGGGACGTGATCCGCCGCCGCCGCGACCAGCTCAACGAGATGGGCGTGCGGATCCGGTGGGCGGGGCGTCGGCAGCGGCTGTGGCGCAGCGTGATCTCCGAGCTGGAAGACGCCGAGCGGATGACCACAGGCAACGACGTGCTCACGCTCCAGTTCTGCGTCAATTACGGCGGCCGGGCCGAGATCGCGGACGCGGCCAGGGCCATCGCCGAGGACGTGGCCGCGGGGCGCGTCCGGCCGGAGAAGGTCGACGAGAAGCTCATCCGCCGGTACCTGGACGAGCCGGGCATCCCGGACGTGGACCTGTTCATCCGCTCGTCGGGCGAGCAGCGGACGTCCAACTTCCTGCTCTGGCAGTCCGCGTACGCCGAGTTCGTCTTCCTCGACACGCTGTTCCCCGACTTCGACCGCCGCCACCTCTGGCACGCGTGCGAGATCTTCGCCGGCCGGGACCGCCGGTACGGCGGCGCCGAGCCCAATCCGCTGCCGCCCCCGGCCAGACGCCCGGCGGCCGAGACCGGCCCAGACGGCATCTAGCCGACCGAGGCGGAGGCGGGCTCCGGGGTGACCTGCGACGAGCGCGTTGCGCTCGCCGCAGAGATCCTGGCCGAGGAGACCACGGGCTAGGGCCGCGCCGGCCCGCACCACGCGTGCAGCGCAGCGCGCAGGCCATCAGCGCGGTCAGGTCCGCCAGCCGCGGCCGCCCAGGCAACGTACCCGTCAGGTCGGATCAGCAGCGCTTCGGCGGGCGACGGCGGTTCCAGCGGTCTGGCGGTCAGGACGGTAACGGGCCCGGTCCAGGCTTTCGCGACCGTCGCCGCACGGCGGTTGGTAGTGAAATCCAGCAGTACCGGCCGGGCCGCCCGCATCAGCTCGGCCACCCTCGTCGCTCCGCCGTCCACGGCCAGCCCGAGGTCAGGCATCAGCCGCCCGAGCAGCGGATGCGAGCCGACCGGGCTGCCCGGCGTCTCGTAGCGCACGTCAGAGCCCTCGATCATCTCGCCGACCCGGCACGCCGCGTCGGGGTGGCGCAGCAGCTCGGCGAATACGTCACGGACGGCCACGCTGAACTCGTCGTCGCGCCCGAGCGCGCGCTCGGCCCTGGTGTGCGCGAGCGCACGGCTGGCCGCGGCGTGCCGCTCGGCGTGGTAGCTGTCGAGCAGCCCTTCGGCGGCGTTGCCGCGCACCCGCGCGCTGAGCTTCCAGCCGAGGTTGATCGCGTCGAGCAACCCGACGTTCAGTGAGCCGCCGAGGCCGAACAGGTGCGCCGCATCACCGGCCAGCAGGACTCGTCCGGCCCGGAACCGGTCGGCGACCCGGCTGTTGCCCACGGTCCTGGTCAGCCACAGCGGATCGGTCAGCGGCAGCTCGGCTCCGAGCACCCGGTTCAGGCTGCCCTGCAGCTCGTCGAGGGTCATGGCGGCGTCGGGACAGGCAGGCCGGCCCTCCTCCATCGTGGCCACGATGTAGATGCCGGGCTCGGCGTGCTTGTCGAGGCTGGTGAGCGGGGCGATCGAGTAGCTGCCCGCCGCGGTCTTCACGTGCCGCATGGGCTGCAGCCGCCCCGCCCCGGGCACGTCCACCTCGCCGCTTCCGGCCATGATCATCGAGGTCGGCAGCCGTACTCGGCCGATCCGCGACACCTCCGCGGAGGTAACGCCGGGGAAGCCGATCCGTGCCAGCTTGCGCACCGCGCTGCGGGCGCCGTCACAGCCCACCACGTAGGCAGCCCGCAGCTGGTGGCTGCCGCCCTCGCTGTCGCGCAGGTCGAGGGCCACATGATCGCCGGCGCAAACGAGTCCGGTCAGCTCAAACCCGCGCCTGATGCTGCCGCCGAGCGCGGTCAGCCGTCCGGCCAGCAGCTGCTCGACCCGTCGCTGCGGGATGGCAAGCACGTGCAGCGGACTGCGGTCTACCTGGCCGAAATCAAGCTGCAGCGGGCCGAAGCCGAACCCCGGCACCGGCCCGCAGTAGGCGGAGTCCGCGCGGAACTCATCAAGCAGGCCGCGGTAGTCCAGGACAGACACGATCTGGCCGAACAGGCCGTTGCCCTTCGGCACGCTGCTCGGCTCGGGCAGCCGGTCACACACGACCGGCGTCACGCCGCCCAGGCACAGCTCGGCGGCCAGCATGAGGCCGACCGGCCCGGCTCCGATGACGACTACGGGTGCGGTCTCGGCTTTCTCGCTCATGAGCGTCAATCTAAGTTGACGCCTGAAAGGTTGTCAACATTTATTGACGATTCTGCGGTTCGCCACCGCCGGCCCGTCATGCCGGATCGGCTGACGATCGCGGGCCGCGCCACCCACAATGTCGCAATGACCGGCATATCAGCATCGGGCGAAGAATCGGCTGGCGCGGGCGAGGCGCCTGAGCCAGGCTCGGCCGAGGGCCTGCCCGCGCGCTGGGCTGGCAGCACCACGGTTCGGCGCTGGATCTCGGCACTCGAGCACTCCCAGGACGTCATAACGGTCACCGTCGGCGTCGTCCTGATCGCGCTGGCAGTGGTCCTGCTGGTATCCGGGATGGTGGACTTCGTCGGCGCGTCGTCTAAGGGAGTCACCACGGCGGCGGAGAACCTCCTCGATCGCGTGCTGCTCGTGTTGATCCTCGTCGAGATCGTGCACACGGTTGTGCTGTCACTGCGCTCGCACCGCCTGGTTGCTCAGCCGTTCATCGTGGTCGGCCTGATCGCCGTGATCCGCAGGATTCTGCTGGTGCTCAACCCGAACAGCCAGTCCAGCCTCGGAACGGCTCAACTGGCACTGCTGATCGGGATGGTGGCGGTTTTCGTCGCCGGCCTGATCGCGGTCAGCCGGTTCGAGAAGAGCGAGGAGTAGGCGACGACGCTGGCCGAGCTGGCTGAGCTACCGGCGGGCCTGGAAGGCGGCCAGCGCAAGCAGGAGCCCGACGGCGGCCAGCCGCGCGAGCCGCCCGCCCGCGGACAGCCGGGGCCAGGACACCGAGGCGAGCCAGCCGAGGACCGCGGCGACCGCGAACAGGGCGATAGCGCCGCCAGGGCCGCGCAGCGCGAGACCGGCTATCAGCAGCCCGGCCAGCACTGCCGGCACCACCCAGGGCGGTAGCTGGTGCAGGTACACCAGCGGCCTGGCGCTGCGCCGCTCCGTCGCCGCCCTGGCCGGCGAGGCATCCGGAGTGAAAAGGCTCTGGCCAGGCGGTAGCGGCCGGATGCGCTGACGCGGCCGTGACGACCGGTTGCTGGTCATGCTCCTGGTCCCTCCGCCAGCCGGGCTGGCCTAGCTGAGCCACGATAACGATCTCCAGCCTAGGCTACCGTCCGTTACCAGGCAGCTGTCGCGATCACGTCACCGAAAGTCACGCGACGAGTCCTGCCTGCTACGGCTAAGCTATGATCACCGCCGCCCTCAAAAGGGGTTCCGGGCATGTCACACACGGACCGCCGACCGCCAGCCGGATGGAGAGATTGAGCATGGCACGCCGTAGCGATCGCATGGAAACCATCGTCAGCCTGTCGAAACGGCGGGGGATCGTCTACCCGTCAAGCGAGATCTACGGCGGGCTTCGGGCCGCGTGGGACTACGGTCCGCTTGGGGCGGAGATCAAGAATAACGTCAAGCGCCAGTGGTGGCAGGCCATGGTCACGCAGCGTGACGACATCGTCGGCCTGGACTCCAGCGTGATCCTTGCGCCGGAGGTCTGGCAGGCCAGCGGCCACGTGACCGAGTTTGTCGACCCGCTGACCGAGTGTGAGTCCTGCCACAAGCGGTACCGCGCGGACCACCTGATCGAGGCGTACGAGGAGAAGCACGGGCACGAGCCCGAGCACGGCCTCGCCGACCTGGCCTGCCCCAACTGCGGTACCAGGGGCGCCTTCTCCGAGCCGCGCATGTTCAACACCATGCTGCGCACCTACCTCGGCGCCGTTGAGGACTCCTCCAGCCTGGCCTACCTGCGCCCCGAGACCGCTCAGGGGATCTTCATCAACTTCCGTAACGTCCTGCAGACATCGCGGAAGAAGGTTCCGTTCGGGATCGCGCAGATCGGCAAGTCGTTCCGTAACGAGATCACGCCGGGGAACTTCATCTTCAGGACCCGCGAGTTCGAGCAGATGGAGATGGAGTTCTTCGTCAAGCCGGGCACGGACGAAGAGTGGCACCAGTACTGGATCGACGCGCGGACATCCTGGTTCCTTGACCTCGGGGTGAGCAAGGACAACCTGCGGCACTACGAGCATCCCAAGGAGAAGCTGTCGCACTACTCCAAGCGGACCGTCGACCTGGAGTACCGGTTCGAGTTCCCCGGCAGCGAGTGGGGTGAACTCGAGGGGATCGCCAACCGGACCGACTTCGACCTCAGCACGCACGCCAGGGCCTCCGGCCAGGACCTGTCCTACCTCGATCCCGAGTCGGGCGAGCGCTACATCCCTTATGTCGTCGAGCCCGCTCTGGGTGCTGACCGGGCCATGCTCGTGTTCCTGCTCGAGGCCTACGCCGAGGACGAGGCGCCGGATGCCAAGGGCAACATGGAGAAGCGCACCGTGCTGCGGCTCGACCCGAGGCTAGCTCCGGTGAAGGTCGCCGTGCTGCCGCTGTCACGCAACGCCGACCTGTCGCCGAAGGCGAGGGACATCGCGGCCGAACTGCGCAGGCACTGGAACACCGACTTTGACGACGCCAGCGCGATCGGGCGCCGGTACCGCCGGCAGGACGAGATCGGCACCCCGTACTGCGTCACCGTCGACTTCGAGTCGCTCGCCGACCAGGCGGTCACCGTCCGCGAGCGCGACTCCATGAAGCAGGAGCGGATCGGGATCGACAAGCTGGTCGCCTACCTGTCCGAGCGGCTCGCCGGCTGCTAGCCGGCGAGCCGCAGCTGGGGCTCCTCAGAAGGCGAGAACTCCCGCCCCTGCAGCCGCGGGTCGCGGCAGCGGCGTGAACCGGTCACCGGTCATGATTCCCACGGCGAACCCGCCGGTGCAACACCCTGGGATATCAGCCCTAAGCCCGGTGAAAATGCCCTGTGCGGCCAGAATCCTCCCGGAGAAGTTGCTCCAGAAGACGAACGGGTCAGCCGACGGCAGCCAGCGCCGCAGCAACTTGCCGGTGGCGAGGGAGAATTCCGCAAATTCGGTATCGCCTTGAATACCGCGCTTCGTGGATAGGACAGTCGCCACGGTGGCGCCGTTCCCGGAAACTACCACCTGCCCTTGCGGCCCTTGCCAAAGGCGCAAGTAGCCAGCGGGAAGATGCGTGGTCGGAACGGCGAGTCGACTGGCCGCGACCAGGCTGCCCGACGGCGCGTTGGTGTTGAGTAGCCGGATGCCGCTGCCCGGCAACTCGGGTGAGTAGACCACGTTCGTTTCAGTAGGTTCATAGTCGAAGGCAAGCAGCGGCCCCC
>JASHOL010000247.1 GCA_030041135.1 Streptosporangiaceae bacterium | reverse complement strand
GGCCTGGCCAGCGGACCTCGGAGGATGGACCTGGCATGTAGACTACGCAGACGGTTCCTTAACAGGGCAGCGCGAGCATGCGCTGTTGCGGAGCCGAATTCGCGCGCCCGCCGGCTGCGCTAATCGCAGGTGGTCAGTGCGGAACGTCCCTCACCGGTCCGCGGGAGAACTCTCACGCGGCGAGGGCGTACGGGCGCCAGGAACACAGAACCGGAATCGGCTCGCCCGCCCCGCGGCGGCGCGCCACGACCAGGAAGGGGACACCGGGATGGCACCGGTCGTCACCATGCGCCAGCTACTGGAGAGCGGCGTTCACTTCGGCCACCAGACCAGGCGCTGGAACCCGAAGATGAAGCGCTTCATCTTCACCGAGCGCAACGGCATCTACATCATCGATCTGCAGCAGTCGCTCGATTACATCGACAAGGCTTACGACTTCGTCAGGGAGACCGTCGCGCACGGCGGCTCGGTCCTGTACGTGGGGACCAAGAAGCAGGCCCAGGAGGCCATCGCCGAGCAGGCCCGTCGGGTCGGCATGCCGTTCGTAAACCAGCGCTGGCTCGGCGGGATGCTGACCAACTTCGGCACGGTCTACAAGCGCCTCCAGCGGCTCAAGGAGCTTGAGGAGATCGACTTCGACGACGTGGCCGGCTCCAACCTGACCAAGAAGGAACTGCTGCAGCTCCGCCGCGAGAAGGACAAGCTCGAGCGCTCGCTCGGCGGGATCAGGGACATGGCCAGGGTGCCGAGCGCGCTCTGGGTGGTAGACACCAAGAAGGAGCACATCGCCGTCAGCGAGGCCCGCAAGCTGGGCATCCCGGTGATCGCGATTCTGGACACCAACTGCGACCCCGACGAGGTTCAGTACCCGATCCCCGGCAACGACGACGCCATCCGCAGCGTCGCGCTGCTCACCAGGGTGGTCGCGGACGCGGTCGCGGATGGCCTGATCGCCAGGGCTGGGGCCGCGGCCGGCGACGACAAGCCGGCCGCCACTACCGGCGACGGCATGCTGGGAGCCGAGGAACCGCTGGCGGAATGGGAGCGCGAGCTGCTTGAGGGCAGGCCCGAGGCCGAGACCGAGGTGCAGGAGGGCGGCCCCGAGGGCCTCGCCGAGGACACGGGCACGGCAGCCGAGCTGAACGAGGCCAAGGCCGAGGGTGACGCGATCCTGGCCGAGGCGGCTGACGAGGATGCCGGCTCGCAGACAGCGTGATGCCCGCGGTCGGCGCCAGGCCGGGCAGGCCGGCCGCCGTAACGAGCGGCACTGAACGACGAGAGATGGGGACATGACGAACTACACCGCCGCCGACGTAAAGCGGCTGCGTGAGCAGACTGGCGCCGGCATGATGGACTGCAAGAACGCGCTGGTTGACTGCGACGGCGACTTTGATGCCGCGGTCGAGTTGCTCCGCCGCAAGGGGATCAAGGACGCCGGTAAGCGCGCCCAGCGGACCGCGTCGAACGGCCTGGTCACGGCGGTGCTTGACGGCCCGGCCGCAGGCGTGCTGGTCGAGCTGAACTGCGAGACCGACTTCGTGGCCAAGACGGACTTGTTCCAGCAGGTGGCGGCCGACATCGCGGCCGCCGCTCTGGCGGCCGGGCCGACACAGGCCGCGGACAGGCTAGCCGTCCTCGGGCTCGAAGTCAGGCCAGGCCAGACAGCTCAGGAGCGCATCGAGGAGGCCGGCGCCTCGCTGAAGGAGAAGCTCGAGCTCGGCCGCTACGCGCGATTCGACGGTGGCTACGTGACCAGCTACCTGCACAAGTCGAGCCCCGACCTGCCCCCGACGATCGGCGTGCTCGTCCAGCTGGACGAGGCCGACCCCGACATTGCCCAGGAAGTTGCCTTCCAGGTCGCGGCGATGCGGCCGCAGTACGTGACGCGCCAGGAGGTGCCCGAGGACGTAGTGGCGGCCGAGCGGCGGATCGCCGAACAGGTCACCAGGGACGAGGGCAAGCCGGAGCAGACGATCCCGAAGATCGTGGAAGGCCGGCTGAACGCGTTCCTCAAGGACATCGTCCTGTCCGAGCAGCCCTCGGTCCGCGAGGAGCACAAGAAGAAGTCGGTCGGGCAGCTGCTCGCCGAGCACGGGGCCAGCGTACGGCAGTTCGCCAGGTTCCAGATCGGTCAGGCGGGTTGACGCTGGCCGAGGGCATGACCGCTGTGGCAGGGACCCAGCCGGGCGAACCGGATTTCGAGCCCGGACTTGGCCCTGCCCGCGGCGAGGTCCGGCCGGGCTGGCGCCGGGTCGTCCTCAAGCTCTCCGGCGAGGCGTTCGCGGGGGGTGAGCCGCTCGGCATCTCTCCCGACGCGGTCATCCACATCGCCAGGGAGATCACGGCGGCCTGGCGCGAGGGCTTCCAGATCGCGGCCGTGGTGGGCGGTGGCAACATGTTCCGCGGCGCCCAGCTCTCCGAGCGCGGCATCGACCGCTCTAGAGCGGACTACATGGGCATGCTCGGAACAGTGATCAACTGCCTGGCACTGCAGGACGTGTTGGAGAAGCTCGGCGTCGAGACCAGGGTGCAGACCGCGATCACGATGGGCCAGGTCGCCGAGCCGTATATCCCCAGGCGGGCGATAAGGCACCTAGAGAAGAACCGGATAGTGATCTTCGGGGCGGGGCTGGGGGCGCCGTTCTTTTCCACCGACACGTGCGCCGCCCAGCGGGCGCTGGAGATCGGCGCGGCGGCCGTCCTCAAGGGCACTCAGGTCGACGGCGTCTATGACTGCGACCCGAGGACCACGCCGGACGCGGTGCGGATCCCCCATCTCGACTACGCCGACATGCTGCGCCGGGAGTTGCGGGTCATGGACGCGACGGCGGTGAGCTTGTGCATGGACAACGACTTGCCAATTGTCGTCTTTGATCTGATGCGAGAGGGCAACGTGGTCCGGGCCGTGCGCGGTGAGAAGATCGGCACGCTGGTGAGCAGGTCGGTCCCCTGATGGCCGGCGCCCCGCGGCGGCCGGACCGTGACGAGCCGAGCCAGGCATTGCGCTGCCGTGGCAGAGCGGCCATGATCGAGCGCACCATGGACGTATACGGGTCGGCGGGGGCGGCCCGACCGGATGCCTCTACCTATGCACAGGAGCCGCAGTGATCGACGAAACTCTCCTCGAAGCCGAGGAGAAGATGGAGAAAGCAGTCGCGGTTGCTAAGGAGGAGTTCAGCGGTATTCGCACCGGCCGGGCTCATCCGTCGATGTTCAACAAGATCACGGCCGAGTACTACGGCACCCAGACGCCGGTCAATCAGCTGGCGTCCTTCCACCTGCCCGAGCCGCGGATGGTGGTCATACAGCCCTATGACAAGGGCTCGATGGGTGCGATCGAGAAGGCCATCAGGAACTCCGACCTCGGCGTCAACCCGTCCAACGACGGGGCCATCATCCGGGTCGTTATGCCCGAGCTCTCCGAAGAGCGCCGTAAGGAGTACATCAGGATTGCCCGGCACAAGGCCGAGGACGGCCGGGTTGCCATCAGGAACATCCGCAGGCACGCCAAGGACTCGATCGACAAGCTGGTCAAGAACGGCGAGGCCGGCGAGGACGATGGCCGGCGGGCCGAGCGGGAACTGGACGAGCTGACGCACGGCTACATCGGCCAGGTCGATGAGCTGCTGAAGCACAAGGAAGAAGAGCTGCTCGAGGTCTAGCTTGCGGCTCGAAGATGATCACGGTCGGCCCGGCGGGCAGGACCTCCAGCAAGACGCGGGTCAGCCCGGCGCCGATCAGCCTGCGCCGGGGAGTGCGTCCGCGGGGGATTCGGGGGTCGCCCCCCGTGGCAGCACCGCGGGGGATTCGGGGGTCGCCCCCCGTGGCAGCACCGCGGGCGCTTCGGCGGTGGTCCCCAGGGGCAGCACCGCGTTGACCGAGCGCCGGTCGGGCCGGACCGGACGAAACCTGCCGGCCGCCATCGCCGTGGGAGCGGTGCTTGGCGGCCTGGTCCTGCTGACGCTGTTCACGGTCAAGGCCACGTTCCTGCTCTACGTCGGGATCATCGTCGCGATCGCGCTGTGGGAACTCGGCCATGCGCTCCGCTCCAGGGACATCGACCTGCCGCTGGTACCGATCGCGGTCGGCGGGACAGCCATGGTCACCCTGGCGTACTGGACGCAGGCGAAGTGGGCGCTGGCCGCGCTGGCGCTGGCCGCGATCGGCGTGCTCGCCTGGCGGCTGCCGGGCGGGGCGGCTGGCTATGTCAGGGACGTGACCGCCGGGATCTTCACGTTGATGTACCTGCCGCTGATGGCGGTGTTCGTGGCCCTGATGGTGGCCGAGCCCGACGGCGCCAGGCGCGCGCTCATCTTCGTCGTGCTGACCGTCTGCAGTGATACCGGCGGCTACCTGGCCGGAGTCCTCGTCGGGAGGCACCCCATGGCCCCGGCGATCAGCCCGAAGAAGACCTGGGAGGGCTTCAGCGGCTCCATCGTCGCCTGCCTCATCGCCGGCGCGATCATGGTGCCGGACCTGCTGCA
Organism: Streptosporangiaceae bacterium; assembly: GCA_030041135.1. Taxonomy (GTDB): domain Bacteria; phylum Actinomycetota; class Actinomycetes; order Streptosporangiales; family Streptosporangiaceae; genus JAJYUU01. The sequence goes on along the minus strand of JASHOL010000247.1, from coordinate 4,105 downwards.
CGGCCACCTCTGGCAGGGCCTCGTGCTCGGCCTAGCCGCGGTTGTCGCGTCGACGCTCGGCGACCTCGCGGAATCCATGATCAAGCGTGACCTGGAGATCAAGGACATGGGGCACCTGCTGCCCGGGCACGGCGGCATCATGGACCGGATCGACTCCCTGCTGGTCATGGCGCCGGTCATCTGGCTGCTCCTGGCGGTGTTCGTGCCGAACGGGCACGCCGCCTGACCGGTCGCGGCCTGGCATGGATCCCGGGCGACCGCGGCCGTGCGGTCGCCGTTGACGCGGGAGACGCCTCGTTCCCTGGCAGTTAACGATTGTCGGGAGGACCCCAGACCCAGCTGCGCCGCTGGGCTGCGAGCTGGGTTATCAGGCTGCCTGAGCCGCGCTCCCGCGCGAGCCTGCGCTCCCGCTCGCTGATGGGGATAATCCACAGCCAGCGGACCGGCTCGTCGGGCCCTGCGGTGTACCCGTCAAGGTAGGGCGCCTCGGGGCCTGGCAGGCGGGACGGGTCGTCCATCAGCAGCACCCCCTCGTTCCCGCCGCCGAGCGGGAACGTCGCGGCCTCGTGATACCAGGGAATGCTGTGACCGGCTCCGAGCCAGGTCACCTCGCGCCACGGGAACTGGGCCAGCCAAAGGAATATCCGCGCCGCCTGGGCGCTGGGCATCGTCGTCGCCAGGGCAAGCTCGATCCTGGCCAGGCTCGGGGCAGCCTCGCCGGTCTGCTCGATGACCGGCATGCGCTGGCAGCTCATGCCGACCGTCGACAGCACCGTGAACCGACGCTGGCTCACCGGCGGACGTTCGGATACGCCGGTCAGCGGCTGCTTGCCGCCGCTGACGTCCCAGTAGCCCCCGCCCGGGCCGAGGCGCGACAGCAGGTGCCCGAACGTCGCCTGCTGGATCGCCGCCCAGGCCTCCTGGCTGGTGCGCCAGCGCCAGAATCGCTCGGCGTGCGCGATCCGGGGGCGAAGGCCTTCCATCGCGTCATCCAGCGACCAGGCGAACGGCGTCTGGCCGATCACGTCCCGGCTGTAACCGGGCATGCCCTTGGACAGGTCCGCCCAGCCCGGGATGACCGCGAGCGGCTCGCCGTTCTCCAGGACCGCCACGCCGTCGCCCTCTTCCAGCCACAGCGCGCGCAGCGCCTGCGCCTCGATCGGCGGCCTGCCTCCGGGGTGCTTGGTGTGACCGACGGGCATCTCGGGCGCGTGGCCTGCGCGAAGCATGGTCACATCCACCGTCTCCGGCGCGGGCCCGTGATTGGCCAGCCAGGTGGCCGCGATCGCGCCGGACTTGTCGTGCAGGTACGCCGACGTCGCGGTCCCGTCGTATTCGACGACGACCCGCCGGCTCCCATACGGGTTGACGCTGTCAAGCAGCACCACTGGACTGGCCGGGGTGGTGGATATCCTTGGGGTCTGGCTAGCGCCTCTGCGCAACGTCGGCACGTACTGAAATCTACCGACTTCACGCAGGTCATTACGCGCATGGTGCAGATATCCCGCAGGCGCAAGCCTGCTGAGCAGGATCGGAGCACGCTGATGACGAGCGCCACAGCGCCGGCCGGGCCCGTGCCGGTCGAGCTTGGCGCAGGAAGTCCCGGTTTGGGCTCCGCGTCGCGCGGGCCGAGGTTCAGGCCGCCCAGGCACCTGGCTGACCTGGACCAGGCAGGGCGCCGGGCCGCAGTGGCCGAGCTCGGGCAGCCGGGCTTCCGTGCCGACCAGCTGTCACGGCACTACTTCGCCCGGCTGATCGATGATCCCGCGGAGATGACGGACCTGCCGGCCGGGCTCCGGGGCGAACTGGCCGCCGCGCTGCTACCGCCGCTGCTCACGGCGCAGCGCGAGCTGGAATGCGATGGCGGCACGACCCGTAAAACGCTGTGGAGGGCCTTGGACGGCGCGCTGGTCGAGTCCGTGCTGATGCGCTATCCCGACCGCGTCACCATGTGCGTCTCATCCCAGGCCGGATGCGGGATGGGCTGCCCGTTCTGCGCGACCGGGCAGGCCGGGCTGACCAGGAACCTGTCAGCCGCCGAGATCGTGAGCCAGGTGTTCGCCGGGGCCAAAGCGATGGCCAGGGGACAGGTGCCCGGCGGGCCCGGTCGTCTCTCTAACGTCGTGTTCATGGGCATGGGCGAGCCGCTGGCGAACTATGCCAGCGTGCTGACGGCGGTTCGCCGCATCACCGAGCCTGCACCCGGCGGACTCGGCCTGTCCCAGCGCGCCGTCACCGTGTCCACCGTCGGGCTCGTGCCAGCGATCAGGAGGCTGGCAGGCGAGGGCCTGGCTGTCCGCCTGGCGGTCTCGCTGCACGCGCCGGACGACGAGTTGCGGGATGACCTCGTTCCGGTGAATCGCCGCTGGAAGGTGGCCGAGGTCCTCGAGGCCGCCTGGGGATATGCCGCCGCGACCGGCCGCCGGGTCTCCATCGAGTACGCGATGATCCGCGACATCAACGACCAGGGCTGGCGGGCCGACAGGCTAGCCTCGCTGCTCGCCGGACAGCTAGCGCATGTCAACCTGATTCCGCTGAACCCGACCCCAGGGTCGAAGTGGACGGCCTCGGATCCGCGGGTCGCGGCCGAGTTCCTTGACCGGCTAGCCGACCGGGGCGTGCCGGTGACCGTCAGGGACACCAGGGGAACCCAGATCGACGGGGCCTGCGGGCAGCTGGCAGCCGCCAGCTAGAGCGGGCCGCCGCTAGCGGTTGCCGCGAGCGGTTGCCGCGAGCGCGGCGGAACTTCGGCGTGCACGTGAGCCGTGGGGTGTCTCGTTCATCAGGGTGCACGTACACGCCAGCGTTCGCCCCGGTGATCGAGTACTTGCGGGTTGAGTGACCAAGTGCCTGCGCGCGTCGCGCGTGCCCGCGTCGCGCCCGCGCGCGTCGGCGATCGCGTTGACTACGCGGGTCGGTGATCGTGTTGCGGGGGACGCCGAGCCGGCTGCCAGGTCGCGGCCAGGTACCTTATCCGCCATGGCGTGGAAGCACGAGCTTGGCCGGCGTCGGCGGGTCCTGGTCGCGAACCTGATCCAGGCCGGCTGGCAGCACATGCAGCAGGCCGGAACGGTGACGGCCGACTCGGCCGCCGGGCGCAGGTTCGCCGCGTTCGGGCCGGGCACGCTCATGGCGTTCCCGACCGGCGCGGTCTACGGCGAGCGGTGGATCGAGGTCGGCGATAAGACGATGATCGCCGAACTCGTCACCATGTGCGCGGGCATGGCGCCAGGTCTCGACCTCGGCCCGAATCCGGTACTGCGCGTTGGCGACCGGTGCGTGATCGGGCGGGGCAGCCACATCGTGGCCCACCACTCCATCGAGATCGGCGACGACGTCTATACCGGCCCTTACGTCTACATCACCGACCAGAACCATAAGTATGAGGACATCGACACACCGATCGGCAGGCAGTGGCCGGTCAACAGCGCGGTCAGGATCGGCGCGGGCAGCTGGCTCGGGACCGGTGCGGTGATCCTGCCAGGTGCGGTGGTGGGGCGGAACGTGGTGGTCGCGGCCGGCTCGGTCGTCCGCGGCGAGGTGCCGGACAACTGCGTCGTAGCGGGCGTGCCCGCCAAGATCGTCCGCCAGCATGTCCCCGGCACAGGCTGGGCCCCGCCAGCCCGGCCGGAGCCCGCTGTCTCCGCGGTGCCGGGCCACGCCAACCCGAACGCCGACGGCGGATAGCGACCTCGCCCGCAGGGTAAGCCGCCGGAGAGGTGACGAGCGCCCCCGCGGTTCGCCTGAAATACCCGGTATATCCAACGTGTCCGGATAGGGTTGCTCACGGTGAGCCCGCTAGCCGCCGCTGCGTACACCGGGCAAGAGAGACTCACCCGACGTCCGCCCGATAAGTCGTATATATGCGGCAGGGACCCGGCCCGACGCTGTTTGCTGAAGACTTGGGGTACTCCTGGTACCCCAGGTTTACATGGAACTCGGATGCCGCCACGAAAGGCCGGCTGTCGGACTGAGTGACTGGCGCGAGGCATCAGCAGAACTAAAGCCGGGACTGCGCCGTGACGAGATAACGGCGCCAGCGCGATCCGGGGCAGTGACCCAGCGCTAGCTGGCGCGCTCGCGCGGCGCGTTGCCCGGCCGCGTG
>JASHOL010000246.1 GCA_030041135.1 Streptosporangiaceae bacterium | reverse complement strand
CGCCGAGCTGGAACCCACGAACTCGTCTGGAGGATGACGTGGCCGGTGGCGACTCTGCGCAGCATATCTCCGTGGCTGACCTCGGCGCATTCCTGCGGCTTCGGGCTGACGTCCCGACTCCGTGCGGTGCTGCACTGATCGCCTCGCTGAGCCGACTTCGGGGATCTGAGGACCCGGTCGTGACGTTCGGGCGGCTTCCACGAGCATGCGTTCCCGAATTCGCTGACGGTTGCCAGGTCGAGCTGTCCGACGGGACGGAACCGTCGTTCCGGGTCGGGTACCCGGCGGTTCCCGCGGACGGCCACGAGCAGGCCGCGGCACGCTCCGTGGATTCCGGCCACGCGCTCGCCACCCCATTCCAGGCAGCATTCCTCCCTGGCTACCCGTCGTATGCGGGTGTCGTCACGCATTCGTGGAAGGATCGCACCCCGTCCGGAACAGATGCAGTGATCGCAGACCTCATGGTCAAGCACCTAGTCGCGCTCGTAGATCGCGAGCGGGTGATGGCCGTGGTCGCCCGAGCGGAAGACCGGGCCGCGAAGCTGGCCCTGGAGGCAATATCTGGCCGCACCATCAGCCTGGCCACCGGCATCGTTATGCATCAGAAGCGGCTTCCGGCAGACGACGCCGAGGACCTGCTGAAGCAGCGTGCCGGGATGACCGGGCAGTGCCTTCATCAGCTGGCGGCCGGCGTTGTGAGCGCCGGGCGGCTCGGAGTCAGTCGCGCAGAGCGGGACGGCAGCCGGCGGAGTCTCAGCCGTGACGTCATAACACGCAACTAGGTCCGCGCTAACCGCCTCGACTGGGAAGCCGTCCACGTCGCTCGCTTGCAGGGACGGCAGCATTTGCATTCTATAGAATCAGATTCTATGGAACTATATTTATGCTCCTTGACGCGTTCATCGAGTTCGTAGCTGTGGAGGTTTCCGATGAATTACCGATGGGAGGCCGTCGACTTCGGCGGGCCTGAGGTACTGCGGCGGATTGAAGTGGAGGTGCCCGAGCCGAAGGGCGGGGAAGTCAGGATCGACGTGCGCGCCTGCGGCATCAACCCAGCCGACGCCAAGCACATCGCGCCAGGTCAGGATCGATCACTGCTGCCGCTCAAGATCGGCTTCGAGGTATCCGGGGTCGTGTCGGCGGCGGGCGGCGGAGCCGACTTCTCGCTCGGAGAGGAGGTGCTCTGCCTTGCCAGCGGTGGATACGCGACCGCGGTCACGGTGCCGGCGTCCGGCGTGCACCGCAAGCCAGCGACGCTAACGTTCCCGGAGGCAGCCAATCTGCTGCTAGTCGGCACGACCGCGGCCGACCTCCTGCACACTGCAGGCGCGGCGTCGGGTGAGACAGTGCTGTTGCACGGTGCGGCGGGAGCGGTGGGCGTCAGTGTTCTCCAGCAGGCCCGGGTACTCGGCGTCCGCGTGATCGGGACAGCCAGCGCGGCGAACTTCGCCTTCGTGGAACGCTTCGGTGGCGTGCCCGTCGAGTACGGGCCCGGCCTGCTCGACCGGGTGCTGGCGGCCGCGCCTCAGGGAGTCGCGGCCGCGCTCGACACAGTGGGCAGCGCTGAAGCTGGCGACGTTTCGCTCGCCGTCGTCAAGGACCGGTCGCGAGTCGTCACGATCGCCGACGCACCGCGGGCCAAGGCCGACGGCTACGTGTTCGTCGGCGCCTCGAATCCGGCCAGCGGACCGTACCGCGCGCACGCCGCTCCGCGCATCGTCACGGTGGCCGCCGGCGGTGGCCTGGTCGTCCCCATGGCGGCCACGTTTCCTTTCGACGACGCGCCCGCGGCGCTCGCGATGCTGACCAGCCCGCATCCGCCCGGCAAGATCGCGCTGACCGTCGGCTAGCTGGCGCGAATCCGGTCCGCCGCGCGGCGGCGCGCTAGTCGGCCGCCGATGCGGGTCAGGCCGTCTTCTCGGGAGCGTCCGCGGCACCTACGGCCGCGCGCATCCGGGTCAAGGTCCTGGTCACTTGCAACAGAGACTTGGCCGAGAAGCTGGTGCCGAGCCGCTTGTGCAGCTCGTCGTCGACTGCGGCGGTGAGTCTGGGCAGAAGCCGCTTTCCGGCAGGGGTCAGCGTGATGATCGAGGAGCGCCGGTCGTTCGGGTTGGCATGACGGACGCAGTACCCTGAGGCCTCGATCCGGTCGACGACCTTGCTGGTCCCTCCGACGGTAATACTGAGTTCTGTGGCGATGTCGTGCACCCGGCAGGACGGGGTACGCGAGATGATCTGCAAGAACTCGAACACTGGCAGGGCAACGCCAAAGTCCGACCGCAGCCTGGCCTCGACTGCGTTCCACAGCTCGGTCTCTAGCCGTACCAGTTCGCTGAACAGAAAACGCAAGTCGACGCCGGGCTCGCCGGTCCGCCCGCCGCTGGGAAGCACGCTCCGACGATATCATGTCCTTTCCGCGGAATATAAAGAGGCGTGATATATCGGCGGCCGGCTGACCGGTGACCCGGTTCGCCGCCGTGACCAGCCGCCGACCGCGAGTAGCTCCATGCGCCACCGCGATAGCTTCCACAGATCTATATTCAGTCTGGGGCCAGTGCCTGAGATGCTGCGGACCGCATACGGGTCACTGGATGTCGGCCTGGACGCACAGCCCGGACAGTCCATCGTGATCCGCGGCGGGACGTCCTCGGTCGGGATGGCCACCGCGGTCCTCGCGAGGCGGCGCGGCATGACCGTCCTGGCCACTACCCGCGACCTCACGAAGTGCTCCGCCCTCACTGGTGCCGGGGCTGACCACGTGATTCTCGACGACGGTCACGTCGCGGCCGAGGTCCGCCAGCTCTATCCCGACGGCGCTGACCCCGCGCTTGAGCCGGCTTACCGCCTACGGCGGCGAGGCGGCCGACCTTCCGCCGCAACTGCTGCAGAGCTTCCTGGATGGCGTCGCCGACGGGACCGGCGCCGTGCCGATCGGCACTGTCTACTCCTTTGACCAGATCGTCCAGGCCCATGGCGACATGGAGACCAGCCGGGCTAGCGGGAAGCTCGTGGTGCTGACGTAGGTTGCCTGACTCCCAGCCCGGCCGCCCGGCGGCCTTCTTCTGAGTCGGTGGGCGTCGTTCCCGGCCGCGGGCGGATTGAACTCCACGCATATCTATTCTATAGAATTAAGTTACTGGGAATGCTTTAAGCTTTCATCCGCACCTCAAACTCAGGAGTCCCTATGCAGTACCGCACTCTCGGGCGGACCGGCATCAAGGTCAGCCCCTATGCGCTCGGCGCACTGGCACTCGGTACGCCCATCGGCAACCCCGACCATGACGACTCGGCGCGGATCATCCACAAGGCGCTGGACGGGGGGATTAACTTCATCGACACCGCCGACGCGTACGGCGAGTCCGAAGTGGTTGTGGGCAAGGCGCTCAAGGGGCGCCGCGACAGTGTTGTGCTCGCGACCAAGTTCGGCCGCCCGACCGGGGCCGATCCCAATCGGCAGGGAGCCTCACGGCGTTGGATCATGACGGCGGTCGCGAACTCGCTACGGCGCCTGCAAACCGATTACATCGACCTGTACCAGGTCCACCGGCCAGATGCCGACACCGACATCGAGGAGACGCTCTCCGCGCTCTCGGACCTGATCCGAAGTGGCAAGGTCAGGGCGATCGGGGCGTCGCAGACGCCCGCGTCCAGCATCATCGAGGCCCAGTGGGCCGCCGAGCGGCGCGGCCTGGAACGGTTCCGCACCGAACAGCCGCCCTACTCAATCCTCAGCCGCGGCATTGAACGGGAAGTGCTGCCAATCGCCCAGCGCCACGGGATCGGCATCCTCGTCTGGGGCCCGCTCGCGCAGGGCATGCTCACCGGCCGCATCCGCAAGGGCCAGCAGACCGACCTGCGCCGAGCCACCATTTTCAGTGCGTTCAGCGATGAGCGCCGACTCGACGCCGTCGAGCAGATCATCCCGGTCGCCGCCGAGGCCGGCTTGCCCATGACGCACCTCGCGATCGCATTCGCGATCGCCCACCCCGGCGTGACCAGCGCGATCATCGGGCCGCACACGATGCAGCAGCTCGACGACCTGCTTGCCAGCGCTGACGTCGCACTCACCGACGAGATCCTCGACCGGATCGACCAAATCGTCCCGCCCGGCACCGACATCGGCACGCTCGACCAGGCGTACTCGCCGCCGGCTTTGCTGAATCCGAGCTTGCGCCGTCGGCCCGCCAGTGAACGCACCGCTGCCTGACCGCAGGTCGGAGCCACGCGCGGTCGCCACCACGGATGACCGGCCGTCGCCAAGTAACCCATGCGGTCCGCCCTGGCGCACTGGAGGAGATCGGCGTGAAGATCATCGCGATCGGCTGGTGGTATCTGGGTGGCCGCGTTATGGCCTGGTCAGGAGTCGAGTTCGTCGAGCGCTGCGGCTAGGAAGGCGTCGCGGCGAGCAGTGAGCACGGCCGCGTCCAAGTCTGGGCGGCCGTGTTCACCGAGCAGGTCAGCCGGCAGGCAGTAAGCCATGTCGTCCACCGTGCACAGGGCTGCTGCCACGTCCCAGTAGGCGACGTGCTCGGCCCGACGGCCGGCGGCTTGCTGCCATCCGGCCAGCACCTCGTCGGCGGCCGCCAGTCCCGTCGGCGGCAGGGGCGATGATCCGAAATACAGGGCCACGTCGCTGCGCAAGGTGCCCAGATCGATGCCGGCTGATCCGGCGCCCGCGGCGTCCCAGTCGATCAGGCCGCTGCAGGAATCGCCGTTCCAGACGGTGTTGCCCTGCCACAGGTCGCCATGCACGAGCACCGGCTCGCCGCCTGGCACCGGCAGGCTGGCGATCCGCTCTTCCGCCCTGGCCAGCAGCGGCGAGGAGCCGACTGACTTGCGCCAGCCAGCAAAGTCCATGTCGTACAGGGCGCGGGTCCGTAGCTCCAGTCCCGGCCGGGGCGCTAGCGCGACGCGCTGCAGCGCGCCGGCGGCAGCCCCCAATGCCCGGAGCCGTGCCGGCGAGGCGACCAGGGGGATCTTGGTGGACCCAGGCAATACGGTCATCAGCACTGCCAGCGCGCCGGCGGCGCTGCCGTCCAGATCCGCGGCCATCAGCCGCGGCGCCGGCAGGCCGTGTTCGGCTGCGAGTTGCAGCGCCGCGACCGTGGTCATCAGCTGCTGGCGGTCTAGGTCCGCGGTCACGTCACCGGTCTTCAGCACCACCTCGGAAGCGGCCCCGGCATTGGCCAGGCGCAATCGCCACGGATTGCCGCCCGCCCGCATCCCCGTAGCGCTGATGACCCGCGCGGAGGGAGCAAGGGCACCGGCCGCCCACCTCAGAACTTGTCCGGCTGGATGTGACATGCGGTGAGCCTATGCGGACTGACCGGGTGTTTCTCCTATATAGGGCAAAGCCAGGCACGATGACTGCAGGTCAGCCTTGGTCTAGCCGTCGGCCCCGCCATAAGCGGCGATCACCGGCAACCAGGTGACCGCCACCTCAAGAGCACGGGCCGCACGCCGACTCGCCAGCTGGGTCGC
>JASHOL010000245.1 GCA_030041135.1 Streptosporangiaceae bacterium | reverse complement strand
AGTGGCCGCGCTCGCACCGAAGTTGCTTGTCCTCGTGCGCCAGCGGGCCCGCGCAGACCGGGCACCGCACCGCGGCGAGCACTGCCGCCAGCGCTGGTGGGCTGCTCACTGACTGCTCCAGACCTTGTCGTCACTTCGGCCAATCATGCTAGCGAGCGCAGCCGGGCCGCTCGCCTGCGCTGCGAGTCGTTCGAGGACGAGCTAGACCGGCTAACGGCCCTCGGTGCAGCCCTGCTCGCCGAATACGGCACGTTCGTCGTGCTCAGCGACCCCGAAGGCAACGAGTTCTGCTTGTCCAGGCGCTCTGGCCCGAAATGATGGGGCGGTAACTAGCGATCGCCCTGGGTCACCGGCCCGGCTGCCGCGGGGCGGGCCAGAATGGCCTGCACCAGCGCGTCGAATACGAAATAGTTGGGGATCCTGCTCACCGATAGCCTTTTCCAGGCAAGCCGATGGCCTGCCTTTTTCACCAACACCGACCCGGATCTTGTCTCCACGTCCAGGATCTCGTTCCAGGGCAGCGAGTCTTTCCCCACTGCTATCCCGTGCTGGCTGACCGTCACAGGGCCGAAGGTGACGGGCTGCCCGGCGTTGTAGGCCGCGGTGACCCTCGGCAGCTGGACGCGCGTTATCTCGGCTATTATCAGCCGGCCGAGCTGCTCGATCGTCACCGGCGTGGTGACGCCAGGAACGGCGACAGGGCGCACGGCCTGGCTCTGCCTGGCCGCGTCAACGCGGAGCTGTCCAGGGAGCTTCGCGGACGAGCCGTCAGCGAGCGTGAGCTTGTAGTAATACCCCGTCTCTGTCTGGCGGCCGTTCTTCATCATCCTGACGACGCTGTAGACAAAGTCCGCCACGTCCTCCCAGCGGGCGCTGATCGTGTCGTCGCCGCTGATCCACCGGAAGCCCGAGCGAAACACGAACATCTGGAGCGATTGGCCCGGCAGGGGCCGGTCCTTGCGCTTGTGGGCGAGCCTCGCGGACCTCGACCATTCAGATACCCACGAGAACTGTGGCTGCTCGTCATGACTCTGCTCGCTCGATGTCATTTTGCGAATTGTAGGCGATCCCGGATAAATCCCGAGGAGCGCCGCCGCTGCCGCGCAGCAGCTGAGAGGTCAGGCCGGCCTGCGCTGGCCATGGCCCGTCACTCGGCATCGTGTAAGTTCGCGTGTCACATAACGGACTCGGTGGCATGTAACGACCCGCGAAATCACGAGAACTTACACGATGTGCGTTCAGCCGGGCACCGACGACATCATCAGCACGAACGACCTGCGCAAGAGCTTCAAGGCCAAGGGCGGCGTGGTCGCGGCGGTGCGCGGCGTCAGCCTTCACGTCAGCCGGGGCGAGATTTTCGGGTTCCTCGGCCCGAACGGCGCTGGCAAGACGACGACGATGCGCATGCTGACTACCCTGCTGCCCGTCGACTCCGGGTCGGCGGTCGTGGCGGGATTCGACGTCGCCACGCAGCCACAACAGGTGCGGATCCGCATCGGCTACGTGAGCCAGCTCGGGGGCGCCGACGAGCTGGCCACCGGGCGGGAGAACCTGCTCCTGCAGGGCCGCCTCTACGGCGCGAGCAAGGCGCAGGTCGCGCCGCGCGCGGACGCGCTGGCGCACCTGCTCGATCTGGCCGGGTTCGCCGACCGTAAGGTCAGCACGTATTCGGGCGGGCAGCGCCGGCGGCTCGACATCGCGCTCGGGCTCGTGCACGAGCCCGCCGTGCTGTTCCTCGACGAGCCGACCACCGGCCTGGATCCGCAGAGCCGGGCGAACCTGTGGGATCACATCAGGGCGCTGCGCAATCGCGGCACGACCGTGTTCCTCACCACGCACTACCTCGAGGAGGCCGACGCCCTCTGCGACCGGCTGATGATCATGGACCACGGGCAGATCGTGGCCGAGGGGACGCCACGGGCGCTCAAACAGCAGGTCGCAGGCGACGCGATCCTGATCAGCCTCAGGCAGCGCGGTCAAGGCACGGAACGAGTGGTGTCCGCGCTGGATCACCAGCCGTACGTCAGGGAGCTTTCGGCTGCTGACGGCCAGGTCCGCCTCTACGTCGACGACGGCGGGGCGGCACTGCCAGAGCTCATCCGGCTGCTTGACCAGGCCGGCATCGGGATCAGCTCGATCTCCATGTCCGAGCCGACCCTCGATGACGTGTTCCTGCGCAAGACGGGGCGGTCGTTGCGCGAGGACCGGGCCGGCCCGCAGGACCAGGCCAGGCTGGAGGCACCTCGTTCCCGGCAGAAGGAAGATGTGCGATGAAGACGGTCAGGGACATTGGGCTGCTGTTCGACCGGAAGATCTTCCAGCTGCTGCGGAACCCGGTCTGGCTGGTCGTCGGGTTCTCGGCGCCGATCCTTTACCTCGCCCTGTTCACGCCGCTGCTCAAGGGCGTGGCGCACCTGTCGACTAGCACCGTCCTGGCGCTGTTCCTGCCGGGGATCCTGTCGCTGCTGGCCTTCTCCAGCGGCGTGTCGGCCGGCTTCAGCACGATCTTCGAGCTGCAGGGCGGCGTCATCGAGCGGCTGCGTGTCACCCCGGCGAGCCGGTTCGCGATCCTGACCGGGCCGATCCTGGCCAGCACGCTCATGATGTTCGTGTTCGACGCGGTGCTGGTCGCGATCGGGTACGCGTTCGGCTTCCCCGTGCACTGGGGCGGCCTGGCCATCCTCGCGGTCATGCTCGGCCTGCTCATGATCGTGACGTCCGCGTTCTCGGTCGCTACGGCGCTGCTCACCAGGGAGATCAGCGGCTTCGCTGCCCTCATCAACGGCATCAACCTGCCGATACTGCTGCTGGCCGGCGTGCTGCTGCCGATCTCGATCGGGCCGACCTGGATGCGCGTGCTGGCGCACTTCAACCCGCTGTATTACCTGGTGGTCGCCTCGCGCGTGCTGGCCAGCGGGACGCTGACCGGGACCGCGGTATGGCAGGGCGCCGCCGTGCTCGTACCGCTGTGCGCGCTCGTGCTCTTGTGGGCTACGACCGTCGTGCGCAAGGCCGTCTCGTAATCCGCCGGAAGGGCGCTGGCACCTTGACGACGCACGCGCAGCTGTGAGTGACTTCCGGTAATGCCAGGTACGAACCCTTTTGAGGGGCGCTTCCGGAGACATGACCCGTGACCGAAGCTGACTACGCGGCGCTGCGCCGCCGGTACGCGCAGGAGCGAGCCAAACGGCTCCGACCGGACGGCAACGACCAGTACCTGGAGCTGAAGGGGCCGTTCGCGGAACTGCTAGATGACCCGTACACCGAGCGGGTCGAGCGAGACCCCAAGCGTGATCACGTAACGGTCGCATTCATCGGCGG
>JASHOL010000244.1 GCA_030041135.1 Streptosporangiaceae bacterium | reverse complement strand
CAGCGGCGCCGGCGCGCCGGTAACGGCCGCGACCGCGTCGCAGCCGAAGCGCAGGCCGAGCCGGCCCAGCGTCACCTCCAGCCCGGCCGCGCCTGCCTCGTTCCCGACTAGGGCGTTGGCCAGGCGCATGCTGCCGGCGTCGGCGGCGCCGCTGTGCGGCACGCCCAGATGCGCGGAGCCCGGCCGGCCCAGGTCCTGGATCGTGGCCAGCGGCCCCGGCTGCAGGACTTCGATGGTCCGGCCGAAGGCCGGTCCGCTGGCCTGCGCCTGTTCGGTGGCGGCCGGGCCCGCGGTCACGCCATCACCGGGCAGGGTGTCCACGGCCCTGAACCGCACGCGCGTACCGGGCGCGAACACCGCGGGCGGCACTCGTTCCGGGTTCCAAAGTCTTGCATCGGTCCGGCCGAGCAGCCGCCATCCACCCGGCGACGCCGCCGGGTAGACCGCGGCGAGGCCGCCGGCGATGGCGACCGAGCCCGCCGGGACCGATATCCGCGGAGTATCGAGGCGCGGTACCCGGCTAAGCGCCGGGTCAAGCCCGGTGAGGTAGCCGAAGCCGGGCATGAAGCCGAGCCAGCCGACGCGGTAGTCCGCCGTCTGGTGCCTGGCGATAACGTCGCTGACTGGCAGGCCGGTCAGAGCCGCGACGTCGGCGAGGTCGGGCCCGTCGTAACAGACTCTGATCTCCACCGCCGGCGCAGTCATGGCGGCGGTGTCGCCGGTCGGCGGCAGGCCGACCAGGCGCTCGGACAGCTCCGCGGTGTCCCAGGTGCCGGGCTCGACCGTGACCAGCACCGCGGCGGCGCCGGGTATCACGTCGCGCAAACCCGGTAGCGCTGCGGCCCGGATCGCCGCCGCCAGCTGGGCCGCCGCCAGCTGGGCCGCCGAGCCGGCATCGGCCAGGTCAAGCAGCACCGCGGCGTCGCCGGCCGGGAACGCTTTCGTCACGCGAACGACGCTAGCGTCACCCCAGCCTGCTCGAGCGCGGCCCGTACCGCCCAGGCCAGGCGGACGGCGCCCGGTGTATCGCCGTGGATGCATACCGAGCGGGCGCTTATCCGCAGTTCCTTGCCGCTGACCGACGTCAGCGTCCCGTCGATCACCAGGCTCGTCACCCTGGCCGCGACGGTGGCCGAGTCGGTCAGGACGGCTCCGGGCGTGCCCCGCCTGACCAGCGTCGCGTCGTCGTTGTAGGCCCGGTCAGCGAAGGCCTCGGCCACGGCGGGCAGCCCGGCGCTGGCCGCGGCGGCCGCCAGTTCCGAGCTGGGCAGCGACAGGACCGGCAGGGCGGGGTCGTAGCTGCTGACCGCCGCCGTGACCGCGGCCGCCTGCTCGCGATCGCGCGCCGCCCGGTTGTACAGCGCCCCGTGCGGCTTGACGTAGCTGACCCGCCCGCCCTCGGCCCTGGCGATGCCGTCAAGCGCGGCCAGCTGGTACAGCACCTCGGCGGCGAGTTCTTCCGGCGGCACCGTCATCTCCCGGCGCCCGAAGCCGGCCAGGTCCTGGTAGGAGACCTGCGCGCCGATCGCCACGCCGCGGGCGACCGCGTTAGCGCAGGCCCGCCTGATCGTCAGGGGGTCACCGGCGTGGAACCCGCAGGCGATGTTGGCGCTGGTCACGACCTCCAGGAGCGCTTCGTCGTCGCCGAGCCGCCAGGCACCGTAACTCTCGCCAAGGTCGGCGTTCAGGTCGACGACATGCCCGTCTCCGGCGCCGGCCGCGGCGTTGGCCGCCTTGGCCGGTCCGGCCGACTGTCCCCGCTTGGCCGGCTCCGCCGACTGTGCCGGCCGGCCCGTCAACCGCGCTCCTCCGGCGGCAGGTCGGCCAGGGCGGCGGCGATGTCACGTTCGTGCGGGCCGGCCTCGGCGATCGTCTCGATCAGCGTGTGCAGGACGTCGTAGCGGTTCTCGCCCAGGTCGAGCAGCCGCTGGGCGGCGTCCCACAGCTCAGGCGGATCGCCGCGCCAGAGCCGGTCGGCGAGCTCGGCGTGTTGCTCGATGTGCTCGCTGCTGGCCCGGGGGGAGCCGGGCTCGTCGTGATCAGCGGCCAGCAAGGTCGGCCGGTCGTCTGGCGTGGCCGGGTTGAGCTTGGCCAGGTCGGTGCCCAGGTAGGTGCCGCGCAGTACCGGGAAGGCGAACACGCGCCTGGCTAGCGCCTCCAGGTCGCCGTCGGGCAGCAGCTTGCCGACCATGTCCGGTTCGAGCCCGAAGGACTCCGGATCGTGGTACACGGTCGCGAACGTGCGCATCCCGTCGAACACGGCGTCCAGCGTCGCGGCGACGGACGCCTCAGGCAGCCCGGACTTCTTCCCGACCCAGCGGACCCAGGCCAGCAGCACGTGCGGCATCGCGTCCTGCTCGGCCCGTGACAGCACGACCTTGCGCGGCAGCCAGTCGAGCAGGAACGTCTCGACCTTGGCCGGGCTCACCCGCAGCGGCCGTCCGAAGTCCCGGTCGCAGCCATAATCCACGATGTGATCGGCGCACCGGCTGGCCGACTCGAGGTCGGACAGGTCCTCGGCCTCGTCGGAGGCCAGGAACTCCGCGACCAGCATGGCCCGGCGGTCCTTGCGCCACTGCTGCCGCCTGGACAAGGCGGTCATGGCCGGCGGCGGGCCCTGACTGGCGGCGCCGACCCGCAACGTTGGCGGCAGGGTCCTGACGCGCGCGCGGATGAAGGCGTGATAGGAGGGGAACGAGGCGCTGACCGGCGGATCGGCCGCCTCCTCGGTCGCGGTCATACCGGCCGCGAGTATCCGCCGGGCCTGGGGCGGATCGATCTGCGTGAACGTCGAGCCCGTCCCGCTGGCGTCCCTGCAGTAGTCAAGCAGCTTGGTGACCTGCGAGGTGACCCAGCCGTCCCTGGCCATCCCGCCCGCGTTGTAGTCGACCACCACGACGAGCGCGTGCTCTTCCTGGCCCGCGTAGCTGAATACGCAGACCACCTCGTCCCGGTCGCCGTAGACATCGGAATTCACGTAGCACTCGGCCGCCTCGACCGCGCCGACGTGCTCGGCCCAGGCCGTCCTGGCGACGCTCCGGTCCATGAGGGCCAGCGCCGCCTGCTCGGCCTGGACCGCCTGCCGCGGCGTGCCCAGGCAGGCGACGCCGGACAGCAGCGCCAGCGCCGCCGGACTGCCTTGCTCGGCGGCGTACCTGACCAGGCCCTCGCCGACCAGTTCCTCGATGTCGGCCCGCCTGCGGGCACCGCGCCGGCCGCCCTGCTGGCCCCACCAGGTGCCAAGCAGCTCGCTGACCATGAGTTCCGCGTCGAGCGGGCTCCGGACGGCGAGCAGCTCGCGGGCGGCGCGGAGCATCTCGGCGAAGAGGGCGTTCGGCGGCGGGCCGGTCAGCCCTGGGCCCACGCGACGGTGTCCCGAGGCGGACCCGGATCGGCCCTGCTGCCCCCGGTCGCCTGCGGGTTCTCGACGTCGACTCGGGGGGCTCACCTATCTAGCTTCGCAGATTTCCCGGCCAGTCACGCCACGCCTGGCCATGCCGGCTCGTCCGATTTTGGCGACGAGAGCTGTTTAGGTAGGAACGTACTACATACAGCCGCCGTGGTTCTGCCCGTCTATCCAGCGAAAGCCGCATTGGTCCGGTAGCGTCCTACTGGGTGGGTCCGGCTGGAAGTCGGCCCGCCCGCTGGGCGGACCGGGCCGGATCCCGGTTCTCCAGTCCGAGTACACAGGGGTGCGCGGGTTTCCTGCCGGGACAACCCGAGGTGGCCTCATCGGCCGGAGGCCTGGTCCGGCAGGCCCGTGGCGTCGGCCATAATTCTGTTTCCGGTACATAACTCCTCAAAGGAGCATGGCGACACGGGACGGCGACGGCCGGTTCCCGAGGGAGAAGGACGGCGGTTCCTCATGCGAGGTGGAGTTGCGATGCGGCTGGCCAGAACGCGAGGGAGCAGACGGGGGCGCGGAGTACTCGGTGCCTGCGCGGTGGCAGGGTTCGCGATGGTCGTGGCCGCGTGCGGCCCCGTGGGGTCGGGGGCGTCATCATCACCGGTCGGCACGACGCCCACCAACGGCGGCACCGCCACCTACGCCACGATCCCCGGCCTGCCGGCGAACTACATCTTCCCGTTCACTCCTAGCGCCTTTTTCTCGGCCACTAACAGCGACAACCTGCAGTACCTGCTGTACCGGCCGCTGTACTGGTTCGGCGACGGCACGCAGCCGATCCTGGACCCGCAGCGCAGCCTGGCCGAGCTGCCGAAGTTCAGCGGCCGCACGGTCACGATCACGCTCAAGCCTTACTTCTGGTCCAACGGCCAGCCCGTCACGGCCGAGAACGTGATCTTCTGGATCAACATGGAGAAGGCGGAAGAGACCGGGGGGACCCCGGCCGGCTCAGACGAGTACGGCGGGTACGTCCCAGGAACCTTTCCCGACAACATCAAGGACTGGCACGCGACCGGCCCGCGCACGCTCGTGATGACCCTCGACGGCAGTTACTCGCAGGAATGGTTTACCGACAACGAGCTCAGCCAGATCACGCCGATGCCCTCGGCCTGGGACGTGACCGCATCGGGCACCAAGGGCGGCTGCGAGGCGGCCATCTCGGGCTGCCAGGCCGTGTACAACTACCTGACCAGCCCGAGCGTGGGCGCGGGCAATCCGGTGAAGTGGGGCAGCTCCCCGATCTGGAGCGTCGTCGACGGGCCCTGGCA
>JASHOL010000243.1 GCA_030041135.1 Streptosporangiaceae bacterium | reverse complement strand
CCCTCGGTGATCCGGTAACGCCGGTGATGCCGGTAGATGTGCTCGAACGGCTTGTGCCTGGAGTAACCAAGCCCGCCGTGCACCTGCATGGCGCGGTCGGCCGCCTCGCAGCACAGCCGATTGGCCCAGTAGTTGCACATCGAGACCTTGTCGGACACCGAGAACGGGCCGTCCCGGTCCATCAGCCAGGCCGTCTTGTGGATGAGGGCGCGCAGCATCTCGCACTGGGTCTGGAGCTCGACCAGGGGGAACTGTATCGCCTGGTTCGCGGCCAGGGGCTTGCCGAACGGCCTGCGCTGCAGCGCGTAGGCCACCGACTCGTTGATGCAGTACTGCGCGGCGCCGAGGCTCGAGGCGGCCTGGCGGATCCGGTTCTCGTTGAAGAAGTGCTGCACGACCTGCAGGCCGCGGCCCTCGCCGCCGAAGATCGCGCTGGCGGGAACCCGCACGTCACGGAACCTCACGTGGGCGTGGTCGGTCGGCATATTGAACGTCCAGAGGTACTCCTCGACGGTGAAGCCGGGCGACGAAGTCGGCGTGAGGAACGCGGTGATCCCGTCGGCGTCACCCGGCCCGCCGCCGGTCCTGGCGAAGATCAGGTCGTGCGAGGCCGCGTGGACGCCCGTGTTCCACGTCTTCTCGCCGTTGATCACCCAGCCGTCGCCGTCCCTGACCGCGGTCGTCTCCATGTACGTGGCGTCGCTGCCGTGCGCGGGCTCGGTGATGCCGAACGCGAACCCGCGACGGCCGGCGGCCAGCCCGTCGACCCACTCGGCCTGCTGCCCGGCCGTGCCGTACTCCAGCATCAGCAGCAGGCCGACGTTGTTGGCCACGATCATGTGCTCGTTCTGCAGGTCGCAGTGCAGCCCGAGGCCCTTGCTGGCCAGGTGCTCCCTGATCACCGCCATGCCGAGGTTGGTGCCGTCGCGGCCGCCGTACTTCGCGGGGAACGAGTAGCGGTAGTGGCCGGCCTCGTCTGCCCGGCGGCGCGCCTCGGCCAATAGCTCCTCCCACTGCCGGTTCGGCAGGCCGCCGCGGTCCCAGTCAGTTCTGGCGTCCTCGCGACGGTGGTCGAAGAAGCGGATGTTGTCGTCGCGCTGCTCCAGCGGCCGTATCTCCCGCTCGATGAACTCGTCAAGCTCATCCAGATAGGCAGCCAGCTCGGCCGGGATGTCGAAATCCATGCTGGCTGCCTACCACGTCCGCGGCCGCCCGCACCAGATCAGCACTAGAGCAACGGCGTACTGACGGGTAACGTATTCGTTACCGCTGTTAACTAGGGGAGGCCGCCGTGAGCACGTACGAGCACTACACCACTCCCGTCGAGCCGGGGACCTGGGACATTCCGGCGGCCGGGGCGGTCAGGTTCAACTGGGAGTACGACAACGGCAGGACCCGCCTGCTCGACCTGTACCAGCGCGGCAAGGACAAGCAGTGGGACGCGAGCAAGCGGATCGACTGGTCGATCCCCGTCAATCCCTGCAACGTCATGGATCAGGACGAGAGCCTCAGCCCCATCTACGGCTCGCCCCAGTGGGAGAAGCTCAACCAGGACGAGCGGGACGAACTCGGCCTTCACCTGTCGGCGTGGCTGTTCAGCCAGTTCCTGCACGGCGAGCAGGGGGCCCTGACCGTGGCCGCCCGGATCGTGGAGTCGGTGCCGGACATGGACTCGAAGTTCTACGCCGCGACCCAGGCGATGGACGAGGCCAGGCACGTGGAGCTGTACTCCAGGTTCATGCGGGAGAAGATCGGGCTGTATTACCCGGTCAACCCGGACCTGGCCAAGCTGCTAGCCGACTCGCTGGCCGACTCGCGCTGGGACATGCCCTACCTCGGCATGCAGGTGCTGATCGAGGGACTGGCGCTGGCCGCGTTCGGCGTGCACCGGGATCTGTCCAACAATGACCTGGTCACCCAGCTGCTCGCCTACGTGATGCAGGACGAGGCCAGGCATGTGGCGTTCGGGCGGCTGGCGCTGCGTGACTACTACAAGGAGCTGACGGCGGCCGAGCGGGCAGACCGGGAGGAGTTCGTCATCGAGGGCTGCTACCTCATGCGCAACCGGTTCACTGGCCGCGAAGTATGGGAGCGGATGGGCTTCGACGTCGAGGAGTGCGTGGCTTTCACCGAGCAGTCACCGGTGCAGCAGGCGTTCAGGACCCTGCTGTTCTCCCGGATCGTGCCGTGCGTCAGGGACATCGGCCTGTGGGGTCCGAAGGTGCAGCACGCCTACGCCGATCTCGGCGTGATCGAGGCCGCGGACACCGACCTCGAGTTGCTTATGCGCGCCGACGAGGAGCTGGCCGAGAAGATCGACGAGCAGAAGTACGCGGCCGAGGTGGCGGCCCGCACATCTGAGGTCGACGAGGCGATAGCTCTCGCAGAAGCGCAGTGAGGCGGGCTACTTGCCCCCGCCCGCAAGTTGCCGCCGCGGCCCGCGGCGCAGGCTGCGCCGCGCCTTTCACGCGCATGTTGACGAGATTCCTGGCCAAGCGCGCCGACAAAGGCGACATTCGGCTGGAACGGCCTGTCAGGCCTGATTCACCAGAGGTCGCCGCCGGTCAGCACGTACAGGAACGGCACCAGCGGAATCAGGCAGAAGATGGCCCAGGCCACCTTCGCCCCGGCCGAGATGCTGCGGCCGGTGAGGAGGTCGATCCAGATGAGCACGACGGCCACCGGGTGAAGGAAGCAGACGAGCAGCTCAAGAAGCTTCTTCATAATGCGGGTCTTACCATGCCGGCGCGCGCCTAACCATCGCCAAGACCATCGCCCAGCTGGCCGCTAGCATCAGGGCCGTGGACGATCTTACGATGCCGCAGTTCCCGCCCGGCTTCGTCTTCGGCGTCGCTACCGCTGCATATCAGGTCGAGGGCGCGGTGGCCGAGGACGGCCGGACGGACTCGGTCTGGGATACATTCTGCCGGCAGCCTGGCGCCATCCGCGACGGGCAGACGGGCGACGTCGCCGCCGATCACTATCACCGCTGGCCCGAGGATGTCGCGCTGATGGCCGACCTGGGGATCGGCGCGTACCGGTTCTCGATCGGCTGGCCGCGGGTGCAGCCGGGCGGGACCGGCGGGCCCAACCCGGCAGGGCTGGACTTCTACGATCGGCTCACCGACGCGCTCCTCGCCGCGGGCATCACGCCGATGGCTACGCTGTTTCACTGGGACCTGCCGCAGCCTCTCGAGGACGCGGGCGGCTGGCTGTCGCGGGACACCGCTGGCCGGTTCGCCGACTACGCCGCATTGACGGCCGAGCGGCTGGCCGACCGGATCGAGACCTGGATCACGCTCAACGAGCCGTTCATCGTGATGGCGTTCGGATATGCGCTCGGCATGCACGCACCAGGCAAGGCGCTGATGCTCGGCGCGCTGCCGACCGCGCACCACCAGTTGCTCGGCCATGGACTCGCGGCCTCAGCGCTGCGGGCCGGCGGAGCGAACCGGATCTTGCTCACGAACAACTACTCCCCGATCTGGCCCGCCTCCGATAGCGCCGAGGACCGGGCCGCCGCGGCCGCCTGGGACGCGCTCCAGAACCGGCTCTTCACCGATCCGGTCCTGCTCGGCGGCTACCCGGACCTGACCGGGTTCGGCCTGAGTGCCGACAGCCTCGACTTCGTCAGGGACGGCGACCTGGCGTGCGTCAGCACTCCCGTGGACGGGCTCGGCGTGAACTACTACATGCCGACCAGGGTCTCGGCGCTGCCCGACGGGCCTCTGCCGTTCCAGATGGAGCCGATCGCCGGGTACCCGCTGACCGCATTCGGCTGGCCGGTGATCCCGGCTGGGCTGACCGAGTTGCTCGTGCAGTTGCGGGATCGCTACGGCGACCGGCTGCCGCCGGTCTACATCACAGAGAACGGCTGCTCGGTCGCCGACGAGCCGGCCGCCGACGGCACCATCGACGACCAGTTCCGGATCGACTACCTCGACGGCCACATCCGCGCGGCGGCGGCCGCCATGGCCGCCGGCGTCGACGTTCGCGGCTACCTGACCTGGACGATGATGGACAACTTCGAGTGGTCGGAGGGGTACCACCAGCGCTTCGGACTTGTGCATGTGGACTTTGAGACCCAGCGGCGCACGCCCAAGTCCTCGTTCGGCTGGTACCGGGACCTGATCGCGGCGCAGCGGAACGGGGTGCCGGGCCGGTAGCCTGTGCAATTTCCGGCGCGGCCCACTCAGCGACCCGGCCCGGCCCGTGGCTCATCGTGCATCGTCACGTGAGTGCGCAGCCGGTGCCTGACCTGGTCGGCCTCGGATGCACCAAGTTCGATGTAGAGGTCAAGGGCCTGCTGCCAGTGGTGGCGGGCTTGGTCGTCCTCACCGGCGGACTGGTGACTCTCGGCGAGGTCTCGGTGCGCGCATGCCTGCTGGTAGGTGTTGCCGCTCTCGCCTGCCAGCCGCAAGGCCGCCGCGAGCTCGACCCTGGCGGCGGCGAACTGACCAGCCTTGTGCAGTGCCTCGGCCAGCAGGCGCAGCGTCCTGATCTGGCCACTCTGATCGCCGGTCCGGCGGTGCAGGGCGAGGCTCTGCCTGAGGTAGTCGATGGCCTGCCGGTAGTCGCCCCGGCGCAGCCTGACCTCGGCCAGGTTGCACAGGTCGTCGGCTACGCCGCCCTGATGACCGACCCGGCGGAAGATTCTGAGGGACTCTTCGAAGAAGCCAGCCGCCTGGGTCAGCCGGCCGCGGCGCAGGCTGAGCTCACCCATCCAGCCCAGTGCCTCAGCCTCCCGGACCTGGTCCTTCGCGTCGCGGATTACCGGCAGGGCCAGCCGCAGGTGCTCTGCCGCCTGGTCGTAGGATCCGAGGTCGGCCTCGACACCCGCAAGGCGGCACAGCGTGACCGCCACGCCGAAGTGGTCCCCGGCGGCCTCCTCGGCCGCCATCGCCTCGCGATAGTACCGACCGGCTGACTCGTTGTTGTGCATCTCGTGTTCGATGAAGCCGAGATTGTGCAGGACCCGAGCCTGGCCGACCCGGTCGCCACAGCGGCGGTACTGTTCAAGCGCGGCGTGATAGTAGCTGGTCGCTTCTCGGAATTGCCCTTTCATGATGCCGATTCCGCCGAGGCCGTTGAGCGCCTCGGCTTCTGCGACCGGATCGCCGGAACAGCGTGCGGCCTGAAGCGCGCAACCATAGACGACTAGCGCCTCGGGCACGTGAGAGCCGTATGTCAGGTACCTGAACAAGGTGCCGGCCAAGCCGGTAGCGTGTCCCGGCCACCCATGCTCGGCACAGTGCACAACCACGGCGACCAGGTTGGCCCGCTCCGCGTCCAGCCAGGCCCGCGCCTCGGCCTCGCCTGGCATCTGCGGCAGCGCCGCGGCCGCCGCTTCCGTAACGGCGATGCGCGGCCGCCGCTGAGCTCCGGCCGGGAACAAGACGTCCATGGCGGCGGCTGCCGCGGCGAGGTAGTAGTCGAACAGCCGGGTCAGCGCCTGCAGACTCAGGCCGTCTTCGTCGCGGTTGGCTGCCTGCTCGCGGGCATAGGCGCGCAGCAGGTCGTGCATCGCGTACCGGCCAGGCCGGGTACTGTGCAGGAGGCTGGCCCGGTGCAGCCGGCCCAGGACCCGGCGGGCGTGCACCGAGTCGGTTCCTGCCAGTGCGGCGACGGCATCCGCGTCCAGGTCACCGCCCGGGTGCAGGCCGACTAGCGAGAAGGTGCGGGCGACGTCCTCGGGGAGCTGGCGGACCGACCAGGAGAACACCGCCCGCACATCGGCCCGATCCTCTCCGGCATCCAGGACATCTAGCCGGGCCGCCGCCAGCTCGGTAACCAGGTTCCTGAGCGAGGCCTTCGGGCGGGCGACCGCATGCTCTGCCGCGATCCGCAGCGCCAGCGGCAGGCGTGCACACAACCCGGCCAGGTCCGCCACCGCTTCGGGATCCGAATCGGCCCGCGGCCCGATCAGCGACCGCAGCAGCACGCAAGCATCCGCGGCCGGGAGCACGTCCAGGTCCAGCCGCCTGGCACCATCCGTGGCGACCAGCCCCGCCAGCGCGTCCCGGCTGGTCACCACCGCGACGCAGGCTGGGTCACCGGGCAGCAGCGGGCGGACCTGCTCCGCGTCGCGGGCGTTGTCGAGCAGCACCAGGATCCGCCGGCCCGCCAAGCGGCTGCGATACAGCCTGGCTCGCTCGTCCAGCTCGTCGGGAATCTGCTGCCCCGGCACGCCCAGCGCCCGCAGGAAGCCGGCCAGCGCATCCGCCGCCGCGACCGGCATGTCCGGGTCATAGCCGCGCAGGTTCACGTACAGCTGGCCGTC
>JASHOL010000242.1 GCA_030041135.1 Streptosporangiaceae bacterium | reverse complement strand
CCTCCGCGTCGACTAAGTTCCCTGTGTTCATCGACCCGTCGTTCACCACCGTCACCGCGACCGGGAAGGAAGAGGCGTACGACCCGGTCCAGTCGGGCTCGGGCTGCACCGGGTCGCACTACGACTCGTCGTCGTACACCGATTCCCCGGTCGGGTATGACAACTTCCAGGCCGGCAGCTGCCAGGACGAGGACACCGACTACGCGCTGTACAAGGTCGCGCTTCCTCAGGGGATCTTCGGGTCGCAGGCAGTGCTCATCTCGGCATCGTTCCAGACGACCGAGGCCTATTCGTCCAGCTGCTCGGACTCGGCGTCGGTAACGGCAAGCTGGATCGGCGGGATCAACTCCAGCACCGGCTGGCCGGGGCCGGCCGTGATGAGCGAGAACGTTAACGCGACGGACACGGTCGGGCCGGACAGCGGCAGCTGCAACACGGTGCTGGACACCGCCAAGACCGTGGCGGCCGGCTTCAACCTCAAGCCTGACCTGGCAAAGTTCAGCGGCGCCGCGTCGGCAATCACGCTGAGGCTGTGGGAGATCAGCAATACCAACGACGCCGACCACAAGCAGTTCACCGACAATCCGGATATCCAGGTTGTCTATACCGACACGCCGAACACGCCGTCGGATCTGGAGGAAAACGGGACCAACAGCACGACCGGAAGCATGGACTGCGACACCAGCGCTTCCGATCCGCCGCGGATGGGCAAGACCGACTCGATTGACGGCCCCTACCTGCTCGGCGACTACAGCGACCCGGACGGGGCGGCGGTGCAGGCGAACATCAAGTACTGGGACTACTCGACTTCGGCGGCGGCAACCACGGTCGACGAAGCGATCAGCAGCGTGTCAGGCGGGGAGTCGGGCTGGGAGATGCCTGCCTCGTACACCTCGGGGATGTCGGACGGCACCATCATTGCCTGGCAGGCGCAGGCCGAGACCGCCAGCGGCAGCGTGGGCGGCACGACCTACGGTCCGTACTCTTCGGCGTGGTCGGACGCGTGCTACTTCGCGGTGTATCCCACCGACCCGGACGCGCCGACACTGACCGCTGTCGGCAGCGTGGACGACGTGTCGGTCGGATCGACGGTGAGCTACACCATCGCCCAGTCGGCCGGGGACACCGCGAGCGAGTTCGTCTGGGCCGTGGACGAGACCCCGCCGACTAGCGGCACGATCCCGGCCAGCCAGACCTGCACCACCACGGCGGCGACGGCGCACTGCACGGAGATCAGCGACGGCAGCGCGACGGTCACGATCCCGGTCACCGCGCCGGGACCGCACGATCTGTGGGTCTACGAGGTCGACACCGGGGGCAACGACTCGGGGCAGTCGAGCTCTACGTTCAGTGGAGCCGGCGACCCGAACGTCACCTTCACCGGCGGAGCCAGCCTGCAGGCGAACTTCACGACCGCGCTCGGAGCGGGGGCGAGCTATGACAACACGATGATCTCGACCGAGGCCGGATCGCCGGGCAAAGCGAACATCGACGGTAACGGTGACTCGTTCGACGAGGCGCAGCTCACCGCGGCGGGCTGGGACGCGGGCAAGACGGTTACGGTGGACGGCGCGACGTTCACGCTGCCGGACTTCGGCACATCCAGCAGCGGACCGGACAACCTGCTGGCGGCGAACCAGACCATCGTGGCCGGCTCAGGCGAGCAGGGCAGCGCGCTGGTGTTCCTGGCGACCTCGACCAACGGGACAGCGGCGGTGCCCGGGGTGGCCACCGGGCAGCAGGGAACCGCGCTCGCCGCCGACGTGACCGCGCCGGCGGTGATGGGCGGCACCGAGGTCTCCGGATATGGCTGCAGCGGCCAGGCCGCGTTCGACGCCACCACCTCATGCAATCCGGCCACCGGGACGATCGAGTACGGCGCCGGCTGCAACGGCGACAGCGAGGACTCCCAGGTCTCCTACACGCTGACCGTGCCGGACTGGGTGGTCGGCCCGTCCGACATCGCCGCCCTGGTGCTCCCGGACCGTGATACCGCCGGCGGCCAGGAGGCCGACAGCCCGAAGATCTTCGCGTTCGCGGTGCCGCTGGAAGCCTCCTGCACGGTGAGCTCGGTGACCCTGCCCGACGTCGGCGCCTCGGTGAGCGGCGTCACCCAGCATCAGCAGGCCCTGCACATCTTCGGGATGGCGGTGCGCAACACCACCACGGCCACGCCGCAAGTCGGCGGCGCCACGCCGGCCTCCCCGGCAGAGCAGGCGTGGACCGGGGCGTTCGAGTCGCCGATCGAGGACGCGTTCGGCCCGCCGTCGGGTTACACGATGGGCGACATGACGGTGCGGATCGCCGCGTCGCCGAACATCAGCGCACCGGCAACCAGCGCTGACGTGCGGATCAGGTTGTCGAACCCCGGTTTCCTGTCCGCCGACGGCACCGGGCCGCTGGTGATCGGCATGGCGACTATCGCCAATGACTCCAGCGGCGCGGAACCAGCTGAGGCGCCGCACGTGCTGACCTTCGACGGCTCGGATTCGGTGACGATCCCAGAAGGCGGTGATGTCTATTCCGACCCGATTCCCCTGCCGTTCGCCGTCACCGCCGGTCATAGCCTGCTGGTCAGCCTGTGGATTGAGAACGCCACGCTATCCGTGCTGCCGGAGAACTCGTTCGGCGACGGCGCGTACACCTGGTTCGCCTCACCGGCTACCCCGAATGAGACGCAGGACACCACAGGGACGCCGTTCACGGAGACCGGGTCGACGGCGATTGGCGGGGTTCCCGTGCTGACCGGCGTGGATGTGACCACGCCGGAGGTGACCTCGGGCGGCGTCGAGGAAAGTCCGGGTGAGCCGACCGTGGTGGTGGCCGGCAACAACGTCATCGACGGCCTCACGGCGTCGCCGGCATCAGACGCGCTGAACTCGCCGAGTCAGCGCCTGGCTGGCCAGCTTGCCTCGCAGGGCCTGGCCAGCGGTTATGGCGTCGTGGATGCCGGAATCGAAGCCAACCAGGTGGTGGCCGACGGGACCTCCTCCGGCGGGATCAGCCTGCTCGGCCGGCTGGACCGCGACGTGCTGGCTGAGCCCGACGTGGGCACGGTCGTCATCGATGAGGGACTGGAAGACGTCCTGCTCCAGGACGGCTCGCTGGCCGTGCAGCAGAACCTGGAGAACGCCTACAGCGTGCTGGAAAGCCAGCTGACCGCGTTCGGCATCAACGTGATAACGGCTGACCTGACTCCGTGCGGAGGCTACACGAACGCGACCGTCGGAGACTCGTGCAACACGGCGACCGAATCCGGGCGGCGTGACGTCAACGACTTCGTCGACGGCGGCGGCGACGCGCAGAACTGCCCGGCCCTGTTCGACGCCGCAGTCAGCGCGAATACCAGCGCCAGCCCGGAGGTGCTGGCCGCCGGGTACGGCACGTCCGACGACGTGAACCTCACTCTGGGTGCGTCCGGGGGGTACGCGAAGCTCGCCCCGGCCGTGGCCGCGACCGGCTGCTTCGGGCCGAACAGCTACCCGGCGCCGCCGACCTGACGCGAGACGGTTTCCGCGGGCGGCGCCAGCGCCGCCCGCGGGCACCGCGGATCCTGACTTGCCGCCGACCGCCGCCACCACGCGGCCGCACTAAGGGGCGCAGACATGACCTGGAAGCCGATGCCGGCCAGCCGGCCCGCGCGGATCTGGCGGCACGCCGCCGCTGGCGGCTTAGCTATCGTGCTCGTGCCGGCGCTGAGCGCCGTGGCGGCGTCGCCAACGGCGCCGCACATCACGCCGGCCCAGCCACGGCCGGTGCCCGCACAGCGGCCGGTGCCGGTGCATGTCGTGCCATCGCACCGGGTCAAGGTGCCGGCGATGCATGCCTGGCATGCGCCGAAGCTGACCTGGCCCGCCCAGGGCGCGGCAACGGCAGCGCTGCTGACGGCAGCGAGCCAGGATAGCCAGGCGCGGACCAGCGCGGCGCTGGCCGACCAGCGTGCCCTGCGCTCCGGCCCGGGCAACGAGGTCGTGGCCGCACCGTCGGCTGGTTCGGCGCGGGCCGGGTCGCTGCCGGTGTGGGTGGGACCGGCCGTCCCGGCCACGCCGGGCGGCGAGCGAGCAGCGGCTACGGCGCCCGTTCCCGGCCAAGTGCGCGTGGCCATGGCCAGCAGGAAGGCCGCCGCGGCCCTCGGGGTCAGCGGGGTAGTCTTCAGCGTCACCGGTACCGCGGCGAACGCCGGGACGACTGCGGTGCACGTGAGCCTGGATTACTCGGGCTTCGCGTTTGCCGATGGCGCCGGGTTTGCCGACCGGCTGCATCTGGTGGAGCTGCCAGGCTGCGCGCTGACCACGCCGAGCGTGCCCGCGTGCCGCCGGCAGACGCCGCTGGCGTCGGCCGACGACGTGCGCAGCTACCGGCTCGGCGCCGACGTCACGCTGCCGCCCGCGGCCGGGCAGGCCGGCCGGCTGGCGGCAGGCACCCAGGCGGCACTGTCCGGGCCTGACTCGCTGGTGGTGGTGCTCGCGGCCACGACCTCGCCGTCGGGATCGGCCGGGAGTTACGCCGCGACGCCGCTGTCGGAGGCGGGGACGTGGAGCGAGGGCGGGTCGAGCGGAGCGTTCACGTATTCGTATCCGATCAATGTCCCGCCGGTTCCCGGCGGGCTGGCACCTCAGGTCAGCCTCGACTACAACTCCCAGATGGTCGACGGGCTGACCTCCTCGACCAACGACCAGGCGTCCTGGATCGGGGACGGCTGGGACTACGAGCCTGGCTTCATCGAGCGGGACTACCAGTCGTGCGAGCAGAACCCGGCCGGGTCGACGCAGACCGGTGACCTGTGCTGGTCAAGTAACGACGTGACCACGCTCTCGCTCGGGGGTGTCACCACCACGCTGGTGGACGACCCGACGAATGGCTGGCACGCCGAGGCCGACAACGGAGACGAGATCACTTACGAGACGGGTTCTGGCAGCAACGGCACCCACGATGATGACTACTGGGTGGTCACCGACCCCGACGGGACCAGCTACTACTTCGGGCTGAACGAGCTGCCCGGCTATGCGTCAGGCGATGCCACCACGAACAGCGCGTGGACGGTCCCGGTGTATGCGACCGTGTCCGGGCAGCCGTGCTACAACGCGACGTTCCCTGACTCGCACTGCAAGCAGGCCTGGCGGTGGAACCTGGACTACGTCACCGATTCCGAGGGTGACGCGATGGCGTTTTTCTACAAGACCGAGACCAACTACTACGCCGCCGACAACGGCACCACCGCGACCGCCTCCTACATCCAGGGCGGTGCACTGACCAAGATCGAGTACGGGCTGCGCGCGGGCAGCGTGTACGGGGTGACCCCGGCCGCCGAGGTGACCTTCACCACCGGGACCAGCCGCACGGACGTGCCCACGAGCACCAGCACGGGGGACCTGGCGTGCTCATCCGGCGCGGCCTGCGACGTGATCTCGCCGACCTTCTGGATCGAGTACCAGCTCACCACCATCGCGACCGAGACGCTGGAGGGCTCCACGCTGGAGCCGGTGGACTCGTATGCGCTGGCGCAAGACTTCCCGGCGACCGGCGACGGCTCGGCGGCGCCGCCGATGTGGCTGGAGTCGATCACGCGCACCGGCGAGGACGGCGGCTCCGACATCGCCCTGCCGCCAGTCAGCTTCTACGGCTGTACTTCCAGCACCCCCGCAGACGATTGTTCCGGCCTGCCGAACCGGGTGGAGACCGCGGCCGACCTGAGCGACGGGTACTCGATCATCGACCGGTTCCGGATCGAGCAGATCACGGACGAGACCGGCGGGGTCACCACGGTTAGCTACGACACCCCGCCCTCGTCGTGCACATCGGGGAATTTCCCGGCCCCCGACGACAACACGACGGAATGCTACCCGGACTACTGGACCCCGCCCGGCGCCAGCAGCCCGGTCGAGGACTGGTTCAACAAGTACGTGGTCACCAGCGTCACCGAGCAGAACACTGTCGGCGGCGCCACGCCGGTCATCACCAGTTACACCTACTCGGGCGCGGCCTGGCACTACGACGATGACACGCTGACCCGGTCGGACGAGCGGACCTGGGACCAGTGGCGCGGATTCCGCAAGGTGACGACCGAGACCGGCACCTCGCCTGACCCGGTCACTGAAACCACCGACACGTACTTCCAGGGCATGAACGGCGACTACCAGTCGAGCGGCAGCACCTCGTCGGTGTCGCTGACCAGCAATGTCGGCGGCGTGACCGTGACCGACTCTGACCAGTTCGCGGGCATGAACTTCGAGGACACTGTCTACGACGGCGCGGGCGGGGCGATCGTGACCGACACGGTCACCACGCCGTGGACATCGGCGGCGACCGCGACGCAGTCGCAGCCCTCGCCGCTGCCGAGCCTGCAGGCGTTCATGACCGGGACCGCGGAAACGCAGACGTTCACCGCGCTGGCTTCTGGCGGCTACCGGGAAGCCGAGGTCGCCTACTCTTACGACTCCGATGGCCGGGTCACGTCGGAGAGCGATGTTCCTGACCTGTCTGACGACGGGGTGGCGGGCGACGCGGGCGAGGACACCTGCACGCAGACCAGCTACGCCGCGAACACCGCCACGAACCTGATCGACCTGCCCGCCGAGGTGATCGTCACCAACGTGCCCCCATCCGACTGCCCGATCTCGGGCACCCCGACGAAGGCAGAACTGGTATCCGATACCCGCTACTACTACGACGGGTCCACCACGCTGGGCGCCGCCCCGTCGGCCGGCAACGTGACCATGACCCAGAAGGCCACTTCGTACAGCGGCACCACGGAGGAATTCACCACGCAGTCACAGGACACCTACGACGAGTACGGCCGGGTGCTGACCGCCACCGACGCCGACGGGAACACCACCACAACGTCTTACACGCCGGCGACCGGCGCGGAGCCGACCTCCGAGACGGTGACCGACCCGATGGGCCTGGTCACCACGACGACCTATGACCCGGCCCGCGACCTGCCGCTGACGATGACGAGCCCGGCCGGCTGGGTGACGACCGAGACCTACGATGCGCTCGGCCGCCTGACCGCGGTGTGGACGCCTGGCCACTCCACCAGCGGCCCGGCTGACAAGACGTTCAGCTACGACGTGTCGGCCACCGAGCCGTCGGCCGTGATCACGAACACCATCAACGACTCCGGCACCTACCTGCCGTCGGAAACGCTGTACGACTCGCTGGGCCGCCAGGTCGAGACGCAGACGGAAACCGCTGCGGGCGGCGTGGATGTCACCGACACCTACTACAACTCCGACGGCTGGCCGGTCACCGTCTCCAACCCCTACTACACCACTTGCCCGTCCTCCAGCACCTGCATCTCGGACACGCTGATCGAAGCCACCGACAACGACGTGCCATCGCAGACCGGCTACGTCTACGACGGCGACGGCCGGGTCACCCGGCAGATCCTCTACAGCTACGCCAACGAGCAGTGGGAGACCGACTCCAGCTACGGCGGCGACTACACCACCGTCACCCCGCCGGCCGGCGGCACGGCCCAGACCACGTACACCAACGGTGACGGGCTGACCAGCTACCTCTACCAGTACCACTCAGCCACGCCGCCTTCGTCCCCGCCCGCGCCTGGATCGGGCTCGGAGACCGGCTCCTCGGGCTGGGACCAGACCGCTTATACCTACACCCCGGCTCAGCAACTCGCCACGATCACCGATGACGCGGGCAACCAGTGGTCGTACAGCTACAACCTGGCCGGGGACGAGACATCCGCTACCGATCCCGACGCCGGGACCTCGACCAGCACCTATGACCCGGACGGAAACCTGCTCAGCGTGACCGACGCGCGCGGCAAGACGATCAGCTACGCCTACGACAAGGACGACCGCAAGATCGCCGAGTACGACACCACCGGCGGCGCTGCCGAGAGCGGCTCCGACGAGCTGGCCTCGTGGACCTACGACACCCTGGCCAAGGGCCAGCTGACTTCGTCCGCGTCGTACGGATCCGGGGGGACGAGCGGCACCAGCTACACCGAAGCGGTGACCGGATACAACTCCTACGGGCTGCCCGCGGGGACCGAGGTATCGATCTCGGCCGGGCCCCTGTCCGGCACGTACAAGCAGTCGGACTATTACAGCACCTACGCCGACCTGCAGACCTCCTACGTGGACACCGCCGCCGGCGGGCTGCCCGATGAGACCGTGGATACCGGCTACAACACCGCCAACGAGCCGATCAGCCTGGAAGCGTCCTCGCCGGCATTTGACTACGTGGCTTCGCTGTCCTACACCGAGCTCGGCCAGCCGCAGGAGTACACGTTCGGCACCAGCACCGAGCCGGCCTGGCTGTACGACAGCTACAGCCTGGTCACGGGCCAGCTGACCAACGCCGAAGTGCAGATGGGAACCAGCCCGGTGACGGTGGATGACACCGGCTACACCTACGACAACGACGGGCTCATCACCTCCGAGTCCGACACCCCCTCCGACGGCCCGGCGCAGGTGGAGTGCTTCGACTACGATTACCTCGGCCGGCTCAGCCAGGCCTGGTCACAGGGCAGCGCCGGCTGCTCGTCCGGGCCGTCGCAGTCCGCCGAGTCCGGCGCCGCCGCCCCGTACTGGGAGCAGTACAACTACAACGACGAGAACGACCTCACCTCGGAAATCTCCACCCCCGCGTCCGGGACGGCGACCACCATCACCGACAGCTACCCTGGGGCGGGATCCGCGCGGCCGCACGCGGTCACCTCCCAGCAAGTTTCAGGGTCGTCAGGGACCTCGACCACGAGCTACGCCTACGACGCGGACGGTGACACCACCGGCATCACCGCCGCGTCCGATACTCAGACCCTGGACTGGAACGACGCCGGCCAGCTCGCCTCGGTCGCCAGCACCGGCGGCCCCGACCCCGGCACTACCTCCTACGTCTACGACGCCGACGGCAACCTGCTGCTGCAGTCCGACCCGGGCAGCGTCACCCTCTACCTGCCGGATGAACAGCTGACCGAGGACACCTCGACCGAAACGGTCACCGGCACCCGCTACTACGCGATCGGCGGCGTGACCGTCGCCGCACGCAC